>JBOHSY010000202.1:0-23233 GCA_050733355.1 Gemmatimonadales bacterium | reverse complement strand
GGTCAAGCGCGCGGCGGAGGGGATCCTCGCGCGGTCCGGGATTGCATGGATGGTCGGTCGCAGGGCGCGGCGCCGGGGCCTCATCCTTGCCTACCACAACATCGTCCCCGCAGGCTGCGCCCGCGTCGGCGAGATCTCGCTGCACCTGCCACAGGCAGCGTTCGAGCGGCAGCTCGATCGCCTCGAGGCCCGGGCGGACGTGCTTCCACTTCGGGACCTCCTCCGTACGGACCGGCCCGCGTCGCCAAGACCCCAGGTCGCGATCACGTTCGATGACGCGTATCAGGGCGCGGTCACAGCAGGTGTCGAAGCGCTGGCGCGGCGCGGCTTCCCCGCCACCATCTTCGTGGCGCCGGCCTTCGTCGGCGGTGCGTCGTTCTGGTGGGACGCACTCGCGGGAACGGCGGGCGGCCTGCCGGCGCCGATCCGGAGCATGGCGCTGGACACACTGCGCGGCGAGGACGCCCGCGTTCGCGAGTGGGCCAGGGAACGGAGGCTGCCGATGGCCGACCTGCCGGCCCACGCACGGGCCGCCACCGAGACCGAGCTGATCGCCGCGGCGCAGCAGCCCGGCATCACCATCGGCTCTCATTCCTGGAGCCACCCCAATCTCGCGCGCCTCGGTGCGGCCGAGCTGCGGGAGGAGCTGGTGAAATCCCGCGACTGGCTCGCTGCCGGTTTCAGCCTCCGGTTCGTCCCGTGGCTCTCGTTTCCCTACGGCGCCTACTCCGAGGGCGTCGCTCGTGCAGCCGCGGAAGCCGGGTACCTCGGAGCGCTGCGAATTGACGGAGGTCGGCTCCCGCGGGCATCGTCGTACACGGTGCCCCGGCTCAACGTGCCGGCGGGACTCAGCGTCGACGGATTCTCCCTTCGGCTCGCGGGCCTGCCGCTGTAATGACCGCGAAGGTGCTCGTGACCGACGGCGACCAGCGGGCCGCTCTCGCGATCGTCCGGTCTCTCGGCCGTGCCGGGTATCTGGCCTTCGTGTGCTCGACCGACGGGCGCTCGCTCGCGGGCGCCTCGCGCTACGCCCGGGCCGACCTCGCCCTGCCGAGTCCGCTGCGGGAGCCCGATCGCTACGGGGAGGCGATCGAGGCCAGCGTCAAGAATCTCGGCGTGGACGTGGTCCTGCCCGTGACGGAGGCCGCTCTCCTCGCGGTTCTGCCAGCGGGGGACCGACTGGCGGCACGAGTCCCCTTCGTGGACCTGGATCGCTTCGAGGCCGTATCGGACAAGCGCCATCTGCTTGGTATCGCGTCGGAGCTCGGCATCGCGGTCCCCCGCCAGCGGGTGCTTTCGAGCCGGGCCGCGGGGCACGAGCTCGTTGGCGACGAGCTGCGGTTCCCCCTGGTGCTCAAGCCGAGCCGATCGGTGGTCGACGGCGGTCGGGGTCGGGCCCAGCTCGCCGTCGACCATGTGGCTGACCAGGCGCAGCTCCACGAGTGCCTCGGTCGCGTGCCCGAGGGCTCGTTCCCGCTGCTGGTACAGGAGCGCGTCGTCGGGCCGGGTGTGGGGATCTTCCTGCTCATCTGGGACGGTCAGCTGTTCGGGGCCTTCGCTCACCGGCGGATTCGGGAAAAGCCGCCCAGCGGGGGCGTGAGCGTCTACCGGGAGAGCATCGCCGCCGATCCGGAGCTGATCGCACGCTCCCGCGACCTGCTCGACCACTTCGGCTGGAGCGGATTGGCGATGATCGAGTACAAGGTCGCCGCGTCCACGGGCACGCCCTATCTGATGGAGATCAACGGGCGATTCTGGGGATCGCTGCAGCTGGCGATCGATGCCGGGGTGGACTTTCCCGTGCTGCTGACCTCACTGGCGATGGGCCAACGGCCGGCGCCCGTAACGACCTACCGCGTCGGCGTACGGAGCCGCTGGTTCTGGGGCGACGTGGATCACCTGCTTGCGCGGTTGCGCCGGTCGCCGGCCGAGCTGGCGCTTCCTCCCGGGAGCCCTGGCCGCTGGCGCGCGGTCCGGGACTTCCTGACCAGCTGGGGCCCGGCGGATCGCGAGGAGATCCTGCGTCTCGACGATCCCCTCCCGTTCGTGCGGGAATCGCGCACCTGGTTCAAGGAGCTATGACCAACGGCCGTACCGTAGGCATCGTTCACGTGCACAGCGACTACTCTCACGACGGTCGCGATTCCCTGGAGGTGCTCCAGCTGTTCGCGGCCAAGCGAGGCATCGCCTTCGTGGGCCTCACGGAGCACGCCGAGGATTTCGACGCTGCCCGCTTCGACCGATACCGGGAACACTGCCGCCGCGCGTCGGTCGGCGGCGTCCGCCTGCTCCCCGGCCTGGAGTTCCGGTTCGAGGGGTTCCCCGGCCTGCACCTTCTCGTGCTCGGCCTCGGGGCCTGGATCGAGCCCCGTACGCCCGAGGAGCTCGTCGCCATCGTGCCGCGGGCGAGCGGATTCTCGATCCTGGCGCATCCGCGGCTCGCCCGCTACCGCGTGCCCGACGCCGTGGCAGCGGCCATCGACGGCATCGAGGTGTGGAACGCTGCCTACGACACCCGCTACCTGCCCGATCCGCAGGCCATCCGGCTCCTGCGGCGACTGCAGGGCAAGTATCCCCGCCTCGTGGGCGTGGCCGGCCTCGATCAGCACGACGCGGGCAACGATCGGGGGACCCGCGTCGTGCTCCGAACGCCGGGTCCCGATCCGCTGGTCGAGCTCCGGGCGGGCCGCTTCGACAACGTCGGCCGCACGATGCGCTTCGGCGCGCGGGTGGATTGGTCACGCTGGAGCCTCGGTGGGCTGGTCGTCGTCCGGACGCTGTTCGACGTCGCGGAGCGGACGCAGGACCGGTTGGCGCGCCGCGCGGCCGCGAGGCGTCAGCCATGAACCGCCGCGTGCGCGTGCTCCATCTCATCGACAACCTGAACTATGGGGGCATGGAGCGCGTGCTCGCCGACCTGGTTCATCGGCTCGACCCCGAACAGTTCGAGTGTCACGTGCTTGGCCTGGCATACCTCGGCCGGTTTGCCGAAGGCCTCGACTCGTCGGCGGGCTTGCACGTCGCTGACCCGATGCCCCGCGGCTCGATGCTCTGGCCGGGCAGCCTGGCGCGGCAGATCCGCCGCCTCGCCCCCGACGTCGTGCACACCCACAGCGGCGTCTGGTACAAAGGGTCGCTGGCGGCCCGCCTCGCCGGCGTGCCCCGCCTGGTCCACACCGATCACGGCCGCCCGCAACCGGATCCGTGGACCGGCCGCCTGCTCGATCGGATCGCCGCGGGTCGCACCGATGTCGTCGTGGCAGTGTCGGAGCCACTCGCCGAGCTGCTCGTCCGTCGCGTCGGCGTCAGCGCTCGCAGGCTGACCGTGGTGCAGAACGGCGTGGACACCGCCAGACACCGCCCCCGGGAAGACGCCGGGCGAGTGCGTCGCGAGTTGGGGCTGTGCGCCGAGGCTCCCGTGCTGGGTAGCATCGGACGGCTGGAGCCCATCAAGGGCTATGATCTCATGCTGGAGGCCTTCGCGCGGCTGCGCGGCGCCTGGAACGGCGGGGAGCCGCCAGTGCTCGTCATCGCCGGAGGCGGAAGCGAGCAGGCCAGGCTCGCGTCGTGGGCGGACCGTGCCGGCGTCGGTGGCGGCGTTCGCCTGCCGGGGTGGCGCGACGATGTAGCCGAGCTGCACGCAACCTTCACCCTGTTCACCCTGGCGTCGCGCAGCGAGGGAACCTCGATCAGCCTGCTGGAGGCCATGAGTGCGGGGCTTTGTCCGGTCGTCACCGACGTCGGTGGCAACGCGAATGTCCTGGGTCCGGGACTGGCTCATCGTCTCGTCCCGCCGAACGACCCCGACGCGCTCGCCCGGGCCTGGCGCGCGGCTCTGCTCGACCCGGCCGCACGATGCCGCGACGCCGAGGCGGCAAGGCGACGGGTTCTGGACGGATTCGCACTCGACGGGATGGTGAAGGCGTACCAGCGGCTCTATCTCGGCGCCGGCTCGTGAGCCCACCCGACTGGCGCGGTCCGGTCCGCTCGATCGCCGTGATCGATCCGATGAGCGACCGCGGCCTCGGGACATATACGCACGAGCTGGCGGAGGGATTGGCCGGGGCGGGCGTCGATGTCACGGTCTACGCCTCCGGGCGCTCGGAGACGATGACGCTGCCGCGGCACCACCGCCATCTCCCCGTGCTGGGAACCGTGCTCATCAAGCAGCGCGCGCTCCTGACGACCCTTCGGGGCGGCGCTGCCCGGGTTGAGGCCGGAGCAGAACCGGCGGGGGCATATCGCCCCACGCCGGCCGCAGCCGTCGGAGGGCTCCGCCGGCGCGCGTGGTATCAGGCGGCTCGCGGCGCGGTCCTGCGGTGGGAGCTGGCCTGGCACCTCAAGCAGTGCGGGTACGATGCCGTTTGGACCGAGTGGCCGATCATGGACGGATATGGCGTGGACTTCTGGGCAGCGTGCCGCCGGCTGGGCATCCGCCTCGTCCACACGGTGCACGACGTCACACCCCACGAGTCCAGACCGGATTACGAGCGCATCACTCGCGCCGTGTACCGGCGTTGCGATCTGCTCGTGCTCCACAGCGACGAAGCCCTCGCCCAATTGACGGCCCGGTTTCCCGAGGCTGCGGACAAGGCGATCGTGGCCCCCCACGGGCTCTACAACAGCTATCCCCGGCGACCGGCCGCGCGCGCCGACGTCCGCCGTGAGCTGGGTGTGGAACGCGATGAAGCGCTGGTGCTCTGCTTCGGCGCGGTGCGCCCGTTCAAGAATTACGAGTCCGTGGTGCGGGCATTCGCCGCACACCGGTTCCCGGCCGCCGTGCTCGTCGTGGCCGGCACGGAGCACGGCTATCCCGGCCTGGACCCGCGCGATAGTCTGGCACTGACCCGGCGACTGGCATCCGGGCTGGGGCTGGCATCCGCGGTCCGGCTGCTGCCCGGCCCGTTCGACCCGGTCCGCACCGCGGAGATCCTCGAGGCCTCCGACGTGACCATGCTCCCCTATCTCTCGGGGTCCGGCAGCGGATTGCTGCTGTTGTGCATGACGTTCGGGAAGTACGTCGTAGCGACGCCGACCGGTGGGATGGCCGAGCATCTGCGGGACTATCCACCCCATACCGTTCTGGCTGGCACCGGACCGGCGGACGTCGCGCAGGGACTCACCACCGCGCTCGAGCGCCTCCGCTCCGCTGCCCGGCCGAGTCCCACCCGCCCGTACTATCTCGAATGGTCTTGGATCGCGCGGCGGGTGCTCGAGGTGCTGGAGACGGGTGAGCTGGCGCCTGCCCGGCGCTTTCCAGAGCCTGGGCATCGCCGCACGGGCGCAGCTTGAGCCGGTGCTTTCGAGTGATCGGCCGTCTACCCGTCGAGCGCGCGGGACCGGTCGCCGCCGCGCGCGAATCGCCCCAACGCCGTGCTCGCCGCCTTGAGGTCCTCGAGCCAGACCGCGGGTGGCGCGAGTCGCCGCCGCACCAGGTACCGGAGGCGGGTCTCGGCTACTTCCCGCCAGAGCCAGAGCGGGCGTCCCAGCAGCACCCGCTGCGCCGGCCCGTCGGCGCAGCGAGCGAGCCACTCGCCCCACCCCTGGTAGTACACCTTCAGGAACCCGGTCGTCTGGCGGTGCTCCGGGATGTAATGCCGGACCTCGGCGTCCGGCACCCACCAGCCGGTGGCCCCCGCCGCGAGCATGCCGCGCACCAGGGTGATCTCCTCGCCCCGAAGGCCGCTGTTCGGCCGCGGGCCGAGGCCGGGGTCGTAGCGGTGTTCCCGTTGCTCCTTCGTGCGGATCGCCATGTTGGCCCCGAACGGCAACCGGTCGCCGCCCAGCGGCATCGCCTCGGGCCCGAGATCGAGCGCCGCGAAAGCGTGCTCCACGTGATGGAAGCCGCGCACCAGCCAGTCGGGTGGCGTGCCTGCGAACCAGGGGAGGATCCGGCCGCCGAAGACCGCCGCGTCGGGCCAGCGGGCGAACGCCCGGCAGTAGGCGGTGAGCCAGTCGGGAGCCACCAGCACGTCGTCGTCGGTCCAGAGGATGTATCGGCCCCGGGCTTCGCGCGCGGCGAGGTTGCAGGCGTTCGACTTGCCGGGTGTAGGCTCGAAGAGATAGCGGATCGGGAGCCGCGCCTCGAACGCGGCGACCACGTTCCGGGTGTCATCGGTCGAGTTGTTGTCCACCACGAGGAGCTCCCACGTCACTCCCGCTGGGGCTGCCAGCTCGGTCATCCGCTGCAACGTCGCTCGCAGGAGCGCCGAGCGGTTCCAGGTGCAGATGGCGACCGTGATGAACGAAGCGGGCTGGCCGGCGCTGGGGGACGCACTCATGCCGCGTGCCGACGGGCAGCTGCTCTCATCCGGGCTTCCGCGCATCGACGTAGAGCGTGCCCCAACGCCGGTACTCGGAATCGAGCGACGCATCGAACGGACGTCGTGCGACATCCACGAACCCCGCGTCGGTCAGCACCTGCGTCAGGGTTTCGAGGTCGTACTGCCACTTGTGCTCGCCGTCCTGGCGGAAGTGGTAGTTGATCTGGTGCATCCGGGTGCGGCACCAGGCCGGATGCCAGCCGCGCTCCCGGCTGATGCGGAAGAACTCCTCGTGGCCGTGGACGTAGGCCTCGAGTGCAAACGCGGTATCCGGCACGCCCATACCAAACAGGCCGCCCGGCTTGAGCACACGCATTGACTCCCCGAGCAGGTGCTTTACCTCACGGGGGTACTCGAGATGCTCGAAAAAGTGCTCGCTGTAGATGATTGCCACCGACCCGTCGGGGAAAGGAAGCTCCTCCCGGAGATCGAGTCGCAGCACTGCCTTGGGCCCGAGATCGATGTTCACCCAGCCAGGCTTGTGGTTCGGCCCACAACCCAGGTGGAGCTTCAGCTCTCCGTGTGCCAGATATCGAGGCACCTCGCGCAAAGACCGGTGGTGCACTCTTTGGAGCTTGAGCTCATCGATCAGCGCTCGGACTGCTCGACGGCTGCCGTCCGACAGCCGGGACTTCACGAACTCACGGACGATGCTCATGGTGCGCCTCGACAGGGTGGGTCCGAATCTATCCGGGCGGCTCCGGACGTGGCAGCACTCCGGGCGGAGCGCCGCAAGGCAGAGTCGCGAATAGCGGGCGGCTTGACCCGCGTGGCTCGGATGCATAGCCTGACAGGCCGCGCAACCGGGTCCGGGAGTCCCTGATGAGGCTCATCTTCGCGTCAGGCAGGGATTATCTGCCCGACCGCGTCGACGGGGCGATCCTGTCGGTACACACGCTGCTCGAACTGCTGCGGGCGCGGGGTCACGAGTGCGAAGCGCTTGCCGGCATCAGCGCCGGGAGCCTGCTTCGCGCTTCGGTCTATCGTGCGCGCCGGCTGCTCACGCGTCGCAGCGTGCCGGGCTGGGCGGATCGCGACAACGGCTATGCGACCTACCGCGCCTGGTCCGGTTTGGTTCCGGAGCTGCTGAAAGTGCGGATGGCCGCGTTGCGCCCCGACCTCGTGCTGACGCAGCTCGAGGGCAGCGAAGCGATCGCCACGGCCGCCGTGCAGGCCTCGATTCCCGCGGTTCTCTTCGTTCAGGACGCCGAATTCCGCTGGCACCAGGGGGCCCTCGCCGACAATCCGCTCGTGCTGTTCGTGGCTGCGTCGCAGTTCGTCACGGGTCGGGTGGCCGAGCGGCTGGGCCGGGACGCCCCCTACGTGTATCCGATCGTGCAATTCGAGCGATACCTCGTGACTGACCGCCGGCCGCGGTTCGTCACCATGGTGAACCCCGCGAAGGAGAAGGGAATCGACGTCGCCCTCGAGGTGGCCCGGCGTCTACCGCATCGGGAGTTTCTGTTCGTGGAGACGTGGCCACTCTCCGGTGCCAGACGCCGGGAGCTCAAGGCCAGCCTGGCAGGCCTGCCGAACGTCCGACTCCGCAAGCGAACCCTGGACATGCGCGAGGTCTATCGGGAGACCGCGCTGCTGCTCGCCCCCTCCCAGTGGAACGAGGCGTTCGGACGGGTGCTGCTCGAGGCCCAGGTGAGCGGCATCCCCGTCGTGGCGAGCCGGATCGCCGGGATCCCGGAGGCAGTGCGCTCCGGGGCCATTCTCCTTCCGCCGGCCGAGAGCCCGGCCAGATGGGCCGAGGCGGTGGAAGGGGTGCTCTCGGACCCGACCGCGTACCAGCGACTGGCCGAAGAGGCTCGCGCGAACGTGAGGCGAGAAGAGTTCAATCCGTCGGCGCTGGCGGAACGGTTCCTGACGGTCGTGTGGAATCATCTCGATCGCTGCCGGAACCTCGCACGACCGGAATCGTCCCGCGATGCGGCCGGCTGACGCCTGTCTCGATCAAAGCTGCTCGATCGCGTTCGCCAGCTCGTCGTACTGATCCTCCGCCCGGAACCGGCTGAGCACATGCGTCCGGGCGCGTGCACCCATGGCGGATCGGCCGTCCGGGCCGGCATCGAGCGCCGCCTGCATGCCCTGCAAGAACGCTTCGCGATCGGCCGGCGGTGCGGTCCAGCCCAGCGTCCTGTCGGTCACTACCTCCTTGATCCCCCCCACAGCCATCACCACCGGGCAACACCCGCACGCCATGGCCTCGAGCAGCGCGAGCCCGATACCCTCGAACCGGCTGGGCATCAGGAAGACGTCCATCCCAGAATAGGCCTCCCACGGGCGTTCCGTCGCGCCCGGGAACAGAATCCGGTGCCCCCAGCCGGAGTCGCGGGCCTGCGCTTTCAGAGTCGGTTCGTCGCGGCCCGAGCCGACCAGCACGCACCAGAGCGGGCGATCGGGGTTGGCGGCGCAGAGTCGGGCGAACGACTCGATGGCCACATCGATCCCCTTGTCCAGGATCGTGAGTCGGCCGACGGTCCCGAACACGACGGCGTCGCCCGGGACGTTCCACGCTTCCCTGCTTCGGGCGTGCGCTGCCCGGTCGGGCGCGAATCGCTCGCCGTCGACGCCGTTCGGGATCGGCACGACCTTCGATGCCGGGAACCCGTAGTGCTGGATCAGTTCGCCGGCGATGGCGCGGCTGACCGTGACGATCCGCCGGGGAAAGAGCGATCGGAGGTGCAGGGGGAGTCCCTGGGCGTACCACCAGAGACCGAAGCCAGGGACAAGGCCGCCGAAATGTCGCCGGCTGGTCTTGCCCGCACGCGGGCGAGGTGTGGAGTGCTCGATGGTGAGAAAGCGACCTCGAAACGCGAATCGGCAGGCGAGATCGAGCCCGGGAGACCCGACCTCCGGCCAGCCCTTGGCGAGCACCCCAACATCGGCTCTGAGCGTGCGGAGGAAGCGGTACCAGCGCCCGGCGCCGAGCTGGCCGAGCTGCTTTGGCGTCAGGCCGAGATCGGCCCAGTGTACTTCAACCCCGGATTCGACGAGCGCGCTCCGCTCCAGGATGATTGGCGCGGTGAGCTCGACGATCACTGGTCGATGGCCCCGGATGGCGAGGGTATTGGCCAGGGTGACTGTGTGAATCGCCGACCCACCCCAGCCGTTCGCCGTGTGGAGGAGCGATATCCGTCGCCGGGGCACGCGATGCCCGCTCAGCGAACCGCCATGCGGGCATTCATCTGCACCGGTCCCCAGAAGCTCGGACCCTCCATCACGTCGATGCGGATCACCGGGCCCGTGAACGCCTCGCGGGCGTGTCGAGGGTCCCACACTGCGGTTTCGGCAACGTAGCTACCCGGAGGCACGTTGACCTGGAGCTCGGTGTCCACCGTGAAGGGTCCCACCTCGGGGAGCTGAAGTCGGCAGTGCTTGCTGCTGGTCGCGAACACGGCTTCGCCGGTGTGGAGCGCCCGGATCCGCAGGCCCACGTGCTCCAGGTCTTCGGTGACCGGCCTCGTAATACGGCCACGCACCCGAAGCTGAAGCCACTCACCCGACCGGACCGGGCCCGGATTGGGAAGCTCGACCGTGTGGAGCTCGACCGGACAATCAGTGGACGTGTCGGAGCGGCTGTCGAGCGATGCGCCGAGCACGTACTGAGCAATGCATTCCGCCGGTAAGCCCTGTTTAACGACCCGCCCCCGATGCAGCAGAAGGCAATCGGTACAGAGCTCGAGGACGCGGTTGAGCTGGTGGGACACGACCACGACGGGAATCCCGCTCCGGGCGAGCGCCGCGATCCGGTCAAAGGCCCGGCGCTGAAACACAAAGTCGCCGACCGAGAGGACCTCGTCGATGATCAGCACGTCCGGATCCAGGTGGGCCGCGATCGAGAAGCCGAGCTTGGCGTTCATCCCGCTCGAGTAGCGCTTGACCGGCGTATCGATGAACTCGCTGATGCCGGAGAACTCGACGATCTGGTCGAACCGAGCCCGGATCTGGGCGGTGCGCATCCCCATGATCGTGCCCTGGAGGAAGATATTCTCCCGTCCGGTGAGATCGGGATGGAACCCGGCCGAGATCTCGATGAGGGCGCCGACCCTGCCGGTGATGACTGAATGGCCGCGAGTGGGTCGGAGGATCCGGGTGAGGATCTTGAGGGCGGTGGACTTGCCGGCCCCATTGGCGCCGATGATGCCCAGCGCCTGGCCGGGCAGCACCTCGAAGCTCACGTCTTGCAGCGCCCAGAAATCAGCCGTCCCGAGCTCGCCGGCCTTGAGGCGCCGGAAGGCACGCCGGGTGAGCGCGGGCAGCAGGTCGCGCAGGCTGTCATGCCCCTCGCCGCGGCGGAACCGCTTCCAGACGCCATGAAACGCGACCTTGGCATCGGGTGCAGGCATAGTCACACGTACTCGGCGAAGAGAAGCTCCGACCGGTGGAACACAACGGCGCTCACGAGGAGTCCGCCGATGGCCCACAGGGCGCTGTAGGCGAGGTACCAGGGGCTCCATGCCATGACCGTGGCGCCGCGCACGACGACCTCGAGCGGCAGGAGCAGGTTGTGTCCCTCGACCACCGCGAGGCGGAGCCCCTCGAGCAGCGGGGCGAGCGGGTTGAGCATCGCCAGCGGCGCCGCCACCGGCCCGAACATCGCGGCGTCGAAGAAGACCGGCGTGAAGAAGATGCCGAAGGTCAGCAGCACCTGGACGACGTACTTCACGTCGCGAAAGAAGAGGTTCGCGCAACTCAGAAAGAGGCTGGTCGCAATGGTGAACAGAACCAGCAACCCGACGATCAGCGGGGCCCAGAGAAGCCCTGCCGAGGGAGGTACGCCAAGGAACGGGAGGGCGAGCGTCACGACGGTACCGCCGATCAGCGCGTCGAACATGGCGGCGAGTACGGCCGCGAGCGGCAGCAGCTCCCGGGGAAAGTAGATCTTCGTCACCAGCGTCGAGTTGGCGACGAGGCTGCTGGTCGCGAAGCCGATGGCGCTCACGAAGAAGCCCCAGGGGACCGCCTTCACGGCGATGGCAGCGACGCTGCCCATTTCCACCTGCCGCCCGGCTACGTACGCCATGGCGAATCGAACCAGCAGGCCCGACATCACGATGAGTGCCGGCATGAAAAGGGCCCAGGCGAACCCCATCAGCGCCTGCTTGTACCGGATGCGGATGTCCCGGCGGGCGAGCTGATACAGCAGGTCGCGGTAGCGCCAGATGTCCCGGACGATCTCGCGCACATCGCCCGCGAGGCTCGGCCGGGCGTCCTCGATCGCAGCCGGTGCACCGGTGATCGGATCGCGCGGGCCGGTAGCGGGTGGCGGCGCGTCGGATTGCGGCACCTGAGGAGCGGCAGGGCGCGCAGCAGTGGAAGCCGGGGGATTGCTCATGGGTAAGCGGGAAAAGAACCCGCTCGGTTTCGCCGGGCAAGCGCGGCGTTCATGACGCGGGCCGCGTCATCAGTGACGACCGCCACGGCGGGCAGCTCGGCTGATCGGGCGGCACCGGGTGGCGCCAGCGGAAGGCGTGCACCCATGACTCCGGCGGCAGAGGCACCTCTTCAGTGTTGGCGGCGATGAAGGCCGAGGCTGCCGCCGGGACCAGAATGGGGCGGTTCAAATGGAACCGCTCCACCAGGATCAGCCCGGACCGGAAGCAGGCCATGAGACGCTGGAGCGACGCGGGGGAACTGATCACCGGTCTGCCGGTCCGGTCGTCAACCGAGAACTCGGCCGGGTGCGGGTTCTGCCACTCCAGCTCGGCCAATTCCGCGCCGCTCAGCGCGACGTCGCCGCGACCGAGATAGTAGATCGGCTTCAGGATGTACGACGCGATCACCACATCCGCCGAGTCGGCCAAGGGGCGGAGCTGCGGCAGTGCCTTGGTCCAGTCGGAGAGGCGGTACGGGCGCGCGCGGTGTCCGGGGAAGACCATCTGCCAGGTTCGTCGCGGGGCATCGTTGGCCAACAGCACGACGGCTACGGCCAGCACCGTGAGCGTCCAGGCCGCGCCCGCCCTGCTGCGGCCATGAAGGCGCGATCCACCCACCGCCGCGACGGCCCGCTCCGCCGTCGCGCGCAACGCGGGCACCAGCGCGGCGACTGCGAATCCCCAGATCGCGAAGAAGAACGGCAGCACGAAGTAGAGATACCGCTCCTGCTTGGGCGCCCCCAGCGACACTGCGACGAAACCGGTACCGAAGACCGTAAGGGCGAAAAGCGCGGGGCGGGTGAACCGGGCAACGGCCAGAAGAACCGCGACCGGGAAGAGGGCGCAGAGCGTTGAATACCGGCCGGCCAGCCACGAGGCGTACCAGCGTCTTCCCAGCCCCGAGTCTTCGGCCCAGGTCGGAGCGTTGCTGTAAATGCGCCAGATCGCTGCGGCCTCCCCTGAGGTGACGAGCCAGGCCGCGGCGGCGCAGAGCGCGACGCCGCCCGCGATCACCAGCAACCGAACCCTCGGCTGGGCCCTCGTGAGCACGTTGCCGCGCCGGCCAAGGAGCACTACCGCGGCCCAGAGGCCCACCGCGCCAAGCGCGACCAGGGTGCTGCGCTGCAGGGCGAAGGCAATGCCCCACGCGACGGCGCCCAAGGCAGCGACGCCCATGCTGCGGCGTGACTCGGCCCGGCGCGTGATCAGCTCGTAGATGCAAACGGCACCCACCCAGACCAGGAGCCCGTGAAGCGTATAGAACCGGACCCACTGCGAGAGGTAAACCGCACCGGGGTCGAGCGCGAGCAGGAGCGCCGCGGCCCATCCAGCCAAGCCGCCCGCCACCCGTCGGGTCCACCAGAACACGCCCACGACCCACAGGGTGCCGGCCAGCAGCGCCGGCACCCGACCAGCGGCCAACGTGTCACCGAAGAGGCGGAGGGACTCCGCGACCATCCGGGTGAAGAGGACCGCGCGGTCGTAGTGCCCCGCACCGATATGAAACGAGCCGTCCTGGAGCCAGCCGCGCGCGGCCAGCAGGTGGTAGAACTCGTCGTAGGTCGGCGTGGCGGAATCGAGGTGCGGGAGCCGCACCGCCAGAGCGATGGCCGTGATCACCCCAAGCTCCAGGAACGAGGGCCCGGTCGTCCGGGGCGGCTCACTCATGCAGGGATCAGCGTCCGGTCGATGGGGTGCTCCGATCCGTCGCGCCGGCCGGCTGCGCCAGGCGATAGGGAACCCGCCGCGAGGCGTGCAGATGGACGATGATCTCTCCGATCAGGCCCAGGGCGATCGACTGAACGCCCAGGACCAGGACGAGAATTCCGAGCAGAAGCAGCGGCCGGTCGGCGAGTCCCTGGCCCTCCAGCCGCTGCACGGCCACGACGACGAGAATGACGCCACCGATGAACGCGAGCAGGCTCCCGAGGAGGCCGAAGAAGCGGAGCGGCTTTTCGGTGAAGCGGAGCAGGAAGAACAGCCCGAGAAGATCGATCAGACGGCGGAGGTAGATGCCGGGGCCGTACACCCGGGTCCGGTTCTCCCGGGGGTGCTGCGGCACCGGGATTTCTTCCACTCGGTAGCCCTCCCGCAACGCGACGACCGGCAGGAAGCGCGCGAAGTCGCCGTAGAGCGGGAGCTCGCGCAGGACTTCCCCCCGCATTGCCCGCACGCCCGACGCCACGTCGCGGAGCGTGCTGCCCGACAGGCCGCCGAGCAGAGCATGGAAGGCGCGGTTCTGGAGTCGGTTGATCCACGGGTCACGCCGGGGCCAGCGGCGGGCGGTCGCGACATCGGCCCCCTGCGTCACCGCCTCGACCAGGGTCAGCAGGCCCTCCGGCTCGACCCGCCGGTAGGCAGGGAGGATCAGCATTATCGAGCCGCGCGCCTCGCTCGCTGCCAGCCGGATGAGCGCGGTTTCGGCGGCGGCCTGCCCGGTCTCGAGGACGCGGATCGGCTCGTCCGCACCCAGGTGTGACAGCGGAGCTGCCAGCGCTCGCGCCCAGGGCTGCACCACTACCAACGCCTCGAACGGGCGGCCGGCACGCCGGAATGGCTCGGTGAACTCGCGGTAGAGCTCCTCGAGCGGCTCGGGGCGCTCGGTCACCGGGATGATCAGCGACACCATATCCGTGCCGGCCCCGGCCGACCGCTCCGGCGTCGATGGGATCGTCTCGAGCAGCCCGCTCATCCGCGCCGTTCTCCGGTCAGGAGCGGCAGATCGCTCTCGCCCTCGCGGCTCTCGCGGAGCGCCATCTCGCCCAGCAGGCCGAGCATGAGCAGGAAGGCCGCCAGCGCGACCCACACGAGCGCTGCGCCCGGCAGCACGACCGCCGCCGCCTTGCTGGGCTGGAAGGATGTCAACGAGACCACCGAGGCGACGCCGAACGCCGCCGCGATCAGGAGCGATGCCACGGCTCCCGTGGCGAAGAGCGCCAGCGGCCGTTCGCGGAAGGAACGGATCATCGTGATCGTGAGGAGATCCATCAGCACCTTCACCACCCGCGAGAGGCCGTACTTGCTGCGCCCGAATCGGCGGGGATGGTGGCGCACCGGGATTTCGGCGATCCGGGCACCCGCCGTGGCTGCCGCGACCGCCGGAATGAAGCGGTGCATGTCCGAGTAGAGGTGAAGCCGATCGAGCAGCTCGCGGCGGTACCCTTTCAGTGAGCATCCGTTGTCGCGAATCGGCACGCCGGTCAGGGCCCGGATGATCCGGTTAGCCACCCAGGAGGGCAGCTTCCGGGTGAGGAGCTTGTCCTGCCGGCGTTCCCGGTATCCGACGACCAGGTCGTAGCCCTGCTCCAGCATCGCTGCGACTCGCGAGATGTCGAGCGGGTCGTTCTGCAGGTCGCCATCCATGCTGACGACCACCCTGCCAGACGCATGGTCGAACCCCGCTTGCATCGCCGCGGTCTGGCCGAAATTCCGGGCCAGCGGCACGAGGCGGATCCGCGGGTCGGTCTGACGGAGCTCGAGGACGCGTGCCCGGCTCCCGTCCGTGCTGCCGTCGTCCACCAGCAGCAGCTCCCAGTCCGGTCCGGGACCGAGCGCGGCGCGCACCGCATCCGCGAGCGGGAGGATGTTGGCCTCCTCGTTGAACACGGGAACGACAACCGAGATCCGGAGGTCCGAGGTCATTGGATCATGCCCGCGCAATGCCCGTGCCCCGCTTGCACGCTTGCGGGTCTAGGGCCGCTTGGGTCACGGCACGAGACTGTTGCGAAGGCGCAACACTGCGTGGGAGGGCGCGATCAGACCGCACAGGAGTCCGCCCGACAAACCACCCGGCCCCGGCTCGCCGCTACAAGTCTATATAGCCGGGGCCCAACCGTGCCTGATAGCGGAGCATGGAACAGCGGCAGGACCGGCCAGAGCAGCGGCAGTTGACGGCTCAGCGCCCGGAACGCGGGGAACCCCGAACAGACCTCGCCATCCGGGCTCACGAGGTGGATCGCTGCCCGGGCGCGCTCGACGGTGACATTCGGGGCGATGGCGGCCGCCGTCGCCCACTCGTGCTCCAGATCCACGAAACGAAGCTGCCGCCGCAGGTCGAGGTAGTCCAGAATCACCGCGCTGCGGATACACAACGGACAGAGGCCGTCGTAAACCACGGTCCACGGCTTGGCGGACGCGAGCCGGAAGCGGAGCGGCCAGGTCTCGCGCAACGCCGCGATGAAGACCGCATAGACGGCGATGAACTGGAAGAACGGTGCGTGCTGCAGCACGTAAATGCCGGTGTGGAGGCCCGCACCCGCCAGCACATAGGGCCAGGCGAGTCGCGGTACCAGCACGGCGAGCACGAAGCTGAGCTCGAAGCCGACCGCGAAAACAGAGATCGCCGCGTTGACAAGCGGAAGCTTCGCGAGCGCCAGGGCTATCCCGCTGCCCCAACGCACCGCGTCCTGCAGAAGGTAAAAGCTGAGCGTGTAGCCGTTGAACCACTGCAGCCCGCCGTTGGCCAGCTTGGAGAGCCCGGCCGACAGATAGACCAGAACCAGGAGCCACTGCGCCACGCGGAGCGGCCACCGGGCGTGCTCGCTCCGCTCCTCGGCGGGCGTGATGGGCTCGAATCGCATTCGCGCGAGCGAGCGGTCGATGCGCCGCCGGAGACCGTCGAGGCTCAGGGCCTCACCGCACGGTGCGACGGCGAGGACCCAGAGCATGATCGCGAGGATCGCCGGCCCGTGGTGGACCTCCCCGAAGGAATACAGGTGGGCTTCGAGAAACGTGTAGCTCGCCGCCAGCGCAAGCACGGCGAGTCGCGTGCCGAAGCCGATGGTCGCCAGCGCGGCGCTGACAATGGACAGGAGCCACACGCCGTGGATCAAGGTGGCCTCGGGCCGGGTGCCCCAGCCACCCAGAGGGAGCATCAGGACCTTGAGCACCGGGAGCGGCTGAAAGGTGCCGGGGTCGGCCTGTACGTAGCTGAGGTGCGGCGCCAGGTCATGGCGGAAGAAGAGCAGCGCCGATCCGGCGAGAACGATCCGCACCCAGGCGAGGTCTCGAAGCGACGCCGGCTCGAACCAGTGGCGGTCCAGCATCCGAACCCAGGATCGGATCATCGTACGCCGTCTCGCTCGTTCGGGGCCGGTATGCTATCGGCTACGGACGGCTCCCAGGCGCCCACCGTGGCGAACACGGGCCCTCCGCCTTGCGGCAGGTCCGCCAGCCCATATGCGCGCACCCAGACCTGGAGCTGGCAAGCCTGGGGATGGCGCTGAAGGACGAGTCCACTCAACGTCTGTTTCGCCGCGAGTACTTCGTCCGGGGGGGGTGGCAGTTGCCGTCGCCATCGCGGCTGCGCGGTGGCGGTCTCGAGCAGCCGCCAGTAGACAAACGGCTCGAGGTGCAGATCCGCGGCGAGGACGGGGAAGGCCGAGTCACTGGTGCAGTCCCGGACCGCCAGCTCATACTCGGAGAACACGGCGTCGCGAGGATGGGCGTTCGAGTACATCGGGTAGTCGACGAACGGCCAATACCGGCTCCGGGCCGGCCAGCCCGGCGGGATGATCACGGACGCCTGAATGCCGAGAACCGCCGTGATCACCCCGATGGCCAGGGCCTTCCGCAGACTCACGGGTGCGTCCTCCCCGGTTCGCGAGCCGATTGTTCGAAGTCCTCACCATGAGCCACCACGTACTTCTCGCCCGGCGCCTCCCCAAGCGCCCACCGGATGACTCTGCTCGCCTCCGGCTCGCGGGTGGGGTCCGTGCCCCAATCGGTGCGTCTCAGCATGAGGTCCTCGGCACAGGTCACGGCCTCGTGGGCCATGAGGTCTCGGACCTCCTGAGCAGCGCCTGCAAGGCTATTCTGCGAAAGGCGTGTCAGCTCGGCCGGCTCGAGGAGCGGACGGGCCGCCGGGCGTGGCAGACCGCGATGGGCGCCGAACCGGACGTAGCGATGCCGGTCGAGCAGGGCACAGATCTGCTCCGCCACCAGCCGCGCCGTGGTGAACTTCACGCCCGAAATGCTGACGAGACCCTGGGGGCCTCCTCGCGACCCGTGGACGCGAATTCCGGGGCGCACCGTCAGCTCCGCCGAGCCCTCGGTACGAGCTGGGAGGAGTCCGCTGAAGACGCGCAGGACATCGTCCCGGTTCAGCTCCCAGCCGGGCACCGCCGCGTTCAGGTCCTCGAGCATGGCGTCGACCTGAGCATTGGTCGGGCCAACCGGATGGCCGACGCCGGCGGGCCAGGGGGCATGGAACGTCCCGGCACAGACCCGGTCCCGATAGGGCACCAGGAAGTAGACCCGGCCCCCCGGCCGGCGCGGCGCCACCGCGACCGCACCGTCAGAGATCGGCTCGCGGCGGAGCAGCAGGTTGAACGCAAGCGAGGGGCGGAACAGCTCTGGTGCGTCCCGGTCGAAGGCGCTCGCCACGACTCGGCACCACGGGCCCGCGCAGTTGACGACCGCGGGGGCACGGAAGCGGAGTGACGTCCCGGTCAGGTGATCGATTGCCTCCACCCCGGCCACGCGATCGTGGCTCAGCTCGACCCGACGCGCTTCCACGTAGTTGAGCGCGGTGCCACCGGCCGAGCCTGCCCAATGGAGCGTCTCGATGAGAACCCGTTGGGGACTTTGCATGAGGGCGTCATACCACAGCGCCCCGGCCCGGAGCCCCTGCCGATCCACGAGCGGGAACCGCCGGGCGGTCTCGGCCTCGTCGACCAGGCATCCCCCGGGAAGCCGTGAGCTCTCGGTCAGGCCGCGGTTCCGGCGGCGGGACAGGAGGTCATTCACCGCCAACGCGGCGGCCAGCAGCACCGGTCGGCGTGCGCCTTCGCTATACAGCGGCATGAGGCACGGAAGCGGCCGAACCTGGTCGGGGAACATGCTCAGGAACCAGGACCGCTCGCGTACCGACTGTGTGAACCGGATGAGGTCGCCGCTCTGCAGGTAGCGGAGCCCGCCATGCACCACCCGAAGGCTGTTCCAGCTCGTCGCTCCGCCGAAGTCGTGCCGCTCGAGGAGAACGGCCCGCGCGCCACGCTGGGCGGCTTCGAGCAACAGCATCGTGCCGTAGACGCCGCCGCCGACGATGACGAGATCGTACGACTCGCGGGCGGCGGCTTCCGGGTCGCGAACGATCACGCCGCCCACCGTCGCCGCCACTCATGAAACACGAGCAGGCCCCACAGCAGATGGCTGTGATTGGCCCGGCCCTCGAAATGTTCCCGCTTGAGGCGCTCGACGGCGCCCGGCTCGAAGAGCCCGTCTGCCCGGAGGCGTGAGGGCTCCAGCAGCTCTTCGAGATGCGGTCGAAAGCTCGTCGAGAGCCAGTGCTTGATGGGGATGCTGAAGCCTTCCTTCGCCCGGTAGACGCACTCCGCCGGAACGTGGCGGGCCGCGACGCGCTTCAGCATGACCTTGGTCTGCCGCGGGGTGACCTTGAGCTCCGCGGGCATCCGGAAGGCGAGTTCCACTACCTCCGGGTCGAGCAGCGGCACCCGGGCCTCCAGCGAGCACGCCATCGACATTCGATCGACCTTGACCAGACAATTGTCGCTGAGATAGCTGCGCAGGTCGACGTACAGCGCCCGGTCGATCTCGGATCGGTCGCCGGCCTCGGCCGCCAGCGTGCGGATGTGCGCGCCGAGCGGCTCTTCCATGCCGGAACGGGCCTCCGGCGTGAAGAGCTCGGTCCTGAGCGCATCACCGAGAAACAGCCGCCAGCGGGCATGGCCCAGGGCCGGATCGTGGGCCGCGCCCTCGACGAAGCGCTTCAGCTTGTTGACCGGCCCCTTCTTGCTCTGCCGCGGCCGCAGGCTGGCCGCGGCCGGCTGGAGCACCCCCCGGCGCAACCATCCCGGCAGCCTGGCCCAGCTGCGGGCGTGGATCTGGGCGAGATAGGTCTCATAGCCTCCGAACACCTCGTCGCCCCCGTCCCCCGAGAGCGAAACGGTCACGTGATTCCGTGCGAGCCGCGACACGAGGTAGGTGGGAAAGATCGAGAAATCGCCGATCGGGTCATCCATGTAGTGCATGAGCCGCTCGAACAGCGCGGCCACGTCCGGCCGGATGACCTCGGTCTCGTGCCGGGTCCCGAGATGGGCCGCGACCCGGCGCGACCACGTCAGCTCGTTGTAGCTGGGATCGTCGAACCCGATGCTGAACGTGTGGGCGCCGGGCCCCATCCCGGAAACGACCAGCGAGCTGTCCACACCTCCCGACAGGAACGCGCCCAGCGGGACGTCGCTCACGAGCTGACGCTGCACCGCCTCGCGCACCTTCGCGTCGACGGCCTCCTCCCATTCCGCCGGCGTGGGTGGCAGGGGGCCGCCGTTCCCGGGCTCGCGCTCCGGCGGCGGGAGCGTCCACCACCGGCGCTCGCGGGCCGCGAAGGAGCCGAGCTCGAGCTCGAGCAGAGAGCCGGGAAGGACCTTGCGCACTTCCCGGAAGAGCGTGCGGGGAGCGGGGACGTACTCCCAGGCGATCAGCTCGCCGAGGGCGGTGAGGTCCAGCGTGCGCCCGATCAGGCCGGAGGCGAGGATCGCCTTCGGCTCGGAGCCGAAGACGAGATGCGTGGGGGTGTGGGCGTAGTAGAGCGGCTTGATCCCGAAGTGATCCCGGGCGAGCACGAAGCGTCCGGTGTTGGCGTCGTGGAGCGCGATGGCGAACATGCCGTTGAGGCGCTCGGCGAACCCGGGGCCGACCTCCTCCCACAGGTGGGTGATGACCTCGCCGTCGGTGTCGGAGCGAAACCGGTGTCCCCGCGCCTCCAGTCCCCGGCGCAGCTCGCGGTAGTTGTAGATCTCCCCGTTGAAGACCGCGCGGACGCTGCAGTCCTCGTTGTAGAGCGGCTGATGCCCACCCTGAACGTCGATGATCGACAGGCGCCGCATGCCGAGGGCCACGTCTCCCTCCGCGAGCGCCCCGCCTTCGTCGGGACCCCGGTGCTGCAGCGTCTGGCACATCGCCAGCAGACGGGCCTGGTCGATGGCCGCGGCCCCCTTGCGGGTCACCACGCCGGCGATGCCGCACATCAGTCCGTGCGCTCCGACCGCGTGGCCATCAGCGCAGGAGCGCCAGGAGCTGCTGCATCTTCCGCTCGTAGGCGCGCCGGGAATAGTTCGTCTCGTAGAGCTCGAGGGCGCGGCTCACGATCCGGGTGCGCCGGCCCTCGTCCGTCAGCGCGTGCACGATCCCGTCGGCCATGTCCTCCGGCGTCGGGTCGACGAGCAGGCAGACGTCGTCGCTCAGCACCTGCGTGTGTGACAGGATCCGGGTGGCGACCAGCGGGATCCCGCTCGCGAGCTGCTCGTAGATCTTGAGGGGCGTATTGGTCCCTTCGGACCGCGGCGAGGTCACGACTGCCGCCCGGCTCACCAGGCAGCGCGCCGTGGCCTGGCTGGTGCGGCCGGTGAGCAGGCAGTGGCCGTCCAGGCCGTGTTGCCGGGCCAGATTCCGGTATCGCTCGAGCTGGTCCGGCGTGCCGCCGACGAGCAGCAGGAACGCATCCGGACACCGGGTACGGGCGAGCGCAAACGCCGGGATCAGGATGTCGAGACCCTGGTACGGCTCGAAGGTCCCGGCGTATACCACGATCGGCCGGCCCGGTGGGAGCGCGGCCAGCTCCGCGGCACCGGCCTCGGCGGGGGCCGGCCGTCTGAATCGGACCTGATCGAAGATGGAGTTCTCGATCAGCACATGTCGGTGCGGCTCGCGCATGCGGGGTACCGCGTACTCGGCGAGCTCGGGACAGATCGTGATGACCGCATCCGACCCCGCCAGGGCACGGTTCTCCAGCCATTCGAACGCGCGAATCAGCGCCCGGGAGGTAGTGAACTTGAAGTTCGTGAGCTGCTGCGGCAGGCACGAATGCATGTCGTACACCAGCTTGAACCCGAACAGCCGCTTGAGGAACGCACCGATGAAGACGCTCTCCTCGTGCGCGTGCACGACGTCATAGCGGTTGCGCAGCAGGAGGCCCAGCGCCCAGACCGTGAGGACGACATCCAGCACCGCCTTCTTCCCCGACGGCCCGACCTTCACGCCGTCGGCGAAGGGTAGCCGCGGAATCCGGATGATGCGAACCCCAGGTATGTCGACGTCCTCGCCCTCGGCGTAGGTCAGCAGGTCGACCGTGACACCCGCCTCGGCCGCGATCAGGGTACGGTAATAGACGCTGAACGGGGTTCCGCGCGGAGTGAAGAACGGCTGCGGGGAGATGACGAGCGCCTTCACGCGGCGTTCCCGCGGCGCTTCCGCAGCTGCATGCGAATCTGGCTCACGGCAAACCGGGTCAAGCCCTCAGCCCGGCCGAACGCGCGGGGCTGGTGCGTCAGCTCGCCGAGCAGCGCGAGCAGACTCTCGGCCGGCCGGTCGTCATTGAGGGGACCCTCGATGAAACAGCCGAAGCTCCCCGCCCGGGTGTTCTGGGACGGGAAGGGCAGGGGATCGCTCCCGGGCAGTACGTAGACGCCGTGCCGAGCCGCGTCCGCGAAAAGTCGCGGTCGCGGCGCGTAACGCAGCCGTCCGCCGTTGTCGCCGAGAAACAGCGTGTCACCCTTCGTGCGAACCAACTCCCCCACCAGGCGCCCCCGGCGGAACCACCACTTGCCGAACCCCCACGGAATCACCGCCACCGCGCCACTCTTCTTGACCCGGGCGACCGTCTCCCCGAAGGGCAGTCCGTCGGGGAGTTCGTCCAGCGTACCCAGAGCCAGAACCTCGAGCCGGTCGCGGGTCACGATCTGGCGGCCGGCGACCAGCGTGACCACGTCGGGCGTGTCACTCCCGGCGACCAGCGAGCGCTCCTCACCGGTCGGCCGGAGCTTCCAGGGCTGGTCGGGCACGAGCGCGCCGGCCTGGAACCGGCGGAACGCGCTCTCCCCCGCGCTTTCGGTGAGCATGAGGAAGCCGGCGACGGGTCCGGGGACGCCGGACTCCGCGGCGGCTGCGCGAAGGTTGGCCAAGGCAGCCGAGAGAAAGCGGGTAGGATCGAAGCAGCGGTGGAAATGAACGTGCGAATCGACCAGGCAGACCCGGTCGCGACCCGGTCGCACCCGGTCTCCGGCGTCGGTCGCGGCCGATGTCGCGGATCGGTCATTCACCCTGGTCTCGTCGCGAATGCGCCGGTCGTAGAGGGCCGGCAAGTCCGACTGCGTCGTGACTTCGCTGAGCGCCCGGCAGGAGCAACTCCCAAGCCAGGAAATCTATCCGGGTCGACCTGGCACCCGCGCGCGCTGCCCCCATTTCACCCCGGGGCGCTTCGCCGCGGTCTCCGATCTTGCCCAGCGCGTAAGTACTGCAAGACCGTACACTTTGGCAACTGGTCTGCGGATGGAGGGGACTGGGTCTATCTGATCGTAACAGATTCTGGGTCAAGCCGAGCCACAAGATCGGCAATGGTCCAAACCCTATCGGTGAGCCCTGCCGCCATCGCCGGGGTAGTCTTGACGCCCGCTATGTCGGTCAGGGTCGTATGGACCTTGATAAAGTTATGGACGAAAAAGTTGAGGGCGACCGCATGGGCGTGATTCACAGCGCTCTTGCTGTGCGCGTTCGTCAGGCGGGTGA
>JBOHSY010000201.1:0-1475 GCA_050733355.1 Gemmatimonadales bacterium | reverse complement strand
AGCCTCGATCCGTGGATGGTTAGCTGATCGTCCGGCGTGGTGATCAACAGAAGTGCCTTCCGGGTCGGAAGAATCGGGAGTGTTGACGTCCTGATTCAAACGATCCGAGAAGGCACCGGTAGTGAAGTTACCGCATGGCTGGTCGCGAGCCGTTCCGCTGTTCGATGAGGAGAACCTGGTGTCGTTCGCGGGTCTGGTGCCGGTGATGGCACTGGCCGAGCGGGCCGGGCTGTCGGAGCTGATTGACGAGCGGGTCGCGATCAGCGCGACACGGGTGAAGTCGGCGGCGTGTCACCCGGCGGGCAAGATCACCTCGATCATCGCGGGGATGGCCGCGGGTGCGGACAGCATCGACGATCTGGACGTGATCCGCTCCGGCGGTATGCCGCGGCTGTTCGGCGGGGTCTACGCCTGCTCCACGCTGGGCCAGTTCCTGCGGGAGTTCACCCACGGCCACGGCCTGCAGTTGGCGTCTGTCGCGCGGGCACACCTGGTCGGCCTGGTCAAGCGGACCGGGCTGCTGCCCGGCATCGAGACCCGGGCGTATGTGGACATCGACTCGCTGCTGCGTCCGGTCTACGGTCACGCCAAACAGGGCGCCAGCTTCGGGCACACCAAGATCGCTGGCCGGCAGGTGCTGCGCAAGGGCCTGTCGCCGCTGGCGACCACGATCAGCACCGAGCATGGTGCGCCGGTGGTCGCCGGGATCCGGCTGCGCGCCGGGAAGGCCGGTTCCGGTAAGGGTGCGGCGTCGATGGTGCGCGAGGCGATCGGGGTTGCCCGCGCTGCGGGTGCTGCCAGCGAGATCCTGGTACGCGGTGACTCGGCCTACGGCAGCAGCGCCGTGGTCGGCGCCTGCACCAAGGCCGGGGTGCGGTTCTCGGTCGTGCTGATCAAGAATCGGGCGGTGCACCGGGCGATCGCCGCCATTCCCGCCGACGCATGGCAGCCGGTGCGCTACCCCGGCGCCGTCGTCGACCCGGACACCGGGCAGCTGATCTCCGACGCCGAGGTCGCCGAGGTGGGGTTCACCGCGTTCACCTCCACCCGCCATCCGGTCACCGCCCGGCTGGTCGTGCGCCGGGTCCGGGACCGCGCCCGCACCGACGAGCTGTTCCCGGTTTGGCGGTATCACCCGTTCTTCACCAACAGCGCCGAGTCGACCGTCGACGCGGACATCACCCACCGCCGGCACGCGGTCATCGAGAGCGTGTTCGCCGACCTGATCGACGGGCCGTTGGCCCACCTGCCCTCGGGCCGGTTCGCCGCCAACAGCGCGTGGGCGATCTGCGCGGCCATCACGCACAACCTGCTGCGCGCCGCCGGCACCCTGACCAGCGACCGGCATGCCGTGGCCCGCGGCGCGACCCTGCGCCGTCACATCGTGGCCGTGCCCGCCCGGCTGGCCCGCCCGCAACGCCGCCGCGTGCTGCACCTGCCCGCGCACTGGCCCTGGGCCACGCCGTGGACCAGCC
>JBOHSY010000200.1:0-11170 GCA_050733355.1 Gemmatimonadales bacterium | reverse complement strand
AGATCGCCATCCGGACGGCCGAGCACGAGCGGCGCCTCGCCGAGCGCGGTGCCGCCGTCCGCGAGTTGGGCGGCGATCTCGACGCGCTCATCGGCGGGCTCGCGCACGAAGCGCGCGCCCCGATCCGCCAGCTCGACGGCTATGCCACGCTACTGCTCGAGGGCGGCGGCACTTCGGACCCCGCCAGCCGGCATGCCGCGGGCCGGGTGCGCGACGCCGTCGTACGGCTCGCCGCCATCGTCGATGCGCTGGTGCAGGTGGCGCGGGTCGGGCGGCACGACCTCATGCGCACGCCGGTGCCCCTCACGGAGCTGGCCGGCGAGGTGGTGGCCCAGCTCGAGAGCCGCCTCCAGGGCCGGGCGATCGAATGGCGGGTGGGGGACCTGCCCACCGTGAACGCCGATCCAACCCTGCTCCGGCTTGCGCTCACGCACCTGCTCGAGAACGCGGCGAAGTTCACCCGCGGTGAGCCGCAGGCCTGCATCGAGATCCTGCCGGTCGTCGGCGACGGCGAAGCCGGGCTCGCGGTGCGCGACAACGGCGTCGGCTTCGACCCCGCGCGCGGCGGCCAGCTGTTCGGTCTGTTTCAGCGGCTGCACCGCCACGACGAGTTCGACGGGAGCGGCCTCGGACTGGCGCTGGTGCGGCGCGTGGTCGAGAAGCACGGCGGGCGGGTCTGGGCGGAAGGCGAGCCCGGGACGGGGGCCACCTTCTACCTCACACTGGGCACGCTCGGCTCCCGGTGACCTCGACGCGGGCCGTGCCCCTCGCGGACCTGCTGCTGGTCGAGCCGGATCCGGCCGAGGCCGAGCTGGCGGCCCGCTGTCTCCGCTCGCGCGTGGCCGTCGCGCGAGACGCGGACGAGGCGATCCGCTCGCTCGAGGCGCTCGGCCCGCGGGTCGTGCTGCTCGGCCCCCGGCTGTCCGGCGACGACGGCATGAGCCTGCTGGAGCGGCTCCGGGCCGATGACCGATTCCGCACCCTGCCGGTCGTCGTGTTGTCCTCCGACGACGAGCCGTCCCAGGTCTCGCGGGCACTCCGGCTCGGCGCCAACAGCGTAGTGGTGAAGCCGGTCCGGTTCGAGGCGCTCCGGGCCGCGCTCACCGAGGTCGAGTCGTACTGGCTCGGCCGTCACGCCGCAGGGTGAAACACGCCAACCCGGACGGGCGTAGGCTGTGTCGTAGCAGCGGGCGGGAGCGGCTGAAGGAGTGCTCTCCTCCCGTCCGCTCCCGTCCGCTCCCGTCCGCTCCCCAAGGAGGAGTAGTGAGCACTCGGTTCTCCGGCCGGCTCGTGGCGTTCGTCGCGGTCGCCACCGTCGCCGGTCACGTACTCCCGGTGGAGGCGCAGCGCGCCGCCCGGCCCGTCACGACGGGCGTTCCGGACATCCCCTTCGAGAAGTTCGTCCTCAAGAACGGGCTCACGCTCATCGTGCACGAGGATCGCAAGGCCCCCATCGTGGCCGTGAACGTCTGGTACCATGTGGGCTCCAAGAACGAGAAGCCGGGCCGGACCGGGTTCGCCCACCTCTTCGAGCACCTGATGTTCAACGGGAGCGAGAACTACAGGGGCGAGTTCTTCACTCCGTTCGAGCAAGCGGGCGTTACCGACCAGAACGGCACGACGAACGAAGACCGGACCAACTACTTCCAGAACGTGCCCACCAGCGCGCTGGACATGGCGCTCTGGATGGAGTCCGACCGGATGGGTCACCTGCTCGGCGCCATCGACCAGGCCAAGCTCGACGAGCAGCGCGGGGTGGTGCAGAACGAGAAGCGCCAGGGCGAGGACCAGCCCTACGGGCGGGTGTACGACTTCCTCGCGCCCCGGATCTTCCCCGCGAACCACCCGTACTCCTGGGAGACCATCGGGTCGATGGCGGACCTCGGCGCCGCGAAGCTCGAGGACGTCAAGGAATGGTTCCAGAGCTACTACGGCGCCGCCAACGCGGTCATCGTGCTCGCCGGCGACATCGACGCGAAGACCGCGCTCGAGAAGGTCGAGCGCTACTTCGGTGACCTCCCGTCCGGCCCGCCCATCGCCAAGCAGTCGGAATGGATCGCCAAGCGGAGCGGGCACCAGCGCGGCGTGATGCAGGACCGCGTCCCCCAGGCGCGGCTCTACAAGGTCTGGAACATCGCACCGGTGGGCTCGACCGATTTCGACTACCTGAATCTGGTCAGCGACGTCCTCGTCTCCGGCAAGACCTCCCGGCTCTACAAGCGGCTCGTCTACGACGAGCAGATCGCCACCGACGTCGTCGCGACGGTCGCCCCGAAGGAGATCGCTGGCAACTTCTACATCTGGGCGACCGCGCGCCCGGGCGATGACCTTTCCAAGGTGGAGAAGGCGATCGACGAGGAGCTCGCGCGCTTCCTGCGCACCGGTCCGACCGCGGCGGAGCTGGCACGGGTGAAGACGCAGCACCGCGCGGCTTTCATCCGCGGCATCGAGCGGATCGGCGGGTTCGGCGGCAAATCCGACGTACTCGCGCAGGGGGAGGTGTTCGGCGGCCGGCCCGATGCGTACCAGGCCTCGTTCGCGCGCATTGCCGCGGCCACTCCGGCGCAGCTGCTCGCCGCGTCGAAGCGCTGGCTCTCGGACGGCGACTATACGCTCGAGGTCCTGCCGTTCCCGGAGTATCAGACCGCCGCGACCGGGATCGACCGCACCACACTCCCCCCCATCGGCGCGCCGCCCGACGCGAAGTTCCCCGCGCTTCAGCGCGCGACGCTCTCCAACGGCCTCAAGGTGGTCCTCGCCGAGCGGGTGTCCATTCCGCAGGTGCGGTTCGACCTCGTGCTCGACGCCGGCTACGCCGCGGATCAGTTCGCCGCGCCGGGCACCGCGAACATGACGCTCATGATGCTCGACGAGGGCACAACCACGCGCTCGTCGCTCGCCATCAGCGAAGAGCTGCTCCGGCTCGGCGCGAACTACGGCATTTTCTCCCGGCTTGACTACTCCAGCGTGTCGCTCGAGGCGCTGAAGGAGAATCTCGATCCGTCGCTCGCGCTCTTCTCCGACATCGTGCTCAACCCCGCGTTTCCGGAGAAGGATCTCGCCCGACTCAAGCGGCAGCTGCTCGCCGGGATCCAACAGGAGAAGGCGGATCCGGTATCGTCGGGGCTGCGCGTGCTGCCGGCGCTCCTTTACGGGCGCGATCACGCGTATGCGCAGCCGTGGTCGGGAGCGGGAACCGAGGCGGCCCTGGCCGGCCTGGAGCAGAAGGACGTCATCGCGTTCCACCGGACCTGGTTCAAGCCGAACCACGCGACGCTCATCGTGGTCGGCGCGACCACGCTCGATGAGATCCGCCCCAAGCTCGAGCGGGCGTTCGGCGCCTGGCGCCCCGGTGGCATCCCCGCGAAGAACATCGGCCGGGTCGAGCCGCCGGCCACGTCCACCGTCTACCTGCTCGACCGGCCGGGGTCGGAGCAGACGGTAGTGCTCGCGGCCAGCATCGCGCCGGCCAAGAACAACCCCGCCGAGCCGGCGATCGAGACGATGAACGCCGTGCTCGGCGGGAACTTCGGCTCGCGGATCAACCTGAATCTCCGCGAGGACAAGCACTGGTCGTACGGCGCGTTCACCATCTTCCGCGACGCGCGGGGCCAGCGGCCGTTCGTCGCGTACGCTCCGGTACAGACCGACAAAACGAAGGAGTCCGTCGCCGAGCTCAGCAAGGAGATCGAGGGCATTCGCGGTGCCCGGCCGATCGAGGCCGAGGAGCTGGCGAAGGCCAAGTCCACGTTGACGCTCACGCTGCCCGGCGGGTGGGAGACGATGGCCGCGGTCTCCGCCGACATCCGCAGCCTGCTGGTGTTCGGGCTGGACGACCGCTACTTCGACACCTACGCCGACAAGGTCCGGAGTGTCACCGCCGCGGCGGCGGTCGCGGCCGCGACGGACGTGTTGAAGCCCGACAAGCTGGTCTGGGTGGTGGTGGGCGAGCGCGCGAAGATCGAGCCGGGACTCCGGGAGCTGAAGCTCGGCGAGATCACGCTGATCGATGCCGACGGCAACCCGCTTGGCGCATCCGCCTCGGCCCGTTAACATCCGGGGCCCAATGCCCCGCCTCACTCTCTCGGCACTAGCTCTGGGACTCGCGGTGCTCGCGGCCACGCCGGCCGCGGGTGCCGCGCAGTCGCGTGCGGGCCAGAGCCCCATGCGGCTCGGCGCCGGCGTGCGGGGCGGCCACGATTTCGAGAACGACGCCTGGAGCAGCGGCGCTCAGGCCTCGATCCCCGTGTTCCAGCGGCTCGAGCTCCGCCCGAGCGGCGACTGGTTCTTCGGCGACGAAACGCCGTTCCGCTGGCAGCTCAACGCGGACGGCGCCATCCGGTTCGGACCGGGCGGCACGTTCTACGGTGGCGGTGGCGCGGCGTTCGCGCGCGTGCGCGCGCTGGAGGACGTGAAAACGGGCTACAATCTGTTCGTCGGCATCGTTCCCGCCCGCCCGGGCTCCACGATCAGGCCGTTCGTCGAGGCCCGGTGGACCTGGGTGAACGACGTCTCGCCGTTTCGACTGGTGGCTGGGTTCGACAAGATATTCTGAGTAGGCGGGTCGTAAAGGCGGTAGAGACGGTAAAGGCGGTAAGGGCTTGGCGCGATAGGTACTGAAGGCTGCCGGGCGGATACGCCTTGCGGCCTTCACGCTTTGCGACCAACCTTACCGCCTTGACCGTCTCTACCGCCTTTACCGCCTCTACCGCCTTTACCGCCTATCTCTGCCGCCTTTACCGCCTACTTTGCCGCCGTGCTGCGTCCTTCCAACTCGTCCGCCAGCCAGGCGGCTCCGTAGACGTCGCGCAATGCAGTGGTGATGGCGCGGCTGTGAACTCCGACCGATCTCGCCACTTCATCACTGTAGACAAACCGGTTCGGCAGCTGTTCGATGTTGCCGTCGAATATCAGCCCCACCACCGCGCCGTCGCGGTCGATCATCGGGCTGCCCGAGTTGCCGCCGATGATGTCGTTGGTCGTGACGAAGTTGTACGGCGTCGTGAGATCGAGCCGGTCGCGCGCCGCTTTCCACCGCTCCGGCAGGCGCCACGGGGGCCTGTCGTCGAACTCGGCCGAGCGCGCGTACAGGCCGAAGAAGCTGGTCTTGTACGGCGCGACCGTGCCGTTGTAGGGGTAGCCGCGGACCACGCCGTCGGAGATGCGGAGCGTGAACGTGGCGTCCGGCGGCAGCGCGGTGCCGTAGGCCGCGAAGATCGCCTGGCCGATCCGCTCCGCGTTCGTGGACACGACGGCCTCGAGCCGGATCGTGCGGGTCGCGACGGGACGCGACAGCGCTGCGATACGCCGCGCCACCGTGACGAGCGGATCGACCGACGCGCGCACCGCGTCGGCGCCGCCATCCAGCAGTGCCCGCCGTACGGCCACGTCCTCCAGCCGAGTACCGTCGATCAGTGCCTCCGCCGCTACCTCGGGGCTCCGGCCGGCCAGGATGGCGGCGAGATAGGGGTCGCCGGCCGGCAGCTCCTTCGCCGCCGCCGTGAGATACGAAGCCAGCGTGAGCTTCTCCAGCGCCTTGTCCACCGGCGCCTCCGTGAGCACCTGGGCGTGAAGCGCCTCGAGCCCGCTGCCCCGGTAAGCCGGAAGCCGGAGCGAGTCGGGCCGAGCCGCCTCGCCGGGGAACCGGGTCAGCACGCCCGCGAAGGCGAAGAGCTGCGATCCGCCGAAGCCGTACCACCGCGCCTGGCGGGCGAAGCCTCGCTGCTCGGCGCGAGCCCGGGCGATGGCGTCCCACGCGCCGCTGTAACGCGCGCGGAGCTTCGGATCTCGCGAGACCCGGGCGCGGAAATCACGCTCGAACGCGCGCTTTTGCGCCATCAGCGCCGAGTCGAGCAGCCCGCTCTGGTAGCCGGAGATCGCCTTGAGCGAGTTCTGCGCGAGAAAGAGCTGGTTCTCCAGGCGGCGCTTCCGCTCCTCGTCGTCCGCCGTGTACTCCTGCAACACGTTCACGGTGCGGCCGAGGCTCGCGATCAGCGCCGGATAGTCGACGTCGCGCAGATGCTCGAGCTGCGCGTAGGTGAGCAGGCGCCCCGTCGAGCCGGGGTTGCCGACCACGAATACCAGATCGCCCTCGCGCGCCCCCGCCTTGCTCCACGGCAGGTGCACGGCGGGGCGATGCGGGGCGTCGTTCTCGTAGATGCGGAACAGCGTGAGATCGAGGTCGAAGCGCGGGTAAGTGAAGTTGTCCGGGTCGCCGCCGAAGAAGGCCGCGGCCTCCTCCGGCGCCAGCACCAGGCGGACGTCGCCGAAGCGGCGGTAGCGGTAGAGCGAATACCGGCCGCCCTGATAAAAGCTCACGACCTGACAGGTCTCCCCGCCGGCGGCCTGGCACTCACCCTGGATTTCGGCGATCGCGGAATCGCGCTGGGCGACTTGCGCCGTCGGCGTCCGGCGCGTGATCCGCCGGCGCACGCGGTCGGTCACGTCCTCGATGGATCGGAGCTGGTCCGCGTACAGGTTGGGACACTTCTTTTCGTCCCGCGTCGATCGCGCCACGAAGCCGCTCCGCTGGTAGTTGGTGTCCGGCGGCGATGCGGCGGTGATGCAGGCACGCGCACAGTGGTGGTTCGTCATGACCAGCCCATGGTCCGACACGAGCGAGGCCGAGCACCCGGGAATGCGGAGGGACGAGAGCCGCACGCGATCCAGCCATCCGGAGTCGGGGGCGAATCCGTAGCGTGCCTGCCAGTACTCGAGCGGCGGCGCGTCGAACGTCCACATGGTTCCGAAGGCGGGAACGTAGTTGGCAGGGAGGAGCGGCGGCGGAGCCGCCGGGGCCACCACTTGTGCGCCCGCCTTGGTTGCGAGCAGAAGGAGGGCGACCAGGATGCGAACCATAGAGCCACTTGGATGAGGGTGGAAGGAAGGTAAATCAGTAGGCGGTAGGGGCGGTAAAGCCGGTACGGGCGGTAAAGGGGTTGCTAGGCTCCAGGGCTGTCAGGGTGACTGCGCCTTGCCGCCTTCCCACTTTGGCCGCTTCCTTAGCGCCCCTACCGCCTTGACCGCCCCTACCGCCTACTTTTCCCCGTTCTTCACCTTACTGCAGAGGGACTAATGGGAACTACAAGTCGGGCTTCTGCCACATGGGAGGGCCTTGTCCGGAGCGGCAAGGGACACTTCGAGGCGGGCTCCGGCGCCTTCAGAGGAGACTATTCGTTCGCAACCCGGTTCGAGGGCGCGAACGGCACCAACCCCGAGGAGCTGCTCGCCGCATCCCATGCCGCGTGCTTCAGCATGGCGCTGTCGGTCGGCCTGGAGCAGGCCGGCACGCCGGCTACGCGCATCAGCACCACGGCGCACTGCACCGTGGACAAGGTGGGCGACGGGTTCAAGGTCACGACCCTGCGGCTGGACGTTCGAGGCGTGGTGCCGGGCGCGAATGCGGCCGCGTTCCAGTCGGCCGCCGAGGCGGCGAAGGTGGGGTGCCCGATCTCAGGGGCGATCGCCGGGAATGTGAAGGTCCATATGGAGGCAAGGCTTGAACATTAGGCGGTAAGGGCGGTAGCGACGGTTAGGGCGGTAAGGTTTTGGCGGCAAGGCACCGAAGGGTGCAGGGCGCGCACCTTGCAGCCTTCTGTACCAGACCGCCAACCTTACCGTCGCTACCGCCCTTACCGCCGCTACCGCCTGCTTGCCCGTCTTTTCCCCACTCAGCTTTCTTCCCATTTCGAGGTACCCAGGCCGTCGGCAGCGAGGACGCGGCGGCCGACTCCTGTTGCGCCAAGCGATCAGCAATCGGGCATTCGGCGCCGGCGGAACGGCAAGGGGTTCAGCTGCGTCGACGCCCAGGGCAAGTCGATCCGCGACCGGGCCGCGCTCGATCGCATCCGCTCGCTCGCCGTCCCCCCGGCCTACACCGATGTGTGGATCTGCGCCGATCCCCGCGGCCATATGCAGGCGACGGGGCGCGACGCGCGCGGCGGAAGCAGTACCGCTATCACCCGCGGTGGCGCGCGGTGCGGGATGAGACCAAGTACGGGCGGATGGCCGCCTTCAGCGAGGCGCTACCGAAGATCCGGCGACAGGTGGACGCGGACCTCTCCGGCCCTGGCCTGGCCCGCGACAAGGTGCTGGCCACGATCGTCCGGCTGCTCGAGTGCAGCTGCATCCGGGTCGGCAACGAGGAGTACGCCCGCAGCAACGAGTCGTTCGGCCTCACCACGCTCAAGGAGAATCACGCCGAGGTGTCGGGAAGCCGGATCCGCTTCGAGTTCCACGGCAAGAGCGGCAAGCTGCACGCAGTGGACGTGAGCGACCGCCGCCTCGCCCGCATCGTGGCGCGCTGCCAGTCGATCCCCGGCGAGGAGCTGTTTCAGTACCTCGACGGCGACGGCGAGCGGCAGACGGTGGACTCCGGTGACGTGAACGACCGCATCCGTCGCGCGGCCGGTGACGATTTCAGCGCCAAGGACTTCCGAACCTGGGCGGGGACGATGCTGGCCGTGGAAGCGCTCCGCGAAGCGGGGGCCTTCGCCTCGGAGCGCGAGGGCAGGTCGAAGCTTCTCGGCGCGATCGACCGTGTGGCGGCGCAGCTCAACAACACCCGGGCCGTCTGCCGGAAGTACTACGTGCACCCGGCAATTCTCGAGAGCTATCTGGAAGGCACACTGGTGGAAGGGCTGACCCCTTCCCCATCGCGGAACGGAAAGGGGGTCGGCAAGTTGTCGGCGGACGAGACAGCTGTGCTCGCGCTGATCCGGCGGCGCGGCGGCAACGGCTCGGCCGGATCCTAGTTGGAGCTTACCTCGTAGCGCACCAGCACGCCCTCGACGAAATCAGCCACCACGCGCTCGCGCGCGGGCTCGAAGGTCCGCGTGCTCACGCGAAGCGTGCCCTCCATGCGCTCGGTCGTCCGCACCGGCTGGCCGAGCATTTCTTCGACTTCCTCCACGCTGAGCCCTTTTCGAAGACCGAGCGTGGGCGACGGCGCTTCGGGCGGCGGAGCCGGCGGTTCGAAGTCGACGTAGCTCGCAAGCGCGGCCTCGAGTCCGGCCGGCGTGAGCGCGGCCGCGGGAACGGCGTCGCGCCAGCGGAGGTTGAAGCGGGACCCGCCGGTGAGGCGCCGCTCCTGGATGAACTCCCGGCGCCGCTCGGTGGCCTCGGCCACCAGGGCGCGGTTCCGGCGGTCTTCCCGCTCACGCTGCGAGCGCAGGTAGTCCAGCTCGTCTTCCATCCGGCGCTTCACCACGGGGTCGCGCACGTCCTTGATGTCACGCTCGAGGTTCCGCTCGCGCTCGGTCCTGGGGGCCGCGGTGAAGCCCACCGACGGATCGGTCTGGTCGCCCGACGTGCCGTAGCCGCCCCCGCCGAGCTGGAACTCGATCAGCTTGCCCTTCACCTTCACTTTGGTGACCATGGCCGTCTCGCCCTGGCGGATCGCGACGCCGAATCGCTTGACCCGGCTCTGGTACCGCGAAAAGTCGACGGCGGGCGCGGCGGCGGGGTAGACGTCCACCCCATCCTCGGTGGCCGGCATGTCCATCCGCACGGCCACGGTTCGGCCCTCGAACTGGGCCTTCAGCGCCGACTCGCCCTGGGCGGCGAGCGGACTGGCGCTGGCCAGGATTACGGCCCACGCGGCAAAACGCGGCATTGTAACCTCTATCCAGGGCGTATAGGGAGTTGCTTCCGCGTCCCGATGCAGGGGCAGTGCCAACCCAGGAAGAGTAGAAGAGCGGAAGAGCGGATGAACTGCCGGCTTTCTGCTCTTCTGCTCTTCCGCTCATCCCTCCAGAACCGGCCACAGTACTTCCCAGATCGTCTCCGCCATCCGCTGGTGCCCTGCGGCCGTCGGGTGGATCCCGTCCGCCTGGTTCATCCCGTCCTTCCCCGCCACGTCGTCCAGGAGGAACGGCACCAGCGGCAGGTCGTTGTCGTCTGCGAGGTCGCGGTACAGCCGGCTGAAACGCCGGGCATACGCGAACCCGTAGTTCGGCAGCGCGCGCATTCCGACCAGCACGATCTTCGGGGCCGGCGATAGCGCCCGGGCGCTGTCGATGATCGTCTGAATGTTGGCCTTGAGCGAATCGATGGTCAGGCCCCGCAGGCCGTCGTTGGCGCCGGTCTCGATCACCACGACGGCGGGCTTCTGCCGAAGCAGCCAGTCGATGCGCCGCACGGCCCCGGCCGAGGTCTCGCCGCTGACCCCGGCGTTGGCGACCCGGTAGGGGAGCCCGGCCGAATCGATCTTGCGTTGGATGAGGGCCGGGAACGCCGCATCCGGATCGAGCCCGTAGCCCGCGGTGAGGCTGGTGCCGATGAACACGATCGTGGCCCGTTCGCTCGAGCCGGCGGCCGGCTGGGCGCGGGCAGGAGCGGCGTCGGACGGCTGGTCGCACGCCGCGAGCAACGCGAGCGCAAGGACGCTAACGCACCGGACTATCATTACCCATGCTCAAATGTGAATCGCTTTCCCGCACCTACGTGTCGGGTGGCCGGGAACTTACGGTCCTGAAGGATATCAGCTTCGAGGTGGAGCCGGGCGGCTTCGTCGCCATTGTCGGGCCCTCCGGCAGCGGGAAGACGACCCTGCTGGGCCTCCTTGCTGGGCTCGACCGCCCATCTACCGGCCGGGTCTGGCTCGACGGCCAGGACCTGGACGCGCTCGACGAAGACGGCCGGGCGCGGCTCCGCCGGGAGCGGGTCGGCTTCGTCTTTCAGTCGTTTCAGCTCATCCCCACGCTCACTGCCCTGGAGAACGTCCAGGTCCCGCTGGAGCTGGCCGGCGGCGACGGCGCGGAGATCTCCCGCGAGCTCCTGGCGCGCGTCGGGCTCGACGGGCGGGGACACCACTATCCCGCGCAGCTCTCCGGCGGCGAGCAGCAGCGCGTGGCGCTCGCCCGCGCCTTCAGCAACCGTCCCCGGATCCTCTTTGCGGATGAGCCGACCGGCAATCTCGACGTAAAGACCGGCGCGGTCATCATCGATCTCATGGGCGAGCTCAACCGGCAGCTTTCCACGACTCTCGTCCTCGTCACGCACGACCCCGATCTCGCCGGGCGGGCCAGCCGCACGATCCGGCTGGCCGACGGCCGCATGATCGCGGACACGGCGGCGTGAGCGGGCTCGGCTTCGTTCTTCGGATGGCGTGGCGGGAGGGCCGCGCCGAGGGGCGGCGGCTCACGCTGCTCGTCGGCGCGGTGGCTATCGG
>JBOHSY010000199.1:0-1753 GCA_050733355.1 Gemmatimonadales bacterium | reverse complement strand
CGCCGCCGCCCCGGATGAACGCTCCGCGGACCGAGCCGCGATCGCAGCCGGCTTCCCGGGACCACGGCGGCCGCGGGAGGCCCAACCGGAGGAACTGAGGCAGCGCCTGACGGGGCGCTGCAGATCGCGATCGCGACCGCCGCCCCGGTTTCCAGACGCGCGATCAGACAGACGCGCCCCTCCGGAGCTCTCACCCCCGCCGGCTCGCGCCGTGGGCCTGTCGGACGCCGGCCGGCGGCTACCAGATCTCGGCCCGCGTCTCCCGCACCATCGGGTCGCCAGCCTTGCACGCGAACGCTTCGGCGAACTCGGGCATGCTGCTGAGCGGCCCGTTCGTGCGCAGGGCCGGCGGTGCGTGCGGGTCGATCTGCGCCAGCAGCCTGGCGTACTCCGGCCGGTACATCCCCCGCCATACCTGGGCCCACGCCAGGAAGAACCGCCGCGGCCCCGTGAGCCCGTCGATCTTCGCGGGCTCCCGGCCGCCGAGCGACCTGCGGTACGCGCCGTAGGCGATGGTGAGTCCGGCCAGGTCCGCGATGTTCTCGCCCAGCGTCAGCTTCCCGTTCACCTTCACGGTATCGATGGCGACGTAGCTGTCGAACTGTTGCCGGATGACGTCGGCCCGCGCGTTGAACGCCTTCTCATCCTCCACCGACCACCAGCCGCTCAGGTTCCCCTCGGCGTCGTACTGCCGGCCCTGGTCATCGAAGCCGTGCGTGATCTCGTGGCCGATCACGGCGCCCATCCCGCCGTAATTGACCGCGTCGTCCGCCGTTGGGTCGAAGAACGGGGGCTGCATAATGCCGGCCGGGAAGACGATCTCGTTGACCGGCGGGTTGTAGTACGCGTTGACGGTGGGCGGCGACATCAGCCACTCGTTGCGGTCCACCGGCTTCCCGATCTTGGCCAGGTCGCGCCGGAACGCGTACGTCGCCGTCCGGCTGACGTTGGTGGCGAACGCCACCGGCTCGATCCGGAGCGACGAATAGTCCCGCCACTCGTCGGGGTAGCCGATCTTGTTCACGATCGCGTCCACCTTCTTGTAGGCCCTTGCCTTGGTCACGTCGGTCATCCAGGCCAGCCGGCCGAGCCGCTCGCGGAGCTCGGCGCGGATGTTCGCCACCATGTCGAGCGCGCGCGCCTTGGCCTCCGGCGTAAAGTGCTTCGCGACGAACGCCTTGCCCAGGATCTCGCCCATGGCGCCGTCGGTACGAACGAGGCACCGCTTCCAGCGCGGCCGCATCGCCTTCACGCCGCGAAGCACGGTGGAGTTGAAGCGGAAGCTCTCGTTGACCAGCCGGGAACCGAGCGTGGGGGCCCGCGAGGCGAGCAGCTTCCACTCGAGGTAGCTCCGCCACGCATCGAGCGGGGTCTCGGCGGCGAGCGAGTCGAGCGCGGCGACGAAGGCCGGCTGCCCGACGTTGAGCTCGTTGGGCCGGGGCAGCCCCACCGCGCGGAAATACCCATCCCAGCCGAACCGTGGGCGTTCCGCCCGGAGATCCGCCAGCCTGGTGAGATGGTAGATCGCCTCGGGGTCGCGTTGCTCCACGGGAGTCATCGACGCACGGGCCAGCGCGGCCTCGATGCTGATCGCCGCGCGGGCCGCCTTCTCCGCGGCGGCCTCGCTCCGGCCGGCCAGCACGAAGATCCGCGCGACGTGCGACTCGTACTTCGAGAGGAGCGCGCGCGACGCGGAGTCGTCGCGCGTGTAGTAGTCGCGGTCGGGCAGGCCGAGTCCGCCCTGGTACGCTTC
>JBOHSY010000198.1:0-2498 GCA_050733355.1 Gemmatimonadales bacterium | reverse complement strand
GCCCGGAGCCGCGCGTGGTCGGCTCCGCCGGCCGCCCGGGCCAGCGCCGCACCGGCCCCGGCATCGTCGGCGCGCTGCCCGAGCTGGCCCAGCGCCCACGCGCGACTCCACAGGTCGGCGTCGCTCGCGAGCTGCGCGCCGAGCCAGCGCGTCGGCTGCTCGAACTCGAGAGTCTTGAGCAACCGGCTTCCCTCGTCGAACACCACCATGGTGGGCGCCGATACAACCCCCGGCACCACGAGGGTCTGGGTCCGCCGGTCCAGCTCGGCGTCGTGCCTGACCTCCCCCTGCGCCGTGCTCACCCGCACCGTGATCCGGCCGCGAAACACCTCGGGCACGGTGAACCGGAAGCCCGTGGTGTCGGCTGCGAGCGTGTCGCGCTGCGTCTGGCTCACCGTGAGAACGAGGCTCGACGCCGTGGAGTCCCAACTCGCCTGAACGGCCAACTCGGGATGCCCCGCCTGATAGACCCACTGATCGAAGAACCAGCCGAGGTCCTCGCCAGTGACGTCGGCGATCGCGCGCCGGAAATCGTCGCTGGACGCGTTGCCAAAGGCGTACCGGGAGAGGAAGCGGTGCATCGAGGCGCGAAAGCGCTCGGGCCCGAGCGTCCGCTGGAGCATCACCAGCACCAGCGAGCCCTTCGCGTAGATGTTGTTGGAACCCATCGATGCCAGCGGCATCCGGCGTCGCCGGTCGGTGCCGAGGTACAGGGCGTAGTCGTCGAGGTAGTAGTCCTCCGCGGCCGGCGCGCCGAGCCGTTCGGCCCAGTACTGCCCTCCCATGAACTGCGCGAAGCCCTCGTTGAGCCAGTTGTGCGCCCAGTTGATCGGCGTGACGAAGTTCCCGAACCACTGGTGCGCCGCTTCGTGGGGGATCAGCACGTGCCGGTACCACGGCCGATCGGCGTGTGCGCGCGCATCCGGCAGCCAGTCGGCAAGCGTGCTCGCGCTGACGTTCTCCATGCCGCCGAAATAGTCGGCGACGGTGCTCTGCGCGTATTTGGTCCACGGATACGGTACCCCGGTCTGCCGCGCGAACACGTCGAGCACGTCGGGGGTGAACGAGAATAGCCGGCGCGCGTCCGCGGTGTCGGCCGGATACACGTAGTAGTCCACCGGGACGTCGCGCCAGCGATCGGCAAGGCGAACCAGCGGCGCCGCGATCAGCGAGAGCAGGTAGGTCGAGGCCGGTCGCTCCTGCGCCCAGTGCACCGTCCGCAGCGCGCCATGCCGCCGATCGCGCACCAGCCGCCCATTCGATACGACGGTCAGTTCGGCCGGAACCGTCGCGATCAGGTCCCACGTCGCCTTGTCGTGGGGCGCGATCTGGGTGGGAATCCAGTTCGAATTGCCATCCGTGCCGCCGCCGCTGTATACCTGCCGGCCGTGCGGCCGGCCCGGCTCCTCCTGGATGAAGAAGAGGCCGCGGTTGGCGCGGATCCGTCCGCGATACATGACGGTGAAACGCACGGTGTCGCCCCGGGCGGCCGGACGGGCGAGCCGGACGACCAGCGAGTCGCCCGCGTGCGTCGCCCCGAGCCGCGCGCCGCCGCTCGAGGTCACCCGTCCAACGCCGAGCAGCCGTCCCATGTCGAGCACGACCCGGGAGAGACCCGGTTGGCTCGCGATCACGGTCGTCGTCACGCGCCCGTCGAACCCGGTCGAGTCCCAATCGAACCGACCGACCTCGATGCGCTGGTGGACGAGATCGTAGTCGCGCCGACGGGTGTAGTGGTCGCCGTTCACGAGCTCGGCGTTGGTCTGCCCAGCGAGTGGCGCAGCCACGGCGAGCAGCAGGATCGCCGGCAGAGATCGCATCACCTTGAACAATACAAACCACAAAGACAGGAAGGACCCGAAGGCGCCACGCGACCGCCGATACCGAGGGTCGCACGGCCGCCTTCGTGTGCTTCCTCTCTTCGTGGTTCAACCGCGGAGTGGTTCAAACGCGGAGTTCAGAACGGCAATGGAATCTGGGCAACCGGCGCGAACGACTGGCGGTGGTGGCGGGTGGGGCCGAGCCGGAGGAGCCCATCGTGATGGGCATCGGTACCGTACCCGACGTTGGTCTCCCAGCCGTAGCCCGGGTAGTGGCGGGCGAGACGGTGCATCAGCTCGTCGCGCACGAGCTTGGCGACGACGCTCGCCGCGGCCACGGACGCGCAGTGGGCGTCACCGTCCACGAGCGCCTCGTGCTCCACTCCGATCTCGGGAAACGGGAGACCGTCCACGAGGATGCACGCCGGCCCGACGCGCCCGACGACGCGCTCGAGCGCGCGCCGCATGGCCAGGGCGGTGGCGCGCCGGATGTTGAGCCGATCGATCTCGGCGACGGACGCGGCGCCGAGGCCGATGGCCACCGCGCGCGCGCGGATCCGGACCGCGAGCCGGGCACGGCGCTCCGGCGGAAGCAGCTTGCTGTCGCGAAGGCCGCGGAGGCAGCCCCGGGGGCAGCCCGCCGGAAACACGACGGCCGCGGCCACCACTGGACCAGCC
>JBOHSY010000197.1:0-5690 GCA_050733355.1 Gemmatimonadales bacterium | reverse complement strand
GCGGGGGACCCCCCATCCACCACCGGGCGGTGAAGAGGGGGGCGGGCGGCCGAGGTGTTTCGGCGGCGGGAGGCGGCGGCGCGGAGGCCGCGGAGGCCGCTGGGGCCGCGCCCGCCTCGGTCTCGATCCGCGCGACCACCGTCTGCACGGCGACGGTCTGCCCCTCCTGCACGAGGATCTCCGCCAGGGTCCCGGCGCCCGGGGCCGGGATTTCGGCGTCGACCTTGTCGGTCGAGATTTCGAACATCGGCTCGTCGCGCTTGACCGGGTCGCCGACCTGCTTGAGCCAGCGCGAAAGCGTCCCCTCGGCGATCGATTCGCCCATCTGGGGCATGACGACGTCTATACGGCTCATGAGCGGCCCTCCCGCCTACTCAGTATCCTGCCAGCCATCGGCTCGCGCTGACAACATCGCCCACCTGGGGCAACACCCAGTCCTCCAGGGCCGGCGCGTAGGGCAGCGGGACGTCGTGCGCCGCCACCCGGCGCACCGGCGCGTCCAGCCACTCGAACGCGAGCTCGTTGATCCGTGCCGTGATCTCGCCCGCGACGCCGCCGGTCACGGTGTCCTCGTGCACGATCAGCACGCGGTTCGTCTTGCGCACCGTCGCTACGATCGCGTCGTCGTCCAGCGGCGCGAGCGAGCGGAGATCGACCACGTCCACCGACAGTCCGTCCTCTCGGGCCAGCCGCTCGGCCGCGTCGAGCGCGGTCCAGACCGTGGCGGCGTATGTGATGATGGACAGGTCGCGGCCGTCGCGCGCGACGCGCGCCCGGCCGATCGGGACCACGTGATCGCCCGCCGGCATCGACTCCCGGACCCGGCGATAGAGCTGCTTGTGCTCGAAGAAGAGCACCGGATCGTCATCCCGTATCGCCGCCTTGAGCAGCCCCTTCGCGTCCGCCGGCGTCGAAGGATAGACGATCTTGAGCCCCGGCGTGTGGAGAAACGCCGCCTCCGGGTTCTGCGAGTGGAACGGCCCGCCGCGCACGTAGCCGCCCGCGGGACCCCGCACCACGATGGGGCACGGCAGGAACGCGCGGTAGCGTGACGTGGCCACGTAGTTGGTGAGCATGTCGTAGGCACAGGAGATGAAGTCGATGAACTGCATCTCGCACACGGGCCGGAGTCCCATGTGCGCCATCCCCGCCGCCGCACCCACGATCGCGGCCTCGGACACGGGGGTATCGATCACCCGGCGATCTCCGAACCGGTCGAGCAACCCCGCCGTGACCTTGAACGCGCCGCCGCACGCGCCGATGTCCTCGCCCATGCAGAGCACGGCGGCATCGCGCTCCATCTCTTCCGCCAGTGCCTCGCGGATGGCCTCGAGATAAGTGATCTCGGCCATCAGCGGACCTCGCGGTACCAGAGCACCGGGGCGGCGGGCGGATCGGCGTACACGCCGCGGAGCGCGTCCGGCGCGCTCGGAGCCGGCGACCGCTCGGCCTCGTCCGTAGCGCGGTCCACCTCGTCGCGCGCCCGCGCGTCCAATGCCTCGAGCTCCCCTGGATCGATGCCGACCTCGGCGGTCAGCCGTGCGGCATAGCGATCGAGCGGATCGTTGGCGGCCGCCCACCGCTCGATCTCGCCGGCAGGGACGTACGACTGGTCGTCGTGCTCGGCGTGACCCTTCCGACGATACGTCATCAGCTCGATGAGCGTGACGCCCTCACCCCGGCGCGCGCGGTCGACGGCCTCGCGGGTGACCCGGTACACCTCGAGCACATCGTTGCCGTCGGCGCGCACGCCGGGCACGCCGTACCCGATCCCCTTGTCCGCGAAGCGGGCGGCGGCGGTCTGCCGGTGGATGGGCGTCGAGTAGGCGTAGCCGTTGTTCTCCACGATCACCACGAGGGGGCACCGCTGCACCGCCGCAAAGTTCAGCCCTTCGTGGAACGCGCCGGTGGAGGTCGCGCCGTCACCCACGTACACCAGACCGACGCGCGGGTCGTTGCGGAGCCTGAACGTCAGCGTGATCCCCGCCATCACCGGCACCATGTCGCCGAGGTGCGAGATCTGTCCGATGAAGCCGCGCGTCAGGTCGCCGATGTGGATGTTGAGCTCCCGGCCCCGGGTCAGGCTGTCGCCCCGGGCCATGTACTGGCGCAGGATCTCGACCGGCCGGGCGCCCTTCACCAGCATGGAGCCGAGATTCCGGATCAGGGGAGAGAGCATGTCGCGCGGTTCGAGCGCGTACGCCGAGCCGACGGCGTCGGCTTCCTGCCCGAGCGAGCGGAACAGACCGCCGACCACCTTGGTCTGGCGGTACAACGCCACCAGCCGCTCCTCGAGCGTCCGGGTGAGGCGCATGAACCGGTAGAGCTCGAGCAGTTGGACGCGCGTGAGGCCGTGGGGAGAGGTGGAAGCGAGGGCGGCGGCGGTGACGGCCATGCGAACGCGGGTGGGAGTCGCGGGAACTTAGTGGCGGTGCTAGTGCTAGTGCCAGCGCTCAGGTTGGCACCAGCACTAGCACCAGCAGTCGCACTACTTCCCTGTCTCGATCCGCATCCCGTAGAACGAGCGGTACACGAAGACCAGCGACACCGCGAAGAAGACCGCTGCGAGCGCCAGGCTCAGGCTGGTGCCGCGCTGGGTGGACAGGCTGACCGCGAGCTCGACCGCCAGCAGGCCGAACAGCGTGGTGAACTTGATGATCGGGTTCATGGCCACGGACGACGTGTCCTTGAACGGGTCGCCGACCGTGTCGCCGACCACCGTGGCCGCGTGCAGGTCGGTGCCCTTCTGCTTGAGCTCCACCTCCACGACCTTCTTCGCGTTGTCCCACGCGCCGCCGGCGTTCGCCATGAAGATCGCCTGGAAGAGGCCGAACAGCGCGATCGACACGAGGTAGCCGATGAAGAAGTACGGCTCCAGGAACGCAAAGGCGAGCGTCGAGAAGAAGACCGTCAGGAAGATGTTGAACATGCCCTTCTGGGCGTACTGGGTGCAGATCTCCACGACTCTCTTGCTGTCCTCCACCGAAGCCTTGGTAGCGCCCTCGAGCTTGATGTTCGCCTTGATGAACTCGACGGCGCGGTAGGCGCCGGTCGTCACCGCCTGGATGGACGCGCCGGTGAACCAGTAGATCACGGCGCCGCCGGTGATGAGCCCGAGCAGGAACGGCGGGTGGAGAATGGACAGGTTGGCCAGCAGCTCCGGCTGGAGCCCGTTGGTGAGGAGCACGATGATCGAGAAGATCATCGTGGTGGCCCCCACGACGGCGGTGCCGATCAACACCGGCTTGGCCGTTGCCTTGAACGTGTTGCCCGCCCCGTCGTTCTCCTCCAGGAAGTGCTTGGCGCGCTCGAAGTCCACCGCGAAGCCGTGCTCGCGCCGGATCTCCTCCCGCACGTTCGGGATCGTCTCGATCTGCGAAAGCTCGTATACGGACTGCGCGTTGTCGGTGACCGGACCGTAGGAGTCCACGGCGATGGTCACCGGCCCCATGCCGAGGAAGCCGAAGGCCACCAGCCCGAAGGCGAAGACCGCGGGGGCGATCATCAGCGTCTCCAGCCCGGTCGTGCTCACGCCGAACGCCACGCCCATCAGCACGAGGATCACCAGGCCGAGCCAGTAGGCGCTGAAGTTGCCCGCCACGAGCCCCGACAGGATGTTGAGCGACGCTCCACCCTGCTCGGAGGACGTGACCACCTCGCGCACGTGCCGGGACTCGACCGATGTGAAGACCTTCACCAGCTCGGGGATGATGGCGCCGGCCAGTGTGCCGCAGGTGATCACGGTTGACAGCTTCCACCACAGCGAGGTGTCGCCGCCGAGATCGGGCACCAGCAGGTACGACACGATGTAGGTGAGCGCCACCGAGACGATCGACGTGACCCACACGAGCGACGTGAGCGGGGCCTCGAAGTTCATGCGCTCGGCGACAGCGTACTTGGCGCGGGCCACCGCCTCGTTGAGGAAATACGAGAATCCCGAGGCGAGGATCATCACGACCCGCATGACGAAGATCCACACGAGGAGCTGGACCTGCACCGTCGGGTCCTTCACCGCGAGCAGGATGAACGAGATCAGCGCGACGCCGGTGACGCCGTAGGTCTCGAACCCGTCCGCCGACGGGCCGACCGAGTCGCCCGCGTTGTCGCCGGTGCAGTCCGCGATCACGCCGGGATTCCGGGCGTCGTCTTCCTTGATCTTGAAGACGATCTTCATCAGGTCGGACCCGATGTCGGCGATTTTGGTGAAGATGCCGCCGGCCACGCGGAGCGCCGCGGCGCCCAGCGACTCGCCGATCGCGAACCCGATGAAGCACTGCCCCGCGTACTCGCCCGGGATGAACAGCAGGATGATCAGCATCAGCAAGAGCTCGACGCTGATCAGGAGCATGCCGATGCTCATGCCCGCCTTGAGCGGGATGGCGTAGCAGGGAAACGGCAGGCCGCGGAGACTGGCGAACGCGGTGCGCGAGTTGGCGAAGGTGTTCACCCGGATGCCGAACCAGGCGACCCCGTAGCTGCCGGCGATGCCGATGACGCTGAACAGCAGGATGATGAGCACCCGGCCCAGCGTGAAGTGCTGCAGCGCCCCGAAGTAAAACGCCATGATGGCACCGATGAACAGCCACAGCAGCACCAGTAACTTGCCCTGCGTGAGCAAGTACGTCTTACAGGTCTCGTAGATCAGCTCCGAGATCTCCCGCATGGACCGGTGCACCGGCAGGTTCCTGAGCTGGGTATAGATCGCGAGCCCGAACAGGAGGCCGAGCCCGCAGACCAGGAGCCCGCCCAGGAGCAGGGACCGTCCGCTCGTGTCGCCGAAGAACGTGACGGAGCCCAGGTCGGGGAGCACGAGGCTGGCCTCGCCGCCCGCGTGCGCCGGCTCCTGCGCGACCGCCGCGGAGGCGCCCAGCAGCGCCAGCAGCACCGTGACCAGCAAGGTCCGCCACTTCGTCATCGTCGGGTCTCTCCTGGTGAGGATCAGTACGCGCCCCGCGGCTCGTGGCCGGGGTCCGCCATCGTGTGCACGAGGGTGAGGAAACGCTTGGCGAGCTTGTCGACCTCGCTCTCCCCCACCTGGTTGGTCTCCACCGTCACGCGGGTGTAGTGCCCGCCTTCGGCCTCGACCGCCACCGCCACCTGGCCGATCGCGCCGGCGAACCGTCGCCGCCGGGGCGCCTCCTCGACCGGCGTGAGCCGCGCCCCGAAGAATCCGGCCGCGCGGCCGAGGACCGCCTCAGGGGACACGTGGGTGCGGTGGAAGTACTTCATACAGTGAACAGTGAGCGGTGAGCAGGGAGCAGCGAGCGGGATGGGCGTCCCCGCTTACTGCTCACTGCTTACCGCTCACTCGGATCAATCCTCCTGATAGTACTCGATGCCCAGGTGCGTGATCTGCTCCTCGCCCATCAGCCAGCGCAGCGTGTTCTTGAGCTTGGTCTGCTGGATGAAGAGATCGTGCTCCGGGTAGAGCCCCGGCGCGGTCTGCGGACTCTTGAAGTAGAACGAGAGCCATTCCTGGATGCCGCTCATCCGGGCGCGCTGCGCCAGGTCGAAGAAGAGCGCCAGGTCGAGCACCAGCGGCGCCGCGAGGATGGAATCGCGACACAGGAAATCGACCTTGATCTGCATCGGGTAGCCGAGCCACCCGAAGATGTCGATGTTGTCCCAGCCTTCCTTGTTGTCGCCGCGGGGCGGATAGTAGTTGATCCGCACCTTGTGGTAGAGCTTGC
>JBOHSY010000196.1:0-2190 GCA_050733355.1 Gemmatimonadales bacterium | reverse complement strand
GGCCACGAACGCCAGCCGCTCGGCGGCCACGGGCAGGCTCGCCAGCTCGGTGAGGCTGGTGTGGTGCACGAGCATCTGCTTCCGGAGCGAGCAGACCAGGAAGTGATCCTGATTCTCCCGGCGCAGGCGGCCGGGGTGGGTGATCCCGTGGACGTCGATCTCGTCGTCGCGCGGCTTCCGCGCCAGGGTGTTGGTCTCCGCAGCAGGTGCGGTCATAGCGGATCCCTCCCGATCCTAGATCACGGTGCCGTCCGGCACCACGGCGCCCTTCGGAATGATCACGATGCCGTCCCGCACGTAGAAGTTCGGCCCGTCCATCTCGCCGGGCTTGCCGTCGGGCGTGATGCGCACGCCCGCGCCGATCCGGGCGTTCTTGTCGACGATCGCGCGCTCGATCACCGTGCCCTCGCCGATGCCGATCGGCGGCGCCCCGGGGCGCACCCGCTCCGGCGTCTCGTAGTAGTCGGCGCCCATGACGAGCGAGTCGCGGATGACCGCGCCGGCGTGGATCCGGCTGCGCACGCCGATGAGCGAGTGGGTGATCTCGGCATCGATCACGATGCACCCGTCCGCGATCACCGCCCGGTCCATCCGGCAGCGCACCGCCTTGGTGGGCGGCAGGTAGCGCGCGTGGGTGAACACCGGCGCCGTCGCGTCATAGAAGTTGAACTGCGGCACCGGCTCGCAGAGGTCGAGGTTCGCCTCGTAGAACGACCCGATGGTGCCGATATCCTCCCAGTAGCCCTGGTGCATGTGCGCGAACACCCGCCGGGTGCCGATCAGCTTCGGGATGAGGTGCTTGCCGAAATCCGCCTCGTCGCCGGCCAGCGCGTCCCCCAGCACCTCCCGGTCGAACAGATAGATCCCCATCGAGCCGAGCACGGCGTCGGGCCCCACGGCCGGCGTCTCGCCGAACGCGCTCCAGTCGGTCGCGAGCGAGGCCAGCAACGCGGGATCCTTCGGCTTCTCGACGAACCGGATGATCCGCCCGTCCCCCTGCACCTCCATGATCCCGAACGCCGCCGCGGCGGCCGGCGCCACGGGAATCGTCGCCACCGTCACCTCCGCCTCGGTGGCGAGGTGCCGCTGGACGATCGAGCGGTAGTTCATGCGGTAGAGCTGATCGCCCGAGAGGATCAGCACGAACCGGTGCGGATAGTTGGCGAGGTGCACAAGGTTCTGGCGCACCGCGTCCGAGGTGCCCTGGTACCAGTCGGTGCTGTCGGGCGTCTGCTGCGCCGCCAGGATCTCGACGAACCCGGGGGAGAAGTTGTCGAACCGGTAGGTCTCCTGGATGTGCCGGTGGAGCGAGCTGGAGTTGAACTGCGTCAGCAGGAAGATCCGGCGCAGGTCGGAGTTGATGCAGTTGCTGATCGGGATGTCGACCAGACGGTACTTGCCCGCGAGCGGCACCGCCGGCTTGGCCCGATCCTTGGTCAGCGGAAAGAGACGCGTCCCCGCGCCGCCACCCAGCACGACGGTGAGGATGTCGAGCGAGCGATAGGCGCTGTGCGGCTGACTGCTCACAGAAGGCCTCGCGCGTGGAGCTCCAACGGCAGCAGACTGTCGTAGATGAACGCGTGAATGGGTGTCGGGACACCCCCCTCGCGGCCGAGCCGCACGACCGCGCCACTCCATGACTCGAGCTCCGACCGCCGGCCTTCCGCGATGTCCCGCTGCAGGGACGCCGTCCCGTCCGCGGGGAGCGTGTCCGCAAACGCCATCGTACGCGTAACGATGTCGTCCGGCAAGCGGACGCTGCGCGCGCGGGCCAGCGCGGCGATCTCGGCCATAGCGCCCTGGAGCAGCCGCCGCGTTTCCGGTACCCGCCGGAGCACACCGATGGGCATGCGCGCCACGGCGCCGACCCCGCCCGCGGAGGCCACGAACAGGAACTTGGCCCAGATGGCGGCCTGGATGTCCGGTGGCGTTTCCACTTCCAGTCCGGCTCGGCGAAACGCCGCCCGCAGCCGCTCCACCCGGGTTGATGGCCGGTTGTCGAGCTCGGCAAACGCCGCGGCGGTCGGACCGCCGACATCGTGGATCACGCCGGGAGCCGCGACGAACGCGACGATCTTCGCGACCCCGCCCAGCACCGGCGCGGGCCCTAGCGTCGCGATCAGCTCCCCGGCCGCCTCGACCCCGTTCTGAAACGGGACAAGGCAGGTGTCCCGGGCGATCAGCGGGCGG
>JBOHSY010000195.1:0-22507 GCA_050733355.1 Gemmatimonadales bacterium | reverse complement strand
GGCGAGGCGCTGAAGTAGATCCAGCCGCGCACGCTGTCCACGCCGGTGACGTACGGCTCCCCGAACGCGGCGTTCGGGCTGATCAGGTCGAACGCGCCCGGCGTGACAGGACGGACCCGGCTGCCGTCGCGCGACACGGCGTACAGGTGGCGCCACCCGTCGCGCTCGCTGAACCAGAGGAAGCTCCGTCCCCGGTCGAGCCAGCGGAAGTCGTTCACCGCATCCACCCACGCGGCGTCCGTCTCGGTCAGCACGGCGCGCGCGCGCCCCGACGCGGCGTCGCCGAGCCAGACGATGGTCGTGTCCTGCTTCCGGTTGAGCTGCTGCACCGCGACCTCGCGGCCGTCCGGGGCCCAGTCCATCCGCGAGAGGTAGTGGTTGCGGGGGTCGCCGGGAATCGCGAGCCAGGTCGTGGCGCCGCCCCGGGCGGAGATCACCCCGATGCGCGCGGCGGAGTTGCTGGTGCCGGCCTTGGGGTACTGCACCGGGACGGTGAACGAGTAGAGCGAGTCGGTGTTGTTGATGAGGTCGAAAGTCCGCACGCTGTCCATGTCGAGTTGCCAGTAGGCCAGCCGCTCGCCGTCGGGGGCCCACTCGAATCCGTGCCGGAGGCTCAGCTCCTCCTCGTAGACCCAGTCGAACGTCCCGTTCACGACGGTGCGCGACCCGTCGGTCGTGAGCTGCGTCGCGCTCGGGCCGGCGACGTTCTCCACCCAGAGGTCGTTCTCCCGCACGTAGGCGATGCGGCCGCCATCGGGCGAGAAGGTGGCGAACATGAGGGTGGACGGACGCGCGCCGGGCCCGAGCTTCCGGAGCGTCCACGACGTCGTGTCCACCAGCCAGTAGTCGCCCCGGGTGTTCTGCCGCCAGACCTGCCGGGAGTTGGTGTAGACGAGGAGTTGGGGTCCTTTCGGCGCCCAGGCGTACGCCTCGATCGCGAGCGGCGCCGAGTCGCCCGGCGGAACCAGCCGCGCCGACGGCACGAGGATGGCTCGGCGGCCGGTCGCCGCGTCGTGGCGCACGATGTCCTGCGCCGTGGAGTCGGTGGCGGAGGGCTCGAGCGCCGTGTAGGCGTTGCCGTCGGCCAGCCAGGCGACCGCGTCGGGCATGCTGGCAGCAAGCTCGCCGGCGAAGAGCCGGTCGAGGGTGAGGCGCGAGGCGTCCTGCTGCGCGGCGCCCGACGCGGTTTGTGACGCGACGAGTGCGGCGATGACCAGGACGGGGGCGAATCGCATTGCGCTGCTCCTGACCGATAACATGGTCTTGATCCGGGCTGGTCGGCTGCCGGCCAGCGTCACGGTCAACGCTTGCCAGGCGAGGGAATCATGGCACTCCGTCACCGCTGGCTCATCGGGTGGGCCGTCGCTATCAGTCTGCTGGCGATCACCTACTCAACCTCGGGGTGCGGGACGGACCCCAATTCCTGCAACCACGAGGGCCGTCTCTGCTCGAGCGACAGCGAGTGCTGCTCGGGCAGCTGCGCCTGCGTCGACCCGATCGGGCCCCTGTGTGGCCGCTGCGCGGGGAACTGAGCGCCCTCTTTTGCCGCGCTATCCCCCTTCCAGCGCCGCCGCGAGCTCCCGGACCCCGCGGCGGATCTCCGGCGCGTCCACCGCCGCGAACCCGAGCTGCAGGCCCTCCCGCGGGGGCCGCCCGCTGTGGAAGCCGCGCAGCGGGATCACGTCCACGTCGCGCCGGGCCGCGGCCTCCGCGGCTGCCTCTCCGTCGAGTCCGTCGCGGAGCCAACCGGCGGTCTGCAATCCTGCCTCGACGCCTGAGATCTCGAGCAGTCCCGCGAGACGCTCGCGCGCCGACTCGAGCAGCACGCCCAGCCGCTCGGCGTACACCTCGCGCATGCGGCGCACATGGCGCCCGAAGTGTCCCTCGACGATGAAGTCGCACAGGATCGCCTGGTCCAGGAGCGGCGCGTGCCGGCGGGTGACCGACCCGGTGGCGGCGACGTAGCCCACCAAATCGGGCGGGATTACCAGGTAGCCCAGCCGGAGCGACGGAAACAGCACCTTGCTGAAGCTCCCGGCGAAGAGCACCTGGGAATCGTGGTCGAGCCCCTGGAGCGCGGGCAGGGGACGGCCGGCGTAGCGATACTCGCTGTCGTAGTCGTCCTCGAAGATCATGGCGCCGGACATCCGCGCCCACTCCAGCAGCTCCAGCCGGCGCCGGAGGCTCATGCCGATCCCGGTCGGAAACTGATGAGCCGGCGTGACGTAAGCCAGACGGGCGCCTCTGGACCGTGCGCCGGGGATCTGCATGCCCTCGTCGTCGAGCGGGACCGGGGCGATCTTCGCGCCGGACGCCTCGAACACGAGCGCCGCGCCGGGATAGCCGGGGTTCTCTACGCAGACCCGGTCACCGGGATTCAGGAACACCCGCGCCACCAGATCGAGCGCCTCCTGAACGCCGGAGACGATCGCGACCTGCCCGGCTTCGCAGTTCACGCCGCGCGAGGTGCGGAGATAGTCGGCGACCGCGTCCTGGAGCGGCCGGTACCCCAGCGGGCCGCAGCCGAGCAGGAGATCGGTGGTGGCTCGGCGCATCCGGCGGGACGCGAGCTGCGCCCAGAGCATGATGGGGAAGAGGTCGAGCGCGGGCACGTCGGAGCGGAAAGCGCGGGTGGGGCGGACGGTGAACCCCGGGAATCCGGTGACTCGTCGGGCGAAGTCCGAGACGCGGCGCCGGGTGGACGGACGGGCGGCTGGCGGGCGGACGTGCCCCCGCGTCACGTGGAGGAGGTCGTCGGGCAGGACCTCGCTCACGTAGGTTCCCGATCCCACGCTGGCCTCGACGTAGCCCTCGGACCGGAGCTGCTCGAACGCGCTGACGATCGTGCCGCGGGAGAGCCCGTACTGCCGGGCGAGGTCGCGGGTGGCGGGAAGCCGGGCGCCGGGGCGGAGCCGGCCCTCCAGGATCTCGCCGCGGAGCGATGCGCAAAGCCAGCGCGCGGCCGGCCTTCCCGCCTGCCGGTCGGGGAGGACGAGTGAGAGGGTGGCCGGGCGCTTCGGCATAGAGTGGTACAATAAGAATACCGAAAATGGAGCTATGTGCCAGACCACATACCGCCTAGTGTGCGGTATCGGACGAAGGAGCCCTGACGATGCACCGACTCTGGATCATCCCCATCCTTGCGCTCTCCTCGGCCACGGTGGCGCGCAGCGCGGACGCCCAGGACGCGCCCAAGCCGAAAGCCGAACGTGCCCGGATGGCGTTCTCCAAGCCACTGCCCAGGCTCGACGGCACCAAGCTGAAGGCGACGGTCGTCGAGGTGACCTACGGGCCCGGCGAGTCGTCGGCGGCGCACCGGCATCCGTGCCCGGTGATCGGGTACGTGATCGAGGGAACCTACCGGACCCAAAGCGGTGACGAGCCGGAAGCCGTCTACACGGCGGGCCAGGCGTTCTACGAGGCGCCCGGCGCGGTCCACCGGGTGTCGGCCAACGCGAGTCAGGACCAGCCGGTCCGGTTCCTCGCGTACTTCGTGTGCGACACCGACGCGCCGCTCTCGGCACCGGTAACCAAGTGACCGCGTTCGAGCGGTGGGCGCCCGGCTACGCCCGGGTCGCCCTGGGCGCCGCGTTCCTGTCGGGCATCATGTCCCGGTTCGGGCTCTGGGGCGAAGGCGTCGGCTACGGCAACTTCGAGAATTTCCTCGAGTACACGGCGGAGGTGAACTCGTTCATGCCGGCGGCCACCATTCCGTCTCTCGGGTGGGCAGCGACGGCGGCCGAGCTGGTGCTCGGGATCCTCCTGATCGCCGGACTGTGGCTCCGGTGGACGGCGCTCGCGAGCGCGGCGCTGCTCCTGGTATTCGGGCTGGCGATGGCGATCTCGTTCGGGATCAAGAATCCGCTCGACTACTCGGTCTTCTCCGCGTCGGCCGCGGCACTGCTCCTGGCGCTCCACGCACCGCGCCCGACCCGGTGAGCGACTGGCTCCTCCTACTGGGACCGGGCCTCATCTGGGGCGCGTCGTTCCTGTTCATCGCCGAGGGACTCGAGGCGGTCGGGCCGAACGGCGTGACGTTCGTGCGGATCCTGGTCGGGTTCCTGACGCTGGCGCTCTTCCCCGCGGCGTGGCGGCCGGTGGGGCCGCGCGACTGGGCCGGCATCGCGGCACTCGGTGTCATGTGGCTCGCGTTTCCGCTCAGCATGTTCCCGTTCGCCGAGCAGCGGGTGTCGTCGGCGCTGACGGGAATGCTGAACGGGGCAACCCCGCTGTTCACGGCGATCGTCGCGTCGGTGCTCGCGCGGAGCCTCCCGTCGCGCGGGATCATGGTGGGGCTGGCAGTGGGATTGGCGGGCACGGTGCTGATGGGCCTGCCGTCCGTGAACGAAGGGCGGAGCAGCGCCACCGGCGTGCTGCTGATCCTGGCCGCGCTGGTATCCTACGGCTTCGCGCTCAACCTCGCGCGTCCGCTCCAGCAGAGGCACGGCGCCCTGCCGGTGATCTGGCAGGCGCAGGCGGTGGCGCTGGTGCTGACGGCGCCGCTCGGCCTGCCCGAGCTGCTCCAGACCCGGTGGACGCTCGGCCCGTGGCTGGCGCTGATCGCGCTGGGTGCGCTCGGGACCGGGGTGGCCTACGTGCTGCTCGCGACAGCCGCGGGCCGGCTCGGCGCCACGCGGGCCTCGGCGACGACGTTCCTGATTCCGGGGGTGGCGCTGGGGCTCGGCGTGGTGGTGCGAGGGGAACGCGTGGCGTGGTTATCGGTGGTTGGTGGAGTAGTGTGCGTGGCGGGCGCGTGGCTCATGCGTCAGGGGCAGATGTCCTCCGAGGAGCGCACGAAGGCCCGCCCGTCGACAACGACCGCCCAGACCATCGACGTCGGCCGGGAAGCGTCGTGTGGCAGGCGTGCAGCCTATCGCGAACGCTCGTAAGTGCCGATCAGCTCCGCCCTGCCCAGCACGTGCGGCCCCATTGCGGCCGCGAGCCGGGCGGCGGTCGGGAGGCCGAGGTCGCCGAGCAGGACGTCCAACGCGTACAGCTTGTGGAAGTACCGGTGCCGGCCGATCGGCGGGCATGGCCCGCCGTATCCCGGCCGCTTCCAGCTGTTCGTCCCATCGCGCGTGCCCGGGGGGAGACTCTTCGCATCGGTCCCTTGCGGGAGGCCGGAGGCCCACGCCGGGATGTCGTAGAGCACCCAGTGCACCCAGGTCATCTTGGGCGCCTTGGGATCGGGGGCATCCGGGTCGTCGACGATCAACACAAAGCTCTTCGTCCCGGCGGGACCGTCGGTCCACTCGAGCGGAGGCGACCGATCGTCGCCGTCACAGGTGCAGTCCCGGGGAATCTCGCCGCTGGAAGCAAACGCCGGCGACCTCAGCGTGAATGCCATACTCGTAGCAATCGCAGCGCCCAAAGGGTGAGGGCGGCGGCCAGCGCGAGGGCAATGAGGGATACCCATTCCGGCACGGCGTGCCCAGCGATGTCAGCCGACCAGCGAAACAGCAGCCTGAACAGATGGCCCACGGCAATGATTCCGAACAGCGTCGCGGAAACCTGCAGGTAGGCTCGCATAAGGGGAACTCCCGGGCCCAGCCTCCGGCGGATGGCCGCCTAGGGGGCAGGCGGTGTCGGGGGTAGCGGAATGGAGGCCTGTCCGAGCACGTAGCGCCAGCCGCGGGGCGTGCGCACGTAGGTGTCGCTGAACCAGAGCCGGTAATCGATCGGCCGGCCTTCGCGCACGCCCTTGATCCACAGCAGGGCGGTGACGACCGCGGCGTCGCCCCAGACGCGCACCGTTCGGGTCTCGATGTCCTGCCGTTCGTAGGTTGTGGTCGCTTCGCGCGCCTCGCGAAGCAGGTCTTCCCTGCCGTAGGTGGCGCCGCGCCCGGTCACGAGCACGAAATCGTCCGCCAGGATGCGGCCCATCGTGGCCGCGTCGTTGGCTTTGACCGCGTTCTGGTATTCCTCGTCCAGCGCGGCAACGGCCGCGGAATCGGTGAGCGCGCGGCGGGGGTCCGGCGCCTGCGCCGCGCTTCCACCGGTGGAAGCGCAGGCCGCGATCAGCAGCCCGGCGGCGGTGAAGACGATGGTGGGGCTCATGGGGGCGATCTGGGAGACGTGGAGCCGCGCCACTGCCGCACCAGCGGGTACTCGATTCGTCACGACCGCCTCCGTCCGGGCTGCGCTGGAGGCCCGCGTGGGGGGGGTGGGGAACGTCCGGTCGCCTCCGGACGTTTCTGGTTCGAGCGGATGGTGCCGGATCACCCCGACCCGGCCGTCGCTGGAGGCAGCAATACAGATGCTCGCAGGCGATTACAACGGCTGGGCCGATATTCCCGAAGAGGAGCGCGAGGCTCTGGATGCGCTCGACCTCACGATAGCCAGGCGGCTCGAGCGCCGCCGCCGCCCCCGCCTGCCCCTGCCCGTGCTCGCGGTAGCCGCCTGACCCTCGCCTAGCACGACGGCAACCGCTCGAGCCATCCCTCGATCTTTTCCCGAAGCAGGCCGAGCGGGATCGAGCCGTCCTCGAGCACCCGGTCGTGAAACGTCCGCAGGTCGAACCGGGGTCCGAGCCGATTCTCGGCGAGATCGCGCAGGCGGCGGATCTCGAGGTACCCGACGTGATAGGAGAGCCCCTGTCCGGGCCACCCGATGCGGCGGTCCACGTCGAGCGCCGCCTGTTCGACCGAGCGGCTGGTGTGCGTGGTCTCGAAGTCGATTGCCTGCTGGCGCGTCCACCCCTTCGCGTGCATCCCGGTCTCCATCACGACCGTGGCGAAACCGTAGATCATTCCCTCGAGATCCTTGAGCCGGTCCGCGTCGGACGCGTACAGTCCCATCTCGTCGGCGACGCGTTCTGCGTAAATCGCCCACCCTTCGCTGAACGCCGAGTTGGAGAGGTAGCGCGCGATCGGGTGCACGCCAGTGCGTTCCTGGGCGATGGCCAGCTGGAAGTGGTGCCCGGGAATCGCCTCGTGAAAGGCGAGCCGGTCCATCTCGAGGCGGCCGCCGGGCTTGGTGGCGAGGTACAGGTTGATCCGGTAGATGCCGGGACGGCTGCCGTCGATCGCCGCGCGGAGGTACTGCCCGAGCGGGACGGACGGCTCCTGGAACGCCGGGAACGGCTCGACCGTCACCTCGGCCCTCGGCAGGATCCCGAACGATTGCGGCGCGGCGGCCTTGGCGCGCGCGAGGATGCTGTCGACCAGCGGGATGACGGCGTCGCGCGAGGGAATCGTGTACTTCGGATCATCGTTCATCCGCGCGAGCACCGTCCGATAGTCCGGACTGCCGAAAGAGCGGCGCGAGATCTCGGCGGCGGTCGATTCCGCCGCGGCGAGCTCGCGCGCTCCCAGGTCGTGCAGCTCGTCGGCCCCGAGGTCGAGCGTGGTGTACCGGCGGATCGCCGCACCGTAGCACTCGCCGCCCCGGGGAATCGCGGTGACCGCGATCGCCGCGCGCGCCTTCGGCAGGTATTCGTTCGCGAGATAGTCGCGGTAGCGACGCAACGCCGCGGCGATCGGGCCGGCCGCAAGCCGCCCGAATGCGGCGCGGAACGCGGGCGTCGAGTCGCGAGTTGCCGGATTGTAGAATGGCGACGCGGTCGCATCCGCCTCCAGCAGCTGCCCGAGTCCGGCGAGCACGCGCCGCACGTTCACGGCAGGCGCGGTATACCCGAGCCGCACGCCGTCCCGCAGGTTCGCGATCTCGGTGTCCACCAGCCGGGGCAGGGCGCGCCAGCGGGTCAGCGCCTGCGTGCGGAGCTCCGGGGTGCCGACCGGTTGCTGCTGCGCGAGCCCGGCATAGGACGCCTGCCAGCCGATGAGCGGGTGCACGGTCCACAGCCGGTTCCGGCACGCACGGAGCCGGGTGCTGCTCTCCAGCTCCTCCCGGAGGATGCCGTAAGTGATCCGCTCCCCTCGCCTCTCGAGGGTCCCGGCGTCGATCCGGCGGAGTCGGGCGAGCAGCGCGTCTTCCTGCTTCCACCAGGCGCGCTCGGCAGCGCCCGATGCATCGCGCACCCGGTCATGCCGCGCGCCGGGCAGGCCGAGCTGGGTGGCGAATTCCGGAAACGCGGCGAGGCGGGCGCGCAGGTACTCGTCAGCGACTGCGTTGAGCTCCCGGCCGGGATCGGGGCGCAGGGCCGCGGCCAGCGCGAGCGGCAGCAGAATGACGGCGAGGGCACGGGCGACCATCGGTGGCTCCGTACGGCACGAGGTGGTGAAGTTGCGGCGCGAGGGGTGATTCGCACCTTCGTCAGCGAAGACCGGTATCGTGAGCCAAGGCGGGGCATCACTCGGGTTCAGAAGGCGTGCTTACGGGCCTCTTCCACCGCGGTCGCGAGATGATTCGCCGCTTCGCGCAGCTCGGGAAGTTCGGGATGCCGCCCGCTCAGCGTGCCCGCTCGCAGGTCGGTGCCGAGACCGCGGCAGATTTCCTTGCCGCGGCGGATGCGGAAGCGCTCCTGAAACGCGGTGTAGTCCTCGGCGTTCGTCGCCATGAGCAGGCCCCAGGCTCTGAGGCGCAGGTCGTCCACGGCGCTCTTGAACTCCTCCAGGCCCGGGCTCGTGAGGTCGCCCTGCGCCACCCGGTTCTCCAATGCCTGGAGCGTGGCGCTGATGGTCGCCACCTGCTCGGTCCACACGAACTGGGCCATGATTTCCTCGTTTGTCGCCTGGCGATATCGACGAACTCTACCGCTTTTGAGCACCCCGGCAAGCGCCGCAGGGAGCAAGGAGCTGGTGGTAGCTACGCTGGGCTCAGCTATGGTCGGCGGGCGCGCTCCAGCTCAAGGGCGATGGCCTGCGCCTCCCGCTGGCTGAAATCCTCGGCTAGAACGACGACTCCCTCCGAGAGCGGACCCCGGATCATCGGTTGAGCGACCACCTCGCCATCCAGCACCACGGCCAGCCGCCGACCAGTCCGGCCGGCGATGGCACGGCCGAGCCGCGACGCTCCGTCGGGCGTAAGGATGAGCGTGACCTCGTTGAGCGCTTCGGTGCCGGGCGGGAGCAGGGTCGACAACGGGGTTGGCTGCACCTGCACGTCCGCAAGATCGGCTCCCGTCAGGAGCAGGTCTGAGCCGACGGCGAGCCGGTCGGTGCTGCCGCGCACCGGCAGCCTGAGGCTGCCGGGTTCAGGAGCCGGATCGACGAACCGGACTTCGAGGACGACCGGCTCGAGCATTCCCGTGTCCGCCGGCGCGCAGGCGCCGGCCGCCGCGGCGAGCAGCGCCCACACTGGTCGCATCCTGGCCTCCCTGGAACGATCCCGGTTGACCTGACAAGACTGAAGCGGTTCCGGCGAATCCGCCAGACCGACGGGTGCAGCCGGCCCCCGCCTACGGCTCCGCCGCGTAGGTATCGCCCGTCTGCAGGCCATCCGGGTGGGGACGCGTGTTGCGAAAGATGATCGGCACCGACGCGCGCGACTGGGCGCCGAGCGCGTGGAAGTGCAGCTGTGGGGCCGAGCTGTTGCCCGAGTTGCCGCTCCGGTGCTCAGGCTGGTGGCTCGCGGCGCGAGCGACAAGATCATCGGCAAGGGGCTCGAGGCGGCCGTCGATGCCGGCGCGATGGGGAGCGCCGGACCCGGTCGATCAGGTGCGCATCACGCCGTGGCGCGAGTGGCGCAGGATGTTGAACTGGCCGTACGTATCCGTCAGGTCGAGCCTGATCGCCGCCCCCGCCCGGCTCGTCGTGGTCGCGCTTCCCATCTCGGCGCGCTCGAACTCGATGCCGTTGGGGATCTCGATGCGCACCCGGTGCTCCTGGCCGGTCGCGCCCCGGATGGGCCGCCCGACCGATTCGAGGATCCCGGGAATGCTGACGCGGGCGGTGCGGGCATCTACGTCCACCTCGAAAGCGATGGGGCTGATCACGGGCTCGTGGATCGTGCTCGACATCGCCCGGTACACCCACCAATGCGTGGCGGCTTCGTCGGTCTCCTCGCCGAGCAGGATCTTGAGCAGCGCCTCCCGCTGAGCCGGGGTTGCGCGCTCATCGAGGATCGCCTGCAGCTCGCCGTTGCCCTCGAACACCGGCCCCGGCCACGCGTAGAGCATGGCGACGTTGAGCCCGTCCAGAGGGATATCTCCCCAGTGGCCCTGGTCGATCCGCACTACCTCGAAGCCGCGGCAGTCTCCATGCGTCGGCAGAGCCTCGAACTGGCAGGGGCAGCCGTACGAGCAGTTGCAGCTCCCGAACTGGGTTCCCTCGACGTACCAGGCGATCATACGCATCCTTCCAGCGTTCCCGGGTGAAACCGCAACGTTCGGCTGTCGATCAGGCCACGGAAGCTCCCTTCGTTCGCTGCCCGACGAAGACCAGGCACTCGATGCCATGGGGTCTGACCGTCGCGCTCCACGATCGAGTAATCCGGCGACGTCATCGCAGGCGTGAATCCGAGCACGTGCTGGTAAAACGCGGTGGTTTCCTCCATGTTGGCGACGGCCAGCATGGGGCTGATCCGCCTGGCGACGGCCGGAGTGCTCATTCGTCGTGGCCTATCAGGGTGCGCCGAAACGTGTGGGCCTTCGAGCCGAAGTGCCAGAGCGGACACGAATCGGCAGGGATGTCGATTTGAAAGCGGCGCGTTCGTCTAGAATACGGCGGGCGCGATGCCCGCCGAGGAGAGTCTCCGTAAGCTCAGGAAGGAGCCAGGGATGAGCGGCGTACGGGTACTGGTTGGCACACGCAAGGGCGCGTTCGTCCTGACGTCGGACGGAAAGCGCGACCGGTGGGACGTCTGTGGTCCCCATTTTCCGGGCTGGGAGATTTACCACGTCAAGGGATCGCCCGCCGAGCCGAACCGGCTGTACGCGTCGCAGTCGAGCGGGTGGTTCGGGCAGGTGATCCAACGCTCCGACGACGGCGGCACGACGTGGGAGGCGGTCGGCAACGAGTTCAAGTACGACGGCGTGCCCGGCACCCACCAGTGGTACGACGGCACCCAGCACCCCTGGGAGTTCGCGCGCGTCTGGCATCTCGAGCCGTCGCTCGCCGATCCGGACACCGTGTACGCCGGAGTGGAAGACGCCGCGTTGTTCCGCTCGGAGGACGGCGGCCGGACATGGCAGGAGCTCTCCGGGCTCCGCTGCCACACGTCAGGGCCGAAGTGGCAGCCGGGCGCCGGCGGGATGTGCCTGCACACGATCCTTCTCGATCCCGGCGATCCTGACCGGATCTTCATCGCTATCTCAGCCGCGGGCGCGTTCCGGAGCGACGACGCCGGCAAGACCTGGCAGCCGGTGAACCGCGGCCTCAAGTCCGAGGGCATCCCCGACCCCACCGCCGAGGTGGGCCACTGCGTCCACCGCATCGCGACGCACCGGTCGCGTCCGGGCGTGCTGTTCATGCAGAAGCACTGGGACGTCATGCGGAGCGACGACGCCGGCGACTCGTGGCACGAGGTCAGCGGCAACCTGCCGACCGACTTCGGGTTCCCGATCGAGGTGCACGCGCACGAGCCGGACACCATCTACGTGGTCCCGATCACGAGCGACTCCCATCATTTCCCACCCGAGGGCAAGCTGCGCGTGTACCGGAGCCGGACGGGCGGCCACGAGTGGGAGGCGCTCACCAACGGTCTGCCGCAGAAGGACTGCTACGTCAACGTGCTGCGCGACGCAATGGCGGTCGATTCGCTGGATCCCTGCGGGGTGTACTTCGGCACCACGGGCGGGCAGGTGTACGCCTCGGCCGACGCGGGCGGCCGCTGGGCTCCCATCGTCCGGGATCTTCCGGCGGTTCTGTCGGTCGAGGTGCAGACGCTCGCATGATCCGGGTCGTGCTTCCGGCGCATCTCCGGACGCTGGCGCGGGTGGACGGCGAGGTGGCGCTCGAGGTGGAGGGTCCGGCGACGCAGCGCTCGGTCCTCGACGCGCTCGAGGCACGCTATCCCGTGCTCCGGGGCACGATCCGCGGCCACGGCACCGAGCGGCGCCGGTCGTTCGTGCGGTTCTTCGCCTGCGAGCAGGATCTATCCCACGAGCCGCCGGATGCCGCGCTGCCCGCCGCGGTGGCCACCGGCGCAGAGCCGTTTCTGGTGGTGGGGGCGATGGCTGGCGGGTAGGCTGTGGGGAGCGCGCCTACGGACGCCCCCACAGCCGCGATCTTGACGACCCTCCACTCAATCCAGGAACGGCGTGACGAAATCCAGGACATCCTGACGGTCCAGGCGGAAGACTCCGCCAGTCCCTCCGCACGTCCCATTGAGCGCGAACGAGGTCACCCCCGCCACCACGTTGCTGCTGCCGAGGTAGTTGGGCCCGCCGGAGTCGCCGAAGCAGGTGCCACCAGTCGAGGCATTGTTCGACAGCAGGAGCGAGAAGTTCCCCGTGAGGCCGGTGTTGATCTGGATCAGGTGAGGCTCAGCGCTCATGCGGATCAGCTCGGCCTCGACGAAAACGGGGTTGATCCGCTGGAGGCCGTAGCCCACGGCCGTGAACACGGTGGCGCTGCCGCGAGAAAGCGCGTCGAGCTGGTCCACCGTGGGAAGCTGTCCATACTGCGCGGCAGGGAGCGAGACCGGCTTCTTCAGTTTGACGACTCCCACGTCATGCAGGAAGAACGTCGCGTTGGTGAAGAGAGGGTGCGACTGCCACGACGCTGCCTCTACGGTGTTGAGGCCGCTGAACGGGAAGTTGTTGTCCCCGTTCTCGACGTCGGACTCCGTAAAGATGCGCAGACCGCTGAAGTCGCCCGGCTCCCCGGCGCAGTGTCCGGCGGTCAGGACGACCTTCGGGGCGATCAGGACGCCGGAGCAACGAAACGCCGGTTGCCCGGCGACATCCATGATGATGAGCACGACGGCCGGATGGCCGTTCCCGTCGACCTGGCCGTGGGTGATGAACGAGGGGCCATCCCCGATCTCGGAACTGGTGGGTTCTTTCTCACAGGCAAGCAGCGTCATGCAAAGAGTCGCAAGGACCGGTGTAAAGGCGCGCGGTCTCATGATTCCTCCTGGGCGGGTGAAAAACCGCACCGGCAGCATCGGCCGATGCGGGTAGCGTGTCGTCCTCAGGCGACCCGTTTCGCCCGGGCCGCCTTGGCGCCCTGACCACGCCGGCCGGGTGCCGACCACTCCAGCAGCGCACCCGGCTGAACCCGAAAGAAGGTGCAGAGCCGGTCGAGCGTCTCGGCGTTCAGCCGCCCGAAGCGACCCTCCGGGCGCGAGAGCCGGTACGCGCTCGGGTAGCTCAGATTCGCACCGCGGCTGAGGGCGTAGGCGCTGATGCCGCGCCGCGCCATCAGCTGGTGTACCCGGAGCCGGACCATGGGGCCTTTTCAGGTGGGAGCGCGCGGGCTACGGGATATAGCCTTGCGATATGCAACGCTGCAGTATAGCGTTTAGTCGCACGTCCGGCCAGAGCCGCCGCCGGCCGTGCACACTCCGATTCCTCCGCCCCGCCTCGGGGACCCAGCGATTCGAGTGCCCACCTCGCATAGGCAGGTGCCTCGATGGTCTCGCCGCTCCCCCTCGCACGTTCGACCGTCCCGCGCACCCGCCGCTGCAAAGTCGGCATCCTCGACCTCGTCACCAAGAACTCCCGCCCCAGTCTCTACGGCCGGATCATGAACCCGAACCTCGCCAGCATCATGCCGCAGGTCCTGGGCGTGTGGTGCGAGGAGGCGGGGCACGAGGTGCGTTACGTCTGCTACACGGGGGGCGAGGACCTGCTCGCCGAGCTGCCGGCCGATCTCGACGTGCTCTTCATCGGCGCGTTCACCGAGGCCGCGCAGCTCGCGTACGCGGTGAGCAACCGGTTCCGGCAGCGGGGCGCGATCACGGTGCTGGGCGGCCCCCACGCGCGCTGCTATCCCGAGGACGCGCAACAGTACTTCGACTACGTGCTCGGCTTCACCGACCGGAGCGTGGTGGAGGAGGTGCTGGGCGAGTGCGCGCCGCACCGGCCGATGGGGCGCGCCGTCGCGGCTCCCCGCCAGCCGGCGGAACTGCCGAGCCTCGCGGCGCGCTGGAAGTTCGTCGAGGCCACCCTGGCGAAGGCGCCGACGATCCGTTTCGTGCCGATGATCGGCAGCCTGGGCTGCCCCTACACTTGCAGCTTCTGCATCGACTCGACGGTGGACTACCAACCGCTCGGCTTCGGCCCGTTGACGGAGGATCTGCGGTTCCTGCTCACGAAGGAGCGGAACCCGATCGTTGCCTGGCACGACCCGAACTTCGGCGTCCGCTTCAACGACTACATGGATGCGATCGAGGCGGCGGTCCCGCCGGGTCGAATGCGGCACATCGCGGAGAGCAGCCTGTCGCTCCTCTCGGAGCCGCACCTCCAGCGGCTGCGCCGGAACGGCTTCCAGGCGCTCCTGCCCGGCATCGAGTCCTGGTTCGCGCTCGGCAACAAGTCGAAGACGCGGCACACGGGGATGGAGAAGGTGACGCAGGTGGCCGAGCACGTGAACCTGATCCTGCGCTACGTGCCGTACGTGCAGACCAACTTCGTGCTGGGGCTCGACAGCGACGAAGGGCCGGAGCCGTTCGAGCTGACGAAGCGCTTCCTCGATCTCGCGCCGGGCGCGTTCCCCGCGTACTCGCTCCTGTCCGCATTCGGCCGGGCGGCGCCGATGAACCTGGACTATCAGCGGGCGGGCCGGGTGCTCCCGTTCCCGTTTACCTTCCTGAACAACAACCACTCGATGAACGTGCGGCCGATGAACTACGGGTGGCGCGAGTTCTACGACCGGCTCGTGGATCTGACGAGCTATTCGTTCTCGTGGCGCGCGATCCGGCGGCGGCTCGGCGCCACGCCGGGGGCGATTCCCCGCTGGATGAACGTGGTGCGCGCGATGTCGTCGGAAGGGTGGGGGCGGACCAAGTACCACACGACGATCCGGCGGTTGCTCGACACCGATCCGGCCGTCCGCGGATTTATGGAGGGAGAGACGAGAGAGCTTCCGGCCTTCTACCAGGCGCGGATCGAGCGGGACCTGGGCGACCTGTGCCGCCACCTTCCCGCCGGAAGCATGATGCACGACCAGAACGCGTACCTGAAGAGCGAGGGGAACGGAGCGGCCGTCATCCCGCTTCAGAATGGCCGGCCGCGGCGGCGCGCGGCGTCAGTCGAGCGCCCGGCGATTGCGCTCCCGCCGGGGTGAGAGCTCCTTCGGGTGCGCCGCTCCTGCCGACACGCGCTCGACCGCCGTGTCAGTCGAGCGCGGGGCGGAGGCTGATCTCGCGGACTGACCAGCGCACGCGATAGGGGACGGTTCGCGCATCCTTGCTCCGAGCCGACTGGTCAGTCCGCCGGCTCGAACCCGAGCTGTCGCAGCCAGCGGTCGACCCGCCCCGGGCCGCCGGTGCCTGCCGCCTGGCCGACGAGGCGACCGTTTCCATCTATCACGACGGCGGACGGAGTACTGGCTCGTGCGGGCACGCGGATGCCCTCGGCCGCGAAGGCACGCGCGATCGAGCCCGGCCCTTCTCCCACCAGGAGCTGGCGATCGAACGGCAGCAGGTTCCGGCCCAGATAAGCGTCCAGCGTCTCGGCATCGTCGTCCAGGGAGAACGCCAGGAAGCTGACGCCGACCGCACCGTAGCGGCGCGCGAGCGACACGAAGGCGGGGAACGCCTGCCTCGAGTAGGGACAGGTGTAGCTGTAGAAGAGGACCACGCGTGCCCCCTTCTCGTACCGCACCCGGAGCGCAGCCTGGTCCGGCGTGATCTGAACGACCTGTGCCCGAACCGGCGCGGCGAGACCCAGGCCAGCCAGGCCGATCGCAAAGCCGAGCCGCGCACACCTGTCGCCCATGTCAGTACAGCAGGACGTCGCCGCGAAGATCCCATTGCACGCTGAAGATCCGCAGCATCCGATACTCTCCCGCGCGCTGATCGGGGTCCTCGACCGCGTACTGGCCGCCCAGGTCGTAGACGTAGACCTGCCGCTGGCGCCCCGGCGTCCGCATCCGCGCGTTGAGCGCCTTGACCGCCGCGCCGCAGACCGCCTCGACGCTGACGTACGTCACCATCCCGGTGGGCTGGTAGGTGATCCTCGCGTCTCTCCGCACCTCGACTTCGGCGGAATCGGGGCTCGATATGATAAACCGCAAATCCTGGAGCATCTGCGCCGAGGTAGCATCGACCGGCCGACACAGCGCCTCGCCGGCTGCTGGCGCGTGTACGGTCTGGCCGAGGGCGGCTGACGGCCGAAGCAGCGCAAGGTGGAGCGCCACGACGAGCAGGTGAATGGGCAGGCCCGGCGACCTCCGCATGGCTCGCTCCTCGTTGGGATCGATGCCGCGTTGCTGAGAATCTGCTCCGCGCCGAGATGGCCCGCTAGGGGGACAACGCGCTGCGATCGTTCGCAGCCGCAGTCGCGGTGGTCGCCATCAATCCTCGATCCGATCCGAAGACGCATCCTCCCGGCGGGCAAGGGCCAGGAAGGGCAGCGCCGCCACCTGGATGCCGGCGCTCACGACGTAAGCCGCTGAATAGCCCCAGACATCGGCCACGCGTCCCAGCAGGGGCTGGGCCGCCACGCCCCCGGCGGACCCCATCAGGTTGTCGAACGAGAGGACGGTCGCCCGTTGCTGGGAGGGGATGACGCCATTCAGATACGCCTGCCGGATCGGCATCCCGACCGAGAACGTGAGCCCCCAGATCACCAGCAGCACGATCGCCACCCAGAAGGTCGACGTCCGCCCGATGAGGGCCAGACAGGCGATCCCGATCACCGAGGTCAGAATCAGCGCATGGGTGCGCCGGGAGAACAATCGGCGCAGCCGGGGTGCGATCAGGCCCGCGAGCATCTCGGTGCCGGCGACGATGGCCGCGGCCAGACCGGCGATCCCGAAGGCCCGCTCGTCGCCATAGAGCTGGAGCAGGTAGGGCTGGAGGGCGTAGAAGGCGAAGATGTCGACGCCCCCGGCACAGAGCGCCGCGAGCATCAGCCAGCGCACCGGGGGGTTGCGCCACCCGTTATCGAGGGAACTGCGCAGCACTCTCCGGACCTCGTCCAGCGGGCCCTTGCTGCGGTCGGGTGTAAAGCCAAGGTCTTTCATCCAGACGAAGGCCGCAGCCAGGGTGAAGCCGAGCAGAACCGACCGGATGATGTAGGGCACGCCGAGGTCGGCCATCTGGGCAATGAAGCCACCGGCGACCGAGCCGGTGAGCATGGCGGCACCGCCGATGACCTGGCCTCTCGCGAGCACCGATTCGAGGTTCTCCTTGAAGCCGCTGAAGGCAAGAGCGTCGACCAGCCACGCCTCGGTCGCGCCCGAGAAGAAGGTGAATCCGAGGCCGATGAGCACGGAAGCAATCGCCCAACCCCAGAGCGGCGCTTGCGCCCGCCACATGGCCAGATACAGGAGGGTCGACAGCAACAGCGTCGCCGCGCCGAGCAGATAAGACGTGCGCCTGCCCCACATATCCGCCACGACCCCCGTTGGCACCTCGAAGATCACCATCCCCGCGGTGAAGAACGCGTTGGCGGTGAACGCCTCGGCATTGTTGAGCCCGGCGTCGAGAAGGAAGAGGGTGTTGATACCCCAGATGAAGGATGCCGCCAGGGTCGACAGCAACGTCAGCAGCAGATACGTGTGCTGTACCCGCCTCGCCTGGTCGGTCATCGCCCTCGCCGAGTTGGCCGCGAAGACGATCTCCGCAGGTCCGTCAGGCCGCCGCGGTCTCGCACGCCTGGCGCCGGCACCGCGGGCTCAGCCCGATCTCCGGCAGGCCGGGTCCATCGGGCGCGGGCCTCGGTATCGGCGCCAACGTCTCCCCCGCCGGTGACGCCGGCGTGGGCAGCAGCTTCAGGAGCCGCGATGGGACGTAGATGGTCGGTCGCATGTTCTTTCTCCTCCGCGCCTGCACTTCGCTTGTTCCCCGTGAACCTGGGCTCTACTTAATCGTCGAGCGAGGGGCGGCGAAATCGACATTCCAGCCTACCTTTCCGGCGGCTCCCCCTGAAGGCCTGAACCTGTCTGCAGAACGGAGGGTTCCTTGGGCGGACCTGACGCGGACACGTTTCCAATCGCACCGCCGATCGAGCCGATGCTCGCCAAACTGACCGAGACCCTGCCGGCCGGCGGGAGCTTTCTCTTCGAGCCGAAGTGGGACGGATTTCGCGCCATCGTCTTTCGCGGCACGTCCGACGTCTTCATCCAGAGCCGCGACCTGCGGCCGCTCGACCGCTACTTTCCGGAGCTGCACGAGGCGCTGCTCGAGCAGCTCCCCGAAGGTTGCGTGATCGACGGCGAGATCGTGATCCGGACGGCGCGGGGACTCGATTTCGACGCGCTGCAGCTCCGGCTGCACCCCGCGGCCTCGCGCGCGGCCAAGCTCGCCAAAGAGACGCCGGCGTCGTTCGTCGGCTTCGACCTCCTGGCAGCCGACGGCCGCAACCTGATGTCGGTGCCGCAGAGCGAGCGTCGCTCACTCCTCGAGCGGCTGCTCGAAGGCATCGGACCGCCGGTCTACCTCACGCCGATGACGCGAGACCGGGCCACGGCCACGCGCTGGCTCGAGCAGTTCGAGGGCGCCGGCCTCGACGGTGTCATCGCGAAGCCGGCGGACAGTCCCTACCAGCCCGGCAAGCGCGCGATGATCAAGGTGAAGCACGCGCGCACCGCCGAGTGCGCCGTCGCCGGATTCCGGTGGCACAAGAGCGGGAAGGACGCGGTCGGATCGCTGCTCCTCGGTCTGTACGACGACCGCGGCGTGCTCCAGCACGTCGGCGTCACCTCGTCGTTCACGATGGCCAGGCGCAAACAGCTCGTCGAAGAGCTGGCGCCGCTGCGCGAGAACGCTCTCGAGAAGCATCCCTGGCGAGAATGGGCGCAGGCGGACGCGAGCGTGCTCAACCGCATGCCCGGCGGGCAGAGCCGCTGGAGCGCGGGCAAGGATCTTTCCTGGGAGCCGCTCAGGGTCGAGCGGGTGTGCGAGGTGAAGTACGACCACCTGCAGGGCAACCGCTTTCGCCACGCCGCCACCTTCCTGCGCTGGCGGTCGGACAAGCCGCCGGGCGACTGCCGCTACGACCAGCTCGAGGTCACCCGTCCCTACGAGCTCGACCGCGTCTTCGCGTCGGGGTCGAGCGGTTCCTGAGCCGGCCGGAGCGCGGCCGGCACGTGCCGCAGGTTCACCCGGATGCGGGTCCAGGTGGCGAAGCGGCCCCGCATCGAATCCACCAGCACGTCGGCGGGCTCGAGGTGCGCCGCCGCTTCGGGGTGGCGCGCCTTCCAGCGCTCGAGCCCTTCCAGCGCGTCCTCCTTGCGCTCAGCCCGGCCGATCTCGATGAGCGGGTGTTCAGGCACGCGGCGCCGGGATGGTTGCACCCGCGCCGGCTCACCGCGCTGCTTCCGGTAATGCGGCGGCCACGGCGCGTCGCCCCGGCCCTCGCGCTCGTGCCGCGCGGACAGCTCGAGCAGGCGTTCGAGCGATCCTGGCCGTCCGTCGATGCCATCCTGCCTGTCGCCGACGATCGCGAAGCGCTCGAGCATGGTCGCAAGCGTGAAGTCGCCCGGCTCACAACTCTCCACCTCGTCCCAGCCCAGCGGCGCCGACACCCGGGCATCGGGGGTGGGCCGCACCGAGTAGGCCGAGGCCACGGTGCGGTCCTTGGCGTTCTGGTTGTAGTCGACGAACACGCCATGGCGCTCCTCCTTCCACCATTTGCTCGTCGCGATGTCCGGCGCGCGCCGCTCGACCTCGCGCGCGAGCGCCAGCGCCGCCCGGCGGACCTGGTCGAAGCTCCAGCTCCGCTCGATGCGGATGTTGACGTGCATGCCGCGCGAGCCCGAGGTCTTCGGCCAGCCGGCGAGCCCGAAGTCGTTCAGCGTCGCCTGGACCACGTGCGCCACCTCGCGCACCTGCGCCCAGGCCACGCCAGGCACCGGATCGAGGTCCACTCTCAACTCGTCGGGATGCTCGAGGTCTTCGGCGCGCACCGGATGCGGGTGCAGCTCGAGGCAGGCGAGGTTGGCGAGCCAGACGAGCGCGGCGGCGTCGCGCGGCACCACCTCGTCCGCGCTGCGCCCGGAGGGAAACCGGAGCGACACGACTTCGATCCACGGCGGGCGCGAGGCCGGCGCGCGCTTCTGGTAGAAGAATTCACCGTCGATGCCGTTGGGATAGCGCACCAGCATGTTGGGCCGTCCGCCGGCCCCACGCAGCGCTCCCACGGCTACCGCGAGATAGTAGCGCCCGAGATCGAGCTTGGTGTATCCCGGCTTGGGAAAGAGCACCTTGCCCGGGTTCGAGATGGGGATCTCGCGGCCCTCGACCAGGAGCAGTTCGTGGTCGCCGCTTCGCTGCCCCGGTGGCTTTGCGCGTGATCCGCCCATAGGCCGAAAGCATAGTTGGGGCATCCGAGGCCGATAGGGCGAGTTGACATGTGACCATCTGGTCACCTATTCTTGGTCGTGGCTGACGATGACCGCGTGTTCAAGGCGCTGGCCGACCCGACCCGTCGCTTCCTGCTCGACCGGCTCTTCGTGCGCGACGGCCGTACGCTCACGGAGCTCGAGCCGGAGCTGGATATGACACGTTTCGGCGTCATGAAGCATCTGCGTGTGCTGGAAGACGCGGGCCTCGTCGTCACCCGCCGGTCGGGCCGGAAGAAGCTGCACTTCCTGAATCCCGTACCCATCCGGCTGATCCACGACCGGTGGATCGACAAGTACACGGAGCGCCGAGTGTCGGCGCTCGCAGACCTCAAGGCCAAACTGGAGGAGACGGCATGACAACCGCGATCGAGGCCAAGGTGACCACTCAGGTGTACCGGGTGTTCATCAAGGCGACGCCGCAGGCGATCTGGGATGCGATCACGCAGCCCGAGTGGACCCAGCGATACGGCTACGGGGGCCGGGGCGAGTTCGACCTGCGTCCGGGCGGGGCGTACCGGGCGCTGGCGCCCGAGGCGATGCGGGCGATGGGGGCGCCGGAGGTGGTCGTCGACGGCGAGGTCATCGAGGCCGACCCGCCGCGGAAGCTGGTTCAGACGTGGCGGGCCCTGTGGGACCCCGGGCTGGTGGCGGAAGGCCACCGGCGGGTCACCTGGGAGATCGCCGAGGCCGGGCCCGGCATCACGGCGCTGACCGTGACCCACGAGCTCGATGGCGCGCCGAAGACGGCGGCGCAGGTCGCCGGCACGACCGACCTCGCGAGCGGTGGCGGTGGCTGGAGCTGGATCCTCAGCGACCTGAAGACGCTGCTCGAGACCGGCAAGTCGCTCGAGAGCTGAGTCGACACGGAAGAGGCCAGAGTGAATTCGTGCTCGAACGCGAGTTCACCCTGGCCGTTCGCCCGAACCCGCGCTCCTCACGCGGCCTTGCGGACGACGGGTTCGTCCCAAGGGACCTCGTAGTCGTAGATCCAGGACATCGCCTTCTCGGTCGCGAACACCCGGAAGGCCAACGGCATGACGAGATCCCGCAGGAACAGGGCGGCGCGGGACGCCGGTGCCTTGTACTTCCCGCGCCTGCGGCCGGTCGCCACGATGCGCTCGGCCCGGGGGCGGCGGAGCTCCTCGTATCGGGCCAGCGCCCGCTCCGGCTCGTCGATGTCCCGCAGGCACTTGGCCATCACCATCGCGTCCTCGATCGCCATGGAGGCGCCCTGGCCGGCGCTGGGAGAAACCGCGTGCGCCGCGTCTCCCAGCAGGGCGACACGCCCGCGGTGCCATGTCGGCAAGGACGGCATGTCGTGGGTGGGAGTGGCCACGATCTCGTCCGTACGATCGATCAGCCCGTGGATGAACGGGCGGTCGTCGGCAAAGAGACCGCTCAGCCGCTGCTTCCATTCCTCGGTGGAGATCGCCTCCAGCTCGTCGCGGTCCGGCTCGCGCTTCATCCCCAGGTTGGCGAACCACCACGCCTCACCGCCGGGTCGGACGGTGTAGCCGAAGAAGGCGCGCCTGCCGTACACCATGTGCATGGTGTCCGGCGTGGCCGGCAGCCGGGCATCGCGTGCTACGCCGCCGAGGTTCAGGAGACCGGTGTAGCTGGGCTGGGGAGCGTCCGGCATCATGAGCGCCCGCACGCGCGAGCGGATCCCGTCCGCGCCGATCAGGATGTCGCCGGCGATCTCGCTCCCGTCCTCGAACCGCGCCACGACGCCGCGGTCCGTCTCGGTGTAATCGATGAATCGCTTGTGGCAGCGGACCTCGATGCCCCGGGCCCCCGCCTCGTCCACCAGGGCCCGCTGGAGCGCGCCACGCATGAGCGTCACGCTGGGCGTATCACGATCCAGCCGGCCGCTGGACACGACGCCGAGCTGCTTGCCGGTCGTGCTGCTGATGGCCATCAGCGGCGTGGGGATCGGGTCCGTGCGCATCACCGCGTCCAGAGCGCTCTCGCAGGACTCGCATGCCGTTGATGCCTAGCCCGAGGAACAACCCCAGGGACGCGGCTGGACCCGGGTGCGTTTCGTGTACCACCGCCTCGATCCCCGCGCGCTGCAACGCCATGGCAGAAACTCCGGTCGGGCCAGCGCGTTGACCTCGACCAGGGTGCTGGCGGGCAGCCGGCCGGCATCGAGATACCGTTCGCGCACCTCCCGCACGACGGCGAGCTCGGCAACGTCGGTCACGAAGGTG
>JBOHSY010000194.1:0-7532 GCA_050733355.1 Gemmatimonadales bacterium | reverse complement strand
GGTCGCTCCCCGGCGGAGGGGCGGGAAGGGCGCGCGCCCGCATCACGACCCGCGTGAGCTCGGCGAGCGTCGTGCTGCACGCCGGACAGGCGGCGAGGTGCCGCTCCAGCGCCGCGCGCTCGGCAGCGGTCAGGTCGCCGTCCAGATACTCGCTCAGCCGGTGGGTCCAGGGATCGGTCATCATAGGCGGCTAGTGGTCATCGGCTACCGGTCATCGGTCGAGATAGCGCCGCAGGGCCATGCGCGCTCGGTGCAGCTGCGATTTCGAGGTTCCCACGGCCAATCCCAGCATCTGGGCGATCTCCTCGTGGCGATATCCCTCAACGTCGTGGAGCACGAACACTTCGCGGGCGCCGGAGGGGAGCCGCGCGAGCGCGGTCTCGAAGTCCAGGGCCGTCTCGGGTCCGGTGCGGCGGCTCGCCACGGTGTCGAGCACCTCGTCGCCCTCCAGGAATCGATTCCGCCGGACTCCCAGCGTCTGGCGCCTCGCGAGAATCACGTTCACCCCCACGCGGTGGAGCCAGGTCGAGAACGCGGCCTCGCCGCGATAGGTGCCGAGCTTCTGCCAGGCGCGCACGAAGATGTCCTGCGTGACCTCGTCGACATCCTCGTCGTCCAGCATGCGGCGCACGAGCGCGTACACCCGCCCCACGTGCGCCCGATAGAGCCGCTCGAACGCATGCGCGTCCCCGCTGGCGGCCAACGTGGCCTCCACCGCATCCGCATCGTTCCGGTCGAGGGCTCGGTCACGCTGCAGCAGCGTCGCTCCGGGTCGTCGGTTCGTCATGCACCGCGTTTGATCGCGGGAGGGCCGGGAAGGTTGCAGACACGGCAGCGCCCCAGGGGGTCGCCGATGCTCTGCATGTGGGCTGCGACGTCGCGCAGCGTCGCGTAGGCGAAGGCGAGGTCAACCCGCGTCCGCGCATCGACGACACTGGTGAGTCCGCGGACGTGCGTCCGCAGGAGCTCTGCGACAACGGCTTCGGGCAGATGGGGGTTCGCCGCGCTCAGAAACGCGGGGAAATCCTCGGCGTACCCGAGGAGGTTCTGCACCGCATCGTCCTGCATGCGCGCGCTCTTTCTCGCGGTCGCGCCGGTGTAATCGATGAGAAAGACGATGTGCTGTCGCCACAGCTCGAGGAAGGACTTCCCCGCGTCCGCGCCGTAGACGGCGCCGATCGCACGAGCGAGGTCGACGGAAATTGGCGTCGAGGGCGGCGGCGGCGCTCTGGACTCCTGAGGCGGCGGCCGCCAGGTACCCCTGCTCGGTGAGCCGCTGGTTCAGCCCCACCCGCAGGTCGCCGGCGGACTGCGCCGCCGCCGCGACGAGCGGGGTCGGCGCCGCTGCGAGCGCCGCGCCCGTGGGGAGCAGCAAGGAGCGCATCCGCATGGTTCGGTCTCCTTCCCGTGATGTGCGGGGAGTGGGTCGGGGAAATGTACGGGCTCTTGGCGCCCGCGCGCCCGAACGGTAAGGTTCAGACACGTTCACCCTAGCGTCTCCAATGACCGCCACTTCCCACGCCCCGACGATAACCGCGCCCATCGGGCCTGTGATCTCCTGCCGCGGCTGGCACCAGGAGGCCGCGCTCCGCATGCTGATGAACAACCTCGATCCGGCCGTCGCGGAACGCCCCGAGGAGCTCATCGTTTACGGCGGCAGCGGACGGGCGGCCCGGAACTGGGCGTGCTACGAGAAGATCGTCGAGACGCTTCGGCGCCTCGGCAACGACGAGACGCTCCTGGTGCAGAGCGGCAAACCGGTGGGAGTCTTCCGCACGCACGACGAGGCGCCGAGGGTCCTGATCGCGAACTCGCATCTCGTCCCCCGCTGGGCCACGTGGGATGAATTCCGCCGCCTCGAGGCGCTGGGGCTCACGATGTATGGTCAGATGACCGCCGGCTCCTGGATCTACATCGGCACGCAGGGGATTCTCCAGGGCACCTACGAGACGTTCGCGGAGTGCGCCCGGCAGCACTTCGGGGGCACCCTCGCCGGGCGGCTCGTGGTGACCGCCGGGCTCGGCGGCATGGGCGGGGCGCAGCCGTTGGCGGCCACGATGAACGGCGCCGCCTTCCTCGGCGTGGACGTCGACGAGCATCGCATCCGGCGGCGGGTGGAGACGGCGTACTGCGACCGGATCGCGCACGACCTGGACGAGGCGCTCCGGCTGGCGCTGGAGGCGAAGGAAGGGCACGCGGCGCTGTCGATCGGTCTCGTGGGGAACATCGCCGAAGTGCTGCCCGAGCTCGCTCGGCGAGGCATCGTCCCCGACGTCGTGACCGACCAGACGTCCGCCCACGATCTCCGGCTCGGGTACATCCCGGCCGGCGTCACCCTCGAGGCCGCGGCCCGGCTCCGCGGCCGCGACCCGGCGGGGTACGAGGCGCGGGTGCTCGACTCGATGGTGACCCACGTCGAGGCGATGCTCGCGCTCAAGGCACGAGGCGCGGTCGTGTTCGACTACGGGAACAACCTGCGCGGGCAGGTGGCCGACCATCGCGGACTGACGGGCGCGTTCGACATCCCGGGCTTCGTGCCCGCGTTCATCCGCCCCCTCTTCTGCAGGGGGGCCGGCCCCTTCCGCTGGGCCGCACTGTCCGGCAACCGGGCGGACATCACCACGACCGATCGCGCCGTGCTTGAGGCGTTTCCGGGCAACGAGTCACTCGCGCGCTGGATCCGGACCGCGGGCCAGAAGGTGGCGTTCCAGGGTCTGCCCGCGCGCATCTGCTGGCTGGAGTACGGCGAGCGGGCGGAGATGGGCCTCCGCTTCAATCACCTGGTGAAGACAGGAAAGGTCGCGGCCCCGCTCGTGATCGGCCGTGATCATCTCGATACCGGCTCGGTGGCTTCGCCGAACCGCGAGACGGAGGCAATGCAGGACGGCTCCGATGCCATTGCCGACTGGCCGCTGCTCAACGCGTTGCTCAACACCGCCTGCGGTGCGAGCTGGGTCTCGCTGCATCACGGCGGCGGCGTGGGCATCGGATACTCGATCCATGCCGGCATGGTGATCGTCGCGGACGGCACCCCGAGCGGCGACCGGCGCCTCGAGCGGGTGCTCACCGCTGATCCGGGAACGGGCGTCATGCGCCACGCCGACGCCGGCTACGCGCTCGCGATCGACACGGCGCGCGAGCGGGGCGTCGATCTCCCCATGCTCTCCTGATGGTGAACAGAGGACACGGAGGACACCGAGAACAACACCTGCAACTGCAAACCGCAGAGACGCCGGGACGCAGACGGCTTGGTGGCGATTTCCTTGTGGTCTCCTGTCCGGGCGTTCCGATGCCAGTACATGCAACCACCCAGAAATCCTCTCGCACTCTCTCGGCGTCTCTGCGCCTCTGCGGTTTGCAGTTCCCGTCGGAGCGGCAGCGCTCTGTGTCCTCTGTGGTTCAACCCGACCGATGCCGGCGCTGACCAACATCGGCTGTCTTGCCACCTGCGCCGCCGGCGCCGGTCAGGCCGACGCGGGCTTGGTCCCCAGGGCGGCGCTCGCGTGGGACGACGGCCGCATCGTGTACGCCGGCCCCGAGGACGGACTCCCCCCGCGCCTCCGCGACGCCCCACGCGACGCGGGCGGGCGGCTGGTGATTCCAGGCCTCATCGACTGCCACACCCACCTCGCGTTCGGCGGCTGGCGCGCGGACGAGTTCGAGCAGCGGATCCTGGGGCGGAGCTACCTCGAGATCGCCGCGGCGGGCGGCGGCATCGCCTCCACCGTGCGCGCAACACGCGAGGCGGATAGCGCCGCGCTCGCCCGGCGCGCTGCGCTGGTGCTCGAGGGCATGCTCGAGCTCGGCGTGACCGCCGTCGAGTGCAAGAGCGGCTACGGGCTCGACCGCGAGCACGAGCTTCGCCTGCTGCGGGTGTACGCACAGCTGGCGCGCACCGCGGCGCAGCGGCTGGTGCCGACGCTGCTTGCCGCGCACGTCGTGCCGCCCGAGTACCGGGAGCGCCGCGAGGCCTATGTCCGGCTCATCGTCGAGGAGATCCTCCCCGCCGTGGGCCGCGAGCGGCTCGCGCGCTGCTGCGACGCGTTCGTGGAGACCTCCGCCTTCAGCGTCGAGGAGGCGCGGCGGATCCTCCTGGCAGGGCGCGCGGCCGGCCTCGCGCCTCGGCTCCATGCCGACCAGCTCAGCGCGTCGGGCGGCGCGGAGCTGGCCGCGGAGGTCGGGGCGCTCTCCGCCGACCACCTCGAGCACGTCACGCCGGGCGGCATCGCGGCGCTTCACCGAGCCGGGGTCGTGGCGGTGAGCCTTCCGATCGCCACCCTCTATCTCGATCAGCGCCCGATGCCGGCTCGGACGCTGATCGAGGCCGGAGTAGCCGTCGCGGTCGCCACCGACTTCAACCCAGGTTCGGCGCCGAGCTGGCACCTGCCGCTGGCGCTCACCCTCGCCTGCACGCTGCAGCGCATGACGCCGGCGGAGGCGCTCAAGGGGGCGACCCTCTACGCGGCCCGCGCGGTGGGGCTCGAGGCCGGGGTCGGCTCGCTGGAACCGGGCAAGGTCGCCGACTTCGCGGTCCTGGACGCGGCCGATCCCCGAGAATGGCTCTATCATTTCCGGCCGAACGCCTGCGTGGAGACCGTGGTGGCCGGTGCCACCCGGTGGCGCCGGGCCTGAGCGCCACCCCGGGTGCGGCTACTGGCGCAAATCGAGCCCCCGTCCCATCTTGGTAGGCCTTGCCGCGGCCGGCGGCGCACGTCCGCGCGGCCCCCTTGATACCAAACGGAGGGTAATGTGATGACGGTTGGGTTTCGTGGTGCGACCGCTCTCGCCTCCTCGTTCTTGGCCGCCATGGTGCTCGTGACGGGCTGCGGCGCCGGTGGCAAGCACGCGGGGAACTACAAACGGGATCTCTACGGCGAGGGCGAAGTGCAGATGAAGCTCGGTGGGGACGGCATGGTCGAGCTGACGCTGCCCGCGCCGCGCTGGGCGGACAATCCCAACATGAAGGGGAAGGGCGAGTTCAAGGGCGACACGCTGATCTTCTCGGCCGACACGGCCGCAGCAGCCTGCCAGACGAGCGAGGCGCGCTACGTGCTGCACCAGGCCGAGGGCGGCCTCCACATTGCCGGCGTGGGCACCGACGCCTGCGGCGGCCGGCGCGCGGCGATGGTGGGGAACTGGGAAAAGGCCTGAACCGCGGTGAGCAGTGGGCAGGGGGCTCCCACAATCATGGGGCCCCCGTTCGCTTCGGAGCCACTGCTCACTGCTCACTGCTCACTGCTCACTGCTCACCGTGATGCCGGCCACTGCTGGGACACGCAGTGGAACCCGCCCAGCCCCCAGACGAGGTCGGTGCAGTCGACCGCCACGACGCGCCGGGTCGGAAAGAACCGCTGGAGTGCAGCGCAGGCCAAGGCGTCACCCGCCGGGTCGTAGCCGGGCACGAGCACGACCCGGTTGCCGACGTAGAAGTTGGCGTAACTGGCCGGCAGGCGCTGGTCGTCGTGGTACAGCGGCCGCGGCATGGGCAGCGTCTCGACCCGGAGCGGCCGTCCGTCCTGGTCCGTCATGCGCTGCAGCCGCTCGAGATTGTCTCGGAGCGGCGCGAAATTGGCGTCGGCCGGGTCGTCCTCCACCACGGTGACCACCGTATACGGGGCGACGAACCGCGTGAGGTCGTCGACGTGGCCGTCGGTGTCGTCCCCCTCGATTCCGTGGCCGAGCCACAGGATGTTGGTCACGCCCAGATAGTCGTGCAGGTAGCGCTCGATCTCGCGGCGCGACAGGTGCGGATTGCGATTCGGATTCAGCAGGCACGCCTCGGTGGTGAGCAGCGTGCCGAGTCCGTTGACGTCGATTGCCCCACCTTCCATGACGATGCCCGGAGCGAAAACCGGCAGATCGAGCTCGCGCGCGATCCGCGTCGGGATCACGTCGTCGAGGTCCCACGGCGGATACTTGCCGCCCCAGGCATTGTAGTCCCAATCCACGATGGCCTGTTCACGCCGCCCCCCGGCCGTTCGCTGGACGAAGGTGGGCCCGTGGTCGCGACACCATGCGTCGTTCGTGGGATGGTGGTGAAAGAACACGTTGCCCGCGCCCACGCCCTCGTCGGCGAGGAGGCGCCGGACGTCGTGCTCCATCGCAGGCCCGGCGACGTTGATGTGAACCTCCTCGCCCTCGGCGAGCTCCGCCACCATGCGCGCGAAGATGCCGGGCACCGGGCCGAACCTGCCCGGCCACGACGATTCCTTGTGCGGCCAGCTCAGCCACGTGCCCCGGTGGGGCTCCCACTCCGCCGGCATCCGGTAGCCCAGCTCGGCCGGCGTTCGCGTCATTCGCTCGGCTCAGGAAGCGAACCGCGGCTGCAGTTCAGTCCAGGTAACGGCGGCAGATGTCGCCGTAGGCGTCGATGCGGCGGTCCCGGAGGAAGGGCCAGTGGGTACGGCTCAGGTCCACCTTGCCCAGATCGCAGGCGACGGTCAGCACTTCTTCGTCCAGCCCGCCCTTGACCAGCACCCGGCCGCCCGGATCGGAAACGAAGCTTCCCCCCCAAAACTCGAGGCCGGCCCCGGCCTCGCCTTCGTGCCCCACCCGATTCACCGCGCAGACATAGACGCCGTTGGCGATGCCATGACTTCGCTGGATGATCTCCCAGGCTGCCTTCTGCTGTTCGCCATGCTCGGCACGTTCGGCGGGGTGCCAGCCGATCGCGGTGGGATAGAACAGGATCTCCGCGCCGGCGAGTGCCGTGAGACGCGCGCCTTCGGGATACCACTGATCCCAGCAAACCAGCACGCCGATGCGGGCGTACCTGGTGTCCCAGCTCCGGAAGCCCAGGTCACCGGGGGTGAAGTAGAACTTCTCGTAGTAGTTGGGATCGTCGGGAATGTGCATCTTCCGGTACTTGCCGAGGTACCGGCCGTCGGCGTCGAGGATCGCGGCCGTGTTGTGGTAGAGTCCCTCGGCCCGCTTCTCGAACAGCGAAGCGATGATCACTACGTCGTGCTCCTTCGCCACCCCGCCGAGCCGCTCGGTGCTGGGGCCGGGGATCGCTTCCGCGAGGCCGAAGTTCGCGTGATCTTCAGTCTGGCAGAAGTACTGACTGCGAAAGAGCTCCTGAAGGCAGACGATCTGAGCTCCGCGGCGGGCGGCTTCGCCAACGCCGGCGATCGCCTTCTGCAGATTCTCTTCCGGATCGGTGGTGCAGCGCATCTGCACCAGGCCGAGGGTCGCGGTCCGAGTCGAGTTGGCCATGGGCAGAAGATAAGGGGGGCGGACGGCGTGGCGGGACGGCGGGCATCGGTCACCGATCAGGCCGAGGTCGGGGCAGACGTCACGTTCCGGTCACGCGGCCGGGGCGATCTTGGGAGATTCCAGCGGGGCAATGTGGCTTCAGCGAACGGAGGAATCGGTCATGTGGAGTGGCAAGCTTCGGCTCGTCGGGGTGGCGCTCGCCGCGGCTCTCTTCGGGGCGGGCTGCGACAGGTCTGCTGGCGGAGGCGATCAGGCTCGCACCGAGCCCGGCACCCAGGCCGATCCCGGCAGCGCGACCCCGGCACCCGACGTGGGCG
>JBOHSY010000193.1:0-8027 GCA_050733355.1 Gemmatimonadales bacterium | reverse complement strand
GGATTGAGGAGTCCCCCTCACACCGCTCCCGTCTGCTCCCGCCCGCTCCCGCCCGCTCCCGTCTGCCGAATGGCGTCCCACGCCGCCTCCAGCACCTGCCCGACCTGCGGCTGCTCCGCCGTCCATTCGCGGGCGGCAATGCGCTCGGCCGCGAACGCGACCACCGAAAGCCACACCGCTGCCCAGAGCTCCGCCGGTCCGGCACGCACCACACCGTTCGACTTGCCCGAGGCGATCACCTGCTGGAGCGCGCCGCGGAACTCCCGTGCCGCGTCGCGGCTCCGCTCGTCCAGGTGGCGGTCGTCCCGCGGGAGCAGCAGCATGCGGGTGGCCGCCGGGTCCCGCTCGGCGCCCTCGAGCAGGCGCCGCCCTATGCGCTGGAGCCGCTCCTGAGGCGGATGCGGGCCCTCGGTCTCCGCCACGAGGCCGAACGCCCACCGGTGAGCGGCGCGGTACACCTCGTTGAGCAGATGCTCCTTGCCGGAGAAGTGCCGGTAGATCGTTCCCTCGGCCACGCCCGCGCGCTCCGCGATCTCGGGGGTCGTGGTGGCGCGGAAGCCGTTCGCCGTGAACAGCTCCAGGGCGGCGCGCAGCAGCCGCTGGCGGGTGGCCTCGCCGTCACGGCGGGCGGATGGGGACATGCGGCTAATCTACGGACGCAGGCAAGCCGGAACCCCGGGAGCCGGTTTCGGGTTCTTGCAGGGTACGCACGGAACGGGATCATGAACTTTGCCGCTCTCTGGAATGCCGCGCTTCCCTATGCCGACTTCGTGGCCGCGAGCGAGCTCAAGCACCGCGGGTTGTGGGAAGGACTGCATCGCCTGGCGAAGGTACCCGAGTGGGCCGTCGCGGCGCCCGATCGCGCCCCGTTGAGGCTGCTCGCGCTCGCCGAGGACTGGTGCGGCGACGCGTCGAACACACTGCCGGTGCTGGCGCGCCTCGCCGACCTGGCGCGGGGCGTGGAGCTCCGGCTCCTCCGGCGGGACGAGCATCCCGAGCTGATGGACCAGTATCTCACCAACGGCTCGCGCTCGATCCCGATCGTGATCGCCCTGGACGAGAACTTCGAGGAGCTCGGCCACTGGGGGCCCCGGCCCCGCGCCTTGCAGCGGTGGGTGATGGGGGAGCTTGGCCGCGGCCGCCCCAAGGCCGACATTTACCCCGAGATCCGGAAGTGGTACGCACGGGACAAGGGGGAGACGACGCTCCGCGAGGTGTTGGAGGCCGCCGGGCGGCTGGGAGTTACGAGTAACTCGTAACTCGCAACTCGTAACTCAAAAGAACCACCCCGCGTTGAGATCGATGTTGGTGCCGTCCGGCCCGCGGCCGACGGTGAAGGTAAAGATCGTGGAGCGCAGGACCCGAATCGCGATGCCGCCGCCGCCGCCCACCTTGAGGTCATCGAACGTGAGCCGGAAACGGTCTTCCTCGAAAACCCGGCCGGCGTCGAGAAACCCGACGACACCGATCGCGCCGAGGTCCCCGAAGCCGAACACCTCCTGCCGCACCTCGAAGTTGCCGAACAGCACGCCCTGACCCGCGAACCGCGGCAGGTCCAGGCCCCGATGCGAGAAGTTGCCGCCGAGCACCACCACCGGCCGCTCCCAGCCGGGGATGATGAAACGGGAGTCGAGCGTCGGCGCGCCGTAGAGCTGCGACCCGGCGAGCCGCACCGCGAACGTGGTTCCGGTCCACGGCGTGAGCCAGCCCCGCGCGATGCCGTACACCCGTTCGTAGTTCCCGCCGCCGGTGGCCACCTGTGCCCCCGCCTCGAGCAGCACGCCTTGGAGCGTGTTGTACTCGTTGTCGCGCGTGTCGAAGACGAGCGCAGCCCGAAGCGACGCATCCTGATTGTCGAGCTCGGCCCCGAACGTCTGGCCGAAGAGGGACGGCTCCTCCTCCGGCGCCGTGAATCTGGCGGACACGAGCTCGCCGAGCAGCGCCGCGTGCAGCGGCCCGGTCAGGTGCCGGGTCACGTCCAGGTTCACGCGGTAGGTTCGGCGGCGCACGCGGTAGTAGAGCTTGTTGTCCGGCCCGCTGAGCGCCTCATCCCTGATCGTTTCGTTGCCAAGGCCGTAGAAGCCGAACCGCGCCTCGCGTACCGCCGTGGTGAGCGCGAAGAGGCGCCAGCCCTTGCCCAGCCGGGGCACGGTCGCGGTGGCGGTCGCGAAGCGGCTGCCGCGGAACCCGATGCCCGCGTTCAGCTCCACCGCGGCCTTCGCCGTGACCCGGTCCTCGTACGGCGCCGGCCTCCAGTAGCGCACCCGCCCGGCGATCAGCGGGCCGTCGTTCGACAGCCCCGTGAGATACGGGAAGTAGCTCAGCGACCAGGGCACGTCCGTGTTGGTCCAGGCCGTGTCGACGGCCATCGGGTCGGTCAGATCGACTTCGGTTGTGTCCTGGGCGGAGAGTGGCGGGACCGACAACGCCCAGATCGAGAGCGCAATGACAACGCCGGGACGGAGCGCGATCAAGCAGGCCCCGGTGCGAAGAGGTGGGCGGTGTCGCGCAGAGCGCCCTCGCGGCCGTCGTGCGCGGCGTACCGGCTCGGGTAGAACGAGGCCGCGCCGAGGTCGCCGCGGGCGTTCACGGCGTAGAACTGAAGGTTGAACGTCGGGCGGCCATCCTTGAGCAGCCGTGCCGGCGAGAGCCGCTGCACCCGCCGCAGGGTCTCCAGGCAGGCATCGGTCGGGCTCAGGCCCCGCCGCATGTGCTCGACGGTGAGGAATCCGCCGCAGGCCAGGATGACCGCCTCGCCCCGGCCGGTGGCACCGGCCGCGCCGACGTCGTTGTCGGTGTACTGCCCCGCGCCGACGATCGGGCTGTCGCCGACGCGCCCCGGGATCTTCCACGCCAGGCCGCTGGTAGTGGTCACTGACGAGATCTCGCCTTTCGCGTTGACGACGTTCAGGTTGATCGTGCCGGTCGGCCGCGGGGTCATGGGCGTGCCGGCCGGCAGGTCGAGCCAGTCATCGTCGGGTCCGCGGTTCGCGCGCCATTCGAGCCAGAGCTGGCGCGATGCGGGCGTGAGCAGGTCTTCTTCCTTGAATCCGTATGAGAGCGCGAAGCGTTTCGCGCCTTCACCGACCAGTAGGATGTGATCGGTGTGGAGGAGCACCAGCTTCGCCACTTCGCTCGGGGTCTTGATGCCCTCGAGCGCCGCCACGGCGCCGGCGCGCCGGGTCGGTCCGTGCATGCAGGACGCGTCGAGCTGCACCACGCCGTCCTCGTTGGGCAGCCCGCCGTAGCCGACCGAGTTGTCCGCCGGATCGAGCTCCTGGATCTTCACGCCCTCGATCGCGGCGTCGAGCGTGTCGGTGCCGCGCAGGACGAGCTCCATCGCGCGGTTCACCGCCCGAAGGCCGTTGCTGGAGCTGATCGCCGCGGGGCGAACGGCCCCCGGGATGTGCACCGCAGGAGCGGAGAACGCCATGGCCGTGTGCGGCAGCGCGGCCGACGCGGCAGCCGCGCCCGCCGCGCCGAGGAAGTCGCGCCGGGAGACTCGATCTCTCACGCGCTGATTTACGCCCGCACGGCGGGCAATGTCAACTTGCCCGCGCTTCGCGCGCCGCCATAGCTTACCGGCCTTGACGCTCCTCTCCCGTGTGTCCCACTGGTCGGCCCGCGCCGACGACCGGGGCTCGATCGAGAATCCTCTCCGCCTGGTGAAGATCGCCGTGGCGGCGATCCTTCTCATCGCCAGCGTCTTCGCGGTCCTCGCGGCGGCAAGCGGCGTGGAGCCGCGCGCGCTCCGGATCGTCGGCGTGTGCTGGGCGGTCTACGGTTTCGTAGTGGCACTGCTCGACGACGTGCTCGAGCCGCTGGTGGACGGCGTGGCGCGCGGGCTCCAGAACGGGGGGCTCCGGCGCGCGGGCGGCGGCTACTCCGCCATCGAGGCGCTGGTGGCCGGAGGACATCATGCCGCCGCCGCCGACGCCTATCTCGAACGCGCGCGTGAGGAGCGCGGACAGGCGGAGCCCGCCCTCCGCCGCGCGGCACTGCTCGCGGGGCCGCTCATGCAGCCGGAGGCCGCGGCCGCGGAGCTCGACGCGCTCCGCGGAGCGCGAGCCCTGGTCCCCGAGGACGACGTTCGGGTCGGGCTTGCCCTGGCCGATCTGTGGGAGCACCGGCTCGGTGAGCCGGGACGCGCCATGGGCGAGCTCCGCCGGCTGCTCGACCGGTATCCCAGCAACCGCCGCAGTCGTCGGATCCGCGCCGAGCTGGCCGATCTCAAGGCCCGGCGGTTCGCCGCGCCATGAGCGAGTTCGGTCGCTTTTTCCTGCCCGGGCCGGTCGAGGTCCACCCGGAGATCCTGGCCGCCTTTCAGCGACCGATGATCTCCCCTTGGAGCGACGAGGCGCGGGCACTGCTCCACGGACTCCAGCCGGGGCTTCGGCGTCTCTTCCGCACCCGTGAGCCGGTGCTGCTGGTGGCCTCGTCGTCCACCGGCCTGCTCGAGGGCGCGATCCGCACCGCTGTGCCCCGGCGCGCGCTCGCCGTCTGCAGCGGATACTTCGGCGACCGGCTGGCGGAGACGCTGGAGGCGTGCGGCCGGGAGACCGTCCGGCTCCACGTGCCGGTCGGCCGGACGCTCGAGCCGGACCAGCTCGAGCGGTTCCTGGGTGGGCCTCCGGTGGATGCCGTGCTCCTCGTCCACTCGGAGACCTCCACTGGCGCGCTCGCGACCTTGCCGGAGCTCGCCCGGGTGGTGCGGGAGCGGTCGGACGCACTGGTGATGGTGGACGCGGTGTCGTCGATCGGGGCCCTGCCGGTGGAGACCGACGCCTGGGGACTGGACTTCGTCTTCACCGGATCGCAGAAGGCGCTGGCCATGCCGCCGGGGTTGGGGCTCGGCGTGGCTTCCCGGCGGCTGCTGGATCGGGCCGCGGGCGTGCCGGGCCGCGGGTGGTACCTCGACCTCCTTCGATACGAGCGCGCCGCGCGGACGGGCCAGCCCACCCAGACGCCCGCGCTCTCGCACCTGTACGCGCTCGAGCGCCAGCTGGAACGGATCGAGGACGAGGGCGGCGTCGAAGGACGCTGGCGGCGACACGCGGCGATGCTGGGGCTGGTCGAGCGATGGGTCGCCGCCGCGCCCGGATGGAGCTTGCTGGCCGACACCGGTCGCCGCTCGGCTGCCGTGTCCGCGCTCGTGCCGCCGGCCGAGACCTCGGTGGCCGGCGTTTTGCGCGATATGCGCGCGCGGGGTTTCACGCTGGCGGGCGGCCTCGGCTCGCTCGCTCAGCGCGTCATCCGGATCGGCCACATGGGCGACGCCACGCCCGCCGCGGTCGCAACCATGCTGACTGCCCTGTCGGACGTGGCCGGCGGCTCGTGTGATGGGGCGCACAGCGAGCCTCTAAGTCGCGGGTATCTTGGCGGATAGTGGAAGCGGAGGCCGGTTGGCGCCTTGCGAGACGTCCGATCCTAGCCCTCGGCCCCCAAGCCCCGCGGCCGGACGAGCTGACCCTCGCCTCTGCTTTCGCTGCTCAACCCTCTTAACCCTCCTCTTTTCATACATCTCGCGGGAACGGGCGCAATCGCGCCCGTTCCACCCACCTTCTCAGCTTGGCGCCCGCGCCGGTCTGCGCTCCATTGACCTATGCGCTCCGGCGCATAGAATTGCAGGCATGCGGTTCGCCCGTCTCCCGCTCGCCATCGGCCTTCGACTCATTCCGCACCCGCGGAGAGGCGGCGTGCCGGCGCGCGGCTGACGCAGCGCACCACCGGCAATCACGCGGCCCCTCCTCCCGAGAGGCCGCTTTCTTTTTCCGCACCGCCCATGCCCATCTCGCTGTACGACACGACGCTCCGCGACGGGACCCAGCGGGAGGGACTCTCGCTGTCGGTCGAGGACAAGCTCAAGATCGCCCGGCTGCTCGACCAGCTCGGCGTGCAGTACATCGAGGGCGGGTGGCCCGGCTCGAACCCGAAGGACGCCGAGTTCTTCCGGCGCGTGGCAGCCGAACCGCTCGGCCGGGCGAAGGTCGCGGCGTTCGGCAGCACGCGCCGCGTCGGGATCCGGTGTGACGAGGACGCCAATCTCCGGGCGCTGGCGGACGCCGGCACGCTCACGGTGACCGTCGTGGGCAAGAGCTCGACGCTACATGTGGAGCGGGTGCTGGAGACCAACCGTGACGAGAACCTGGCCATGATCGCGGAGAGCGTCGCCTGGCTGCGCGGCCAGGGACGGGAAGTGGTCTACGACGCCGAGCACTTCTTCGACGGCTGGTCGGAGGACCCGGAGTACGCTCTGGCCACGCTCGAGGTCGCCGAAGCCGCGGGCGCGTCCTGGATCGTGCTGTGCGACACGAACGGCGGCAGCCTGCCCGTCCGGGCCGGCGACGTCGTGTGCCGTGTGCGCGACCGGGTGCGGGCGCCGCTCGGCGTCCATCCGCACAACGACAGCGGGCTCGCCGTGGCCGTGGCGCTGAGCGCAGTAGAGGCGGGCTGCACGCAGGTGCAGGGCACCATCAACGGGTACGGCGAACGCTGCGGCAACGTGGATCTCGTGCCGGTGATCGCCAACCTCCAGCTCAAGCTCGGCCGCGACGTGCTCGCGCCGGACCGGCTGGCCCGGCTCACCGAGGTCTCACGCGTGGTCGCGGCCATCGCGAACCTCAACCCCGACGCGCACGCGCCGTACGTGGGCCGGAGCGCCTTCGCTCACAAGGGCGGCATCCACGTGGCCGCCGTGGCCAAGCGGCCGGAGAGCTATCAGCACATCGATCCCGCCGTCGTGGGAAACGAGATGCGGGTCGTGGTGAGCGAGGTGGCCGGCCGGCGCAACGTCCGGCTCCGGGCGGAGGCTCTCGGACTCCAGGTCGGCACCGAGGACGGCGCGGTGCTCCAGCAGATCAAGGAGCTCGAGCACCGCGGGTTCCAGTTCGAGGCGGCGGAGGGCTCGTTCGAGATGCTGCTCCGCCGCTCGGCACCGGGGTACCGGGCGCCGTTCGAGCTGCTCGACTTCACCGTGATCGTCGAGAAGCGGGGCGGGCAGGGCGTGCGGGCCCAGGCCACCGTGAAGCTCCGGGTGGGCGGGGAAATCATGCATACCGCCGCCGAGGGGGCCGGACCGGTGAACGCGCTCGACCGTGCGCTTCGCAAGGCGCTGGTCCCGTTTCACCCCGGGCTCGAGGAGGTGCGGTTGGTCGACTACAAGGTCCGGATCGTGGACGAGCACCTCGGCACCGGCGCTCGCCCGCGCGTGATCGTCGAGTCGGCGCGCGGCGCGGAACGCTGGAGCACCGTCGGCTGCTCGGAGAACATCATCGAGGCGAGCTGGCTCGCCTTGTGGGACGCGCTGGAGCTACCGCTGCACCGCTGAGCCGGTCGTCGTGCTAGGACCGGCCATGCACTACTCTGTGACTGTCGTCACCTAACATCCCGAGACCGCGGCTTAGCTTGGCGGCGACCTTTCGAACCAAGCCACCGCAACGCAAGGATTTGATACCATGGCTCTCGATTCTGCCAACCGGACGGGACGCACCGTCGTCGGTCTCTTCCGCAATCGGGGCGACGCCGAGCAGGCGATCAGCGACCTCAAGGATGCGGGCTTCACCCGCGAACAGATCGGCATCGCGATCAAGGATCGCAACGAGCAGCGTGACCTGGCCGAGGGCACCGACACGTCGGCGGCGGGCAAAGGCGCGTTGGCGGGCGCCGTAAGCGGCGGACTGGTCGGCGGGATCATCGGCTTGCTGGGGTCGCTGCTCATCCCGGGACTTGGCCCTATCGTGGTGGGCGGCGTGCTCGAGTCGGTGCTCGTCGGCGCCGGCGCGGCCACGGGCGGGCTGATCGGTGCGCTCGTCGGGCTCGGCGTGTCCGAGGAAGATGCCAAGCACTTCGACGCCGGCTTCCGCGAGGGCGGCACGCTGGTGACGGTGGACGCCGGCTCCCGCGTGGACGAGGCCGAAGGAATCCTCGGCGCGTGCAACGCGGATCTCGGCCCGCGCTGGGCGGCGCGGTCGGCTGGCGTCGGGACGCGCGCGCGCGACCTGGACACCGTCGGCGCCATGTCGTACGGC
>JBOHSY010000192.1:0-1742 GCA_050733355.1 Gemmatimonadales bacterium | reverse complement strand
CGCGAGCCTCGTCAAGGGTGGCACCCTGCGTATTCGCGCCGGGGAGCTCCTCGACGAAGCCGATGTAGCCTTCGGGCACCTGCTGGAAGACCGCCGTGAATTGGACCTGCATGGGGATCTCCTTGGGGAGATCTCAAATGTACGTGCGGCTGCCCCTGACGCCTAACGGATCGCGCATCAGCTGCGGGCGATCTGCCCGCGCGGCACAAACCTATGGTCCTTATCGTTGCGACGCCGCTAGGCGTCGCCGGCGCTTCGCGCAGAAGCGCCCGTCAGCTGCATGCGCTGGTTAGGCCGCAACCCCTATTCGGTCTGCGTGGCGGGCGGCTGCTGAAGACTCGTGTGGTCGTGCACGATCAGCCACTTGGTGCCCGTCTTCTCGAGAACGAGCGTGCTGGCGCCCTTTAGCTGCGCCAACCCCGCCTGCGTTTGGACCGTTAGCACAAACGGGAAGCTAGCAACGGCACGCGTGGAGCCGAGCGGGAGAACGTCGACAATCCCAGCTGAGATCTTGTAGCTGCCCTCCGTGCCCAAGATCTGGTTGGCCTCATCGCGAATGCTGCTCCATCCTCGCTTGACCTCTCCATCGTTGATCACGATGAGGTCGGCGCTCTCCTTGTACATCGCAGCGTACGCAGCGGCGTCGCCTCGATTGGCCGCGTCGGCATAGCTCCGCACGAACGCTTGGACGTCTGCCTTGACGGTCGAGGGCTTCTGGGCCTGCAATGCGGGAGCGACTAGCGGGACGAGCGCGAGACCAGCAGCGAGCAGCCGCATGGAAGCTCCTTGAGTTTGAGATGGTCGTAATTCGGCTGCGATCGTTGCGGCCTAACGCAATCGCGCATCAGCTGCGGGCGCTAAGCCCGCCGATACGAATTCTATGGTCCACCGCGGGCCGGCGCTCCGGCCCGCTCGGGCGCTCGCCTGTGCGAGCGCCCGTCAGCTGCATGCGCTAGTTAGGCCGCAGGCCAGCATCAATTGGCGCGGGAGTGCAATCGGGCCGCGCCGACAATCCGGTCCACCACGGCACGCACCGCAAGTTGGTACTGCTTCCGCTCCACGGTTCGGACATCACATTCCTCTTGGTCCTGCACGAGCGTGGTACCCGCAGTGTCACGTACGACCAGGCGCCACGGCGACCCGTCATTACAGACCACCATCGGGAGCAGTGCAGAGTCCCAGCCCGCCGGAACGTTGGAGGGCGGCTCCATCATACCGGCGCCGTCGAGCTGCGCCAGCAGCGCCTGCCAAGCGCGCTGGTCGAGCGGCACGGGCACCTCGCACGTCCAGAACCGCGGCTGTTCCGAAGCACGCCCCATCACGCATCCGAAGTCGCGCTCCACCACGGTCCGATTCGCATCGCCGCTGTAGACTTTGAACGCCCCCTTCGTGGTCCTGTCCGAATCAACGATTGCGATCGCGTACGCAACTCCCGTAAGGCTCAGGCTGCGGAACAGCTCGACCTTACGGTAGTTCAGCGGCGCCGGGCTCGGGGCTGCCCCACCGGCAGTACAGGCTGGCAGGACGCCGAGCAGGATGATGGGGTAGATGCGATGCATGGTTCGGAATCCGGTGCCTGGCGGCCTAACGGATCGCGCATCAGCTGCGGGCGGCAGGCCCGGCCGATACGAACTCTATGGTCCACCCCGCGCCAGCGCCCCGGTGCGGCCGGGCGCTTCCCACGGAAGCGCCCGCCAGCTGCATGCGCTGGTTAGGCCGCACCGACGTCAGGTGCCTTGTCC
>JBOHSY010000191.1:0-7673 GCA_050733355.1 Gemmatimonadales bacterium | reverse complement strand
GACCAAGCGAGGGTCCACGAACCCGCCCGGCTTTGCCCTCATATAGCCAGGAAGAGCATTGGGCAAGGGAGGGGCGGGGGGTTGCCCTGGACGGCCTCGGCCTTCGAGTGGTTGGTAACTCCCTTCGACTATGGAGGGCAGCGCGTCGCCGTTCCGGTTCGGCGTGCCTCGGCAACGCCACCATCGGCCCATCGCCGTCCTCACCAACCTAAGCGCCGCCGCACTTGATTCTTTCGGACGATCCCCTTAGAGTGAATCGTGTTAGAGTTTCCGACTTTCTCACGGTAGGAAGGAGCTCCCCGTGGCACTCGTCAAGGTCAAAGACAAGTACCAGGTCACCCTTCCCGCCTCGGTGCGCCAGAAGGCGAGAGTCACCGTAGGCGACCTCCTTGAGGCTACGGTCGAGGGCAAGAAGATCACGCTCACCCCGAAGAGCGTCGTTGACCGGGAGCTCGCCCTCGCGCTCGAGGACATCCGCAAGGGCCGGGTCCACGGACCATTCAACACGGCAAGGGAGGCCATCGCGTTCCTCCACAGGGGCGCGAAGCGGAGGCGCGCCGCCAAAGCATCTTGATGCGCGTCCGCTTCACGACCCGCTCCCGCCGCCAGTATGCGGACGCTTCGTCCGAGATTCAGCGCGCATTTGACCGTCGCCTTGCGCTTCTCCTCCAAGACATCCGCCATCCTTCGCTCCGCGCCAAGAAATATGACGAGGCCCACGACATCTGGCAGGCGCGGGTAACGAAGGGGTGGCGCTTCTACTTCCAGATCGCGGGGGACACCTACCTCATCCTGTCCCTTATCCCGCACCCGAAGTAGGCGGCTCACCCCCGGGGACACGGCGGGGGTGGGGACTACGGGAACGGGCGCCTGTTGGCCGGTGTCGCTTCTACTTACTCCATCAATAGAATCATCAAGGGCCCCCCGGCATCAGGCATGGCGTCTGAGCCCAGACTCTACCGGATAAGGGACGGAGGTGGTGAGGTCCGTTCAGTCCGGACAAGTACACGGATTTTTTGACCGGGACAGGCTGTGACCTCGCCGAAGACGGCGCATTCGGAACATCGCCTGCCGATCACGGTGATCGTCGTCGATGACGGCGGCTACGGCATGCTCCGGTACGCCGCCGAGCGCCGATTCGGGCGCACCTTTGCGGTGGACCTCCGGAGCCCAGACTTTGCTGGCCTCGCCGGGACCCTCGGCATCTCGGCCCGGTCGGGACTGCTGGATGGTCCCGATCTTGAGATTCTACTGTCCCAGGCGATGGCCGTGGACGAACCCACCCTCGTTGCGCTCCACGGGGCACTGGTGCCCCCTCGGATGTCGATCCTGACACCGCCGGACCAGACGGCGCTCCGGCCGACCACGGCAGGGTAGCGGACGGTACCCAGACTTCTGCCTCCGGCGGCTCGAGGGCTTCGCCGTGAGTCTCGCCGTCCGAGCCTGTCTGGGCCGTGGGGCTACGCCACGCCGGCCACCCACTCCTCGGCCACTCGACCAGCGCGAGACGGTCGTGGCGGGCACTCGGCGGCGACGCGTGCGGGCATCGGCCGAATCGATCGAAGCGGTACTGGTGAGGGCGGAGCCCCGATCTCGCTGGCGTCCGAGGTCGCGGGGCGCTTTTGCTGAAGCCCGCGATCGGCCTGTCCCGGTCAAGAAGTCCATCTACGTGTCCCGCCTGAGCTTCCTTCACTGCTTCCACTGCTGATCTGATCGAGTCTCGGCCAGAGCCATCCCTGAGGCCGGGGTGCCGCGATGATGCTCGTGATGGGTCTCTGGACCTTCCTCCGCGCCGTGTGCTACGGCTCGGCGGCCATCGCCCTCGAGAACCTGGCGCTGCGCCATCACCTCGTGGTCCTCCAGCGGTCGGTGAGCCGACCTCGTCTGTCTCGGTGGGTGAAGGGTACACTTATTCACGATCGGCGTTCCGAGCAGTAGACCCGTAGGGTCGGAAGCATCTCAGGAGCGGGAGGACCTCCATGGTGCGGTTGCTCGTGTCCTTGGTCTTCCGGCGAGTCCTCGCTTGGCTCGTGTGGAGCAACGATCACGCCAAGGACCTGGAGATCGTGGTCCTTCGCCATCAGCTGCAGGTGCTCCGTCGACACGTTGGCCGGTCTCGGTTTCGTTGGAGCGACCGCCTCTTCCTCGCCGCGGCGAGCCGCCACTTGGCACGGGAGACCTGGCGCGCCTTCCTCGTGACGCCCCAGACGTGCTCCGCTGGCACCGCGAGCTCGTCCGAGGGAAGTGGTCCCGCGGTGCCGGCCGCCGGCCGGACCGACCGTCCCTCGACGAGGCGACCCGGACGTTGATTCTCAGGTTGGCTCACGAGAACCAGTGGTGGGGATATCAGCGGATTTAAGGGGAACTGGCGAAGCTCGGCACCCGAGTTTCGGCCACCGCGATCCGGGCACTCCTGGGTCGCCACGGGCTCGGGCCGGCCCCGCGCCGGGGCGGGGTCAGCTGGCCGGTGTTCCTCCGCCAGCAGGCCGCGAGCATTCTCACCTGTGACTTCTTTACGGTCGAGACGATGTGGCTCAAGACGCTCTACGTGCTCTTTCTCATCGAGTTGGGGAGCCGGCCGGGTGCACGTCGGGGGCTGCACGGCGAACCCCGACGCCGCCTGGGTCACCCAGCAGGCGAGGAATCTCGCTTGGGAGTGGCCCGATGCCGAGGGCCAAGTGCGGTTTCTGGCGCGCGACCGGGACAGCAAGTTCCCCCGGGCGTTTGAGGAGGTATTCCGGAGCGAGGTCGTCAGGGGTTTCCGCACGCCGGTGCGGGCACCCCGAGCCAAGGCTCAGGCTTCATACTGCACCTCTTTCCGCATGTGTGGCGCACACTCGGGATAGCGGCGACGGTCGCGGAATCGCTTGCCCTGCTGGGGGCGAGGAAGTGGGCCGGTCGGGGGCTCGAAGAGGAGGAGGCCTTTGTCATCGGCCCGCACGGCGCGAAGGATGCCTTCGCGCGCCCAGCACTTGGCGGTGCTGGCATGCAGACGAAGCTGGGTGGCGATCTCGCCGGCGGTCAGCCACCCGGCCTTCCGGAGATGCTCGGTCAAGCCCGGAATCCCGTAGGCGTTCCGGATGTGCCGGACCACGAGACGGCGAAACGGCTGTCCGGTGCCGGAGCGGAGCCAGCGCCGATTCAGCGTATCCGCGACCTGCCGATCGGTCTGCTCCGTGGCCAGCCCGCGAATCATCTCGACAATCGCCGCCGGCGTCCGTCGAAGGTCAGGGGCGTCGAGGGGCACGGGGCGTTCCACGGTGGTCGTCGCCCCACCCTTCCAGCGAATGGCGATCTGGATCGCGCGGTCGCGGAGCAGCGTCACGTCCTCGATCAGCAGCCGGAGCATCCGCTTGCGCTCGCGCATCGCCGTCCGTGGATCATGCCACACCCGCGGCAGATCGCTGGCGAGCCCGTGAATACGGGCGCGCTCGTCCGCACTGAGCGCCCGCCCCTCGGCCTCGGTGCCGCGCCGATACTCCTCTTCGGCGTCGGCGAGCCGCGCCAGCGTCTCGTTCCACTGTCGCTCGAGGCTGTCCGCCACCAAGCGATGTTCGGGACGCACCCGCAGAAACTGCCGCTGGGCCAGCTCCGCCTCCTCCCGGGCGCGCTCGACCTGCGCGCGACGCAGCCGATCGACCTCAGCCTTGCGCGCCCGCAGCTCATCGAAGACTTCGAGCGCCACGTCGAGGGCCGCGGGGGTGATCGCGTCGAGGACGACCTGCGCGACCGCGTCATCGAGACCCGAGCCGGGGATCGTCTGACACGAAGGCTGGGCCAACGCGATCCCCTGGCGTTGGCACACGTAGACGGGCACCGGGTGCCCGTGGCAGACGCGGTAGCGGACAGTCATGCGGTGGCCGCAGCGGCCACAGATCGCCAGCCCTTGGAGCAAGGCGACTCCCTCGCGCGGGGGACTGCATCGGCGATCTGGCCCATAGCCGTTGGCGTTCGCCACCAGCGTCGCCTGATTCGTCTCGAACTCTTCCCAGGGGATGTAGCCAGGATGGGCGTTGGGCAAGAAGACCGGCCATTCGGCCCGCGGCAGGCGGCGATTCCGCCGCTGCCCGGCGATCACGACCGTGCGCTGGCGCGTGCGCCCGTAGACGAAGGCGCCGGCGTAGCGGGGATTGTGCAGGAGGTTGAGCACCCGGCTGTGGACCAGCGGGATGAACACCACCTCCCCGGCCCGCGGCCCCGTGGTCAGCCGCCGCGGGAAGAGAAGGCCTTCGCGGGCGAAGTGGCGCACGACCTGCTCGGCCGAGCCAGTCCGGCGAAAGGTCTCAAAGAGCAGACGCACGGCCCCTTGAATCTGCGCATCGGGATCGAGCACGAGACGCCGGCCGCGATCCTCATAGACAAACCCCATCGGCGGCCGAATCCAGAGCTCGCCCCGGCGGGCCTTGTTGAGGGAGCCGCCGATCAGCCGAGCCCGCAGCACATGGAGCTCCGCCTCACTCATCGTGCCCTTGAGGCCGAGGAGCAACCGGTCGTTGAAGTGACTCGGGTCGTAAATGCCCTCCTCGTCGAGGATGAGCGTCTCCGCGAGGGCGCAGATTTCCAGGCGGCGGTGCCAGTCGCTGGAGTTCCGCGCCAGCCGGGAGACCTCCAGCCCCATGACCAGGCCGACCCGGCCCAGGCCGACTCGGCGACCAGCCGCTGGAAGCCGTTGCGCTCAGCGGCGGAGGCCCCGGACAGCCCCTGATCCTCGTCGATCACCACGAGGTGCTCCGACGACCAGCCCAGCGCCTGGGCTTGGCGCTTGAGGTCGTACTGGCGCGCGGTGCTCTCCCGGTGGTCATGCACTTGTTGGAGCGAGGACTGCCGCACGTAGAGGTACGCGTCTCGGCGGAGATGCTCGGACGTCACCTTGCTCGGGCTCGACAACATCATCGCCCCTCCGTCTCGTGTGTACACGCCAGGACCATGCCGGCCAGGACCGTGGTCAGCTCGGCGCGGGCCGAGGACAGGATGGTCGGTCTCCCCTCCGGCGGCGGCGGCGCGGGGCGCGCGCGGGGCAGCCGCGGCGCGGGGGCCAGGGCCGTCAGCGCGGCGAGCCAGCCCGGCATGCCGCAGGTCAGGAACACCGCCAGCCCATGGCCCCGCGGCCCGCCCGGCATCGTCTCGGTGGCCTCACGCCGCAACGCCTCGTACTGATCCAGCACGTCGTGCGGATCGCCGATGGACAGGCTCATGGTCGCGTCGCGCCCGGCGGACGCCGTTTTTTTTCCCATCGAGCCAGGGCGCGGGCCAGCGAGCGCGGATGGATCGTGACGTCGAAGCGGCGTTGGACGGCCGCCGCGACGCTGCGCCACGAGGCCGTCTCGTGCTCCGTGCGCCAGCGCTCCACAAAGGTCAGAATGTCGTCGGTGCACTTGTGGGCGCGCCGGGGTCCGCGCGGCCGCGGCAGGAGCCCGGGGATCCCCCCGGTGGTGAAGGCGGCGTGCGTCAGGTAGAAGGTCTGGCGGCTTGTCCCGAAGGCCGCGGCCACGGCCGTGACGGGCCGACCGTCGACGCGATGGCGCCGCAGCATCTCGTACTTCACTTGCACGTGATCCCGCTGATCAAAGAACTCATGCCGCGCGAAAGCCTCGTCCTGCACGCGCTCCGGGCGAGGATGCAGGGCGCCGGCCGCACGCAGGGCCGCGGCTTTGGCATCCTCGGGGGGCCGGCGTCGGAGCGCCATGTCACCATCATTATGTACGTATGCCTCAACGACCGCAAGAAGATTCGCGCTCAAGAGACCGAGATTACACTCTATATGAGCGACTCGACGGGCTTGGCGCAGCGCCACGAGGGCTCGGGTTAGGGACGGAATCTGCATGACATGCGGGACGAAATCCCGCTGACACCACCCGGCGCCCACCGCAGTCACAGCGTGGCCCGGGCGGCCACCAGCGTGGCCAGCACCAGCAGGTCTTCGATCCGGAAGTGTGAGCGCCCCCGCCCGACGCTGACGTACGGGTCCGCGGGAACGAAATCGGTCCATTCGACGGGCACCGAACACAGGCCGCCCTCAGGGTGCTCGAAGGTGACGCGGTCCTCCCCCCACAGCGGCTTGGCAACGACGAAGCGGAAGGCCCGCCCTCGGAGGGGATGGAATGGATGGGTGATCCGAATCTGCGGCGGAGCTACGGAATCAGCTGCAGTTGACGGCTTTGGAGAACGCCTACGCGGAACGGTTCGTGCGCTCAGTTCGTGAGGAGTGTCTCGATCGCCTGATTCTTTTCGGCGAACGGCGCCTGATCCGAGTGCTCGACGAGTTCGTAGCGCACTACCACGGGGAGCGCAACCATCAGGGGCTCGGCAACGACTTGATCGCACCGGAACCTCGCCGGCGCGCGGGCGTCCAGGTTCGTTGCCGCGAGCGGTTGGGCGGGCTGTTGCGCTATTACCACCGTGCGGCCTGAGCATGGGATGAGTTTTCGGACACTACGCGAGCCGCCAATCAGCCGGAGATCGAGCGTGAGGGTGAGGTGTTCCTTGGCGCCGAGGGCCGTGGCCACGCGCTTCGCTGAGTCCAACTCCCGGCTGTGCCGTTGACCGTAGGCGAAGGAGAGCGCATACGCCAGGAACCCCTGGTGCCGGGCGATCGCCAGCGTGGTCGCCGAGTCCACGCCCCCCGAGAGCAGTACGACGGCAGGCTTCATCTCACACACCTCGCTTGGCGCCCCAGAGCAGGATATGAAGCCGTGGGGAATACCGGAAGCCGTGGCGCCGGCACTCCTCCACGATCCAGAGCGAGCGCTCAAGAATTTCGTGCCGCCGGATCCCCTCGGGCATGAGGAGGATCCGGTGACGAGGCAAGGCAAATCGCTCCCTGAGCTGCAGCACCTCGGCGACGTCGCTCTGGTCTGTGACCACGAACTTCCACCAGGCTTCCCGGTCGCGAAAGTCGCGGATGGCCCCCGGGTTGATCCGTGTCGTCTCGGGCACGCCCGAGTTTGCGAGCTTCAGCGACACGTTCCACTGGTCGACAGGGACCGGGGGAGGCGGGAGGATCCCTGAGGTCTCAACTTCGAGAACGAAGCCACGCGCATTCAGGGCTTCAACAAGCGAAACGAACAGCGACGATTCGAGCGGCTCCCCTCCCGTGACCACCGCCCGCCGGCAGGGGAAGGTCGCGGCTTCTTCAACGAGCGCCTCAAGCATCATGGGATGGCCGCCAGCCGGATCCCAGGAGTACTTGGTGTCACACCAGCGGCATCCCACGGAGCAGCCCTGGAGGCGGATGAAGACAGCGGGCACGCCTGCAGTTACACCTTCCCCCTGGATGGAGAAGAAGCACTCGGCGATACGGCCAGCGGTGATCGGTACCACCTCCGACATGGCCTCCTCAACGCCTCTCATGGCTCGGCTGAACAGTGGCAATGCTCATGTTGTATCCGACGGGAGTCAAGACAGTTGCTGCCACGCCGTGCCTTGCCATCGCGGAGGGAACAGCCCGGGGTGGAGGATCTCGGCGAGAATCTCCAGGCCGTCGACGATCCGCGGGCCCGGTCGGTTGAAGAACGCCGAGCCGTTCACGGCGTAGACCCGCGGCTCCTTAGGCATCGGCAGACAATAACTGCATGAATTTAAAGGCAGGGCCAGTAAGCTGGATGCGTGGATGTCGGGCTCTGCCGGGCAAAGTACAAAGCCTTGGCTCCGACGTTGACGGAGCGTGCGCGGCG
>JBOHSY010000190.1:0-4733 GCA_050733355.1 Gemmatimonadales bacterium | reverse complement strand
GGGGCCTCCGGCGGCGGCGGGGGCGGCGCGGCCGACGGCAAGGGCGCAAGAGCCGGCGGCGGTACTGTCGGCGCGGGCGCGGCGGCGGCTGCGGCGGGAGCGGGCGGTTCGCCCGCCGCCTCGCCGTGGCGCACCGGGAACACGGCGCTGCACACGGCGCAGCGGGCCCGCACGCCGGCGGGCGGCACCTTGGCCGGATCCACGCGGTACACCGTGCTGCAGTTCGGACAGGTGACATTCATGCCAGGGCCCTCAGCTCGATTCACGCGGCTGCTGCGGAGGACGGGGCTCCACTTCGACGCCCTGCCGGCGATCCACCACGAACACCGAGCCGGGCAGCGTCTTCGCGTAGCTTTTCATCTCGGTGGCGAGCTCGCTCACCTGCGCGGGGTGGGCGAAGCGCCGGTTGCGGTTGGTCACGATGCCGATCGAGAGCGTCATCAGCGGCACCCGATGCAGCTGGCCGCGCCGGTCCTTGCCGAAGAAGTATCCCGCGCGCCGGTCCTGCTCGTTGTACTGGAGCGGAATCAACGCGTCGAACACCTGGATGATCTCGGTGCACACCGGGTGAATATCGGACGACGGGATGATGCAGATGAAGTCGTCCCCGCCGATGTGTCCCACGAACCCGCGAGCGCCGAGCATCCCCTTCACGACGTCGTGCAGGATCCGGGAGAGAAGATAGATCACCCGGTCGCCGTCGTAGTAGCTGTACCGGTCGTTGAACTCCTTGAAGTGGTCGAGGTCGGCATAGCACACGGCGAAGTCCTGATGGCCTTCCAGCCGGCGACGGATCTCGCGCTCGATCTCGGTCGTGCCCGGCAACCGGGTGGACGGATGGACCGACACGTCCCGCTCGGTCCGCGTCAGCATCGCGTCCATGCGGGCCCGCTGCTCCGGCGGCGGGAACAGCTCGGTGATCACTTCGTCGGCGCCGGCCTCGAACCACGCCTGGACCCGCTCGGCATGGTGCGGGCCCGCGAGCACCGTCACGGGAACGATGGCCGTGAACGCGTCGCTCTTGATCCGGCGCACCATCGCCAGTCCCGGCCCCGGGGCGCCTTCCGCCTCGAGCACCAGCAGGCACGGGTGTCCCCGCAGGACGATGGACTCGACCTCATCCGGATTCCCGACCGTGACGAGGGGAAACGCCTTGCTCTGCGCCCACTGGCGCAGCAAGGCCGGAACCGATGCTCCGTCCGGCGAGAAAAAGAGAATCGTCGGGCGCGTGCGCAACGGCTGACTGGCCTCAGGGAAGAGTGTGACTCAAGCTAACGTCGGCCGTCCGCCCACCCAAGCTCAGATGAAGAAGGCGGCCACCGCCACCATCGCGTACACCGCCAGCAGCTGGACCCCCTCGAACCAGTGCGACTCGCCATCCAGGGTCAGGATCGCGGCCACGCCGGTGGCCAGGCCGATCGCGAGCACCTCGAACGGCCTGAACACCAGGTTCATGTCCTGTCCCATCAGCAGGCCGGCGAACACCAGCAATGGGCCCACCAGCAGGGCGATCTGCGTGCTCGACCCCAGCGCGATCTGCAGGGCGAGGTCCATCTGGCCCTTCCGCGCGACGACCACGGCCGTCGCGTGCTCGGCCGCGTTGCCGATGAGCGGGATGATGATCAGGCCGAGGAAAACCTCGGTCAGGCCCAGGCTCCGGGTCACGGCCTCGGTGGCGTGCACCAGGATCTCGGACTCGACCGCTATGCCCACCGTCGCGAGCCCGAGCACCAGCACGGCGCGCCCGGTGCTCCAGACTGGCCCCTCGACGGGGTGCGGCTCGCCGCCGAAGAGCCGCCGGTGCGTCCGGAGGGTGAACAGGAGCGAGAGCCCGTAGGTCACAATCAGGATTCCGGCCACCCACTCCGACATCCGGAGCTCGGTGGTGCGGGCGGCGGCTTCGGGGTGCAGCGCGTGGAACAGTGCCGGGAACACCAGCCCCACCACGGCGAGCGCCAGCATGGCCGAGCTCATCCCCGCGCTGGTGCGGTTGAAGCGCACCTCCGACCGCCCGACACCCGCCGCGACCAGCGACAGACCCAGGATGAGAAGCAGATTGCCGAGGATGCTGCCGGTCACCGATGCCTTGACCAGGTCGACCAGGCCGGCCCGCAGTGCCACAATGGCGATGATCAGCTCGGCCGCGTTGCCGAACGTGGCGTTGAGCAGCCCGCCCACGGTGGGACCGGTCTTGGCCGCCAGGTGCTCCGTCGCCTCGCCCATGTAACCCGCCAGGGGGAGCACGGCGAGGCAGGCGAACACGAACACGAGCAGCGGCGCTTGATCCAGCCACGCGAGCACGATGCTGACCGGAACCGCGAGCAGCGGCAGGCGGCGCCAGGGGAACCGCTTCCTGCCGCCCGGCTGCGGCGCGCGCTCCGGTGCCGGCGGCTGGGGCCGGAGGGCGGCTTTCCGCACTGGCGCGCCGGGGGCAAGGTGCTGTCGCATGGTCTCGAGCGCCCTGGGCGCAGCCACCCCGTGGTCGCTCAGCAGCCGCGCCAGCGCCCCGCGCGGCTCCTCGACCGCGGCCATGGCGAGATGCTCCGCGGCGAGTGCGGCGCCGTGCGTCCGCGCCTCGCGGGTCGCGAGCTCGATCAGCCGCTTGGCGTGCGACGTGTACGGAAGGTCCCCGCTGCCACCAGCGCCGGCCGAACGGACCCGGCCTTTGCGGCCGGCGCTCTCGAGACGCTCACGGAGCGCCGCCGCGGGAAGACCGAGCGCGCCGAACGCGGCGCTCACCCTGGAGTCCTCGAGCAGGCTCAGGACGAGGTGCTCCGCCCCGATGGCGTCGTTGCCGAGCCGCACGGCGCTGTCGCGGGCACCGTCGAGCACCTTCCGGGCACTGTCCGTCAGCGTATGCGAACTCACCGGCGGGCGTGCGCCTCAGAAACTCCGGGCTTCATCGATCAGCATGATGGGGATGCCGTCGTCGACCGCGTAGATCAACCGACACGCGTGACAGACCAGCTCCTCCGGATCGGTGCGATACTCGAGATCACCCTTGCACTTGGGACAGACCAGGATCTCGAGCAGCTCTGGCGCCAGGCTCATGCCGAGTCCTCATCAGTGGCGGGAAATCCGAAACGGGCAAGCGCGGCCGCCGTGCGGCGCCATCCGGGCAGCGCCTTGACCCAGCAGTCGAGGTACACCGGCGTGTCGAGCAGGGCCTCGAGCCGAGCGCGGGCGTGAGCACCGATGGCCTTGATGGTGCGGCCGCCCCGCCCAATGACCATCGCCTTCTGCGACTCGCGCTCCACGTACAGCGTGACTCGAATGTACACGGGGCGCTCGGCTTCCCGGAACTCCTCGACGTCGGCGGTAAACGCGTACGGCAGCTCGTCCTCCAGCAGCGCGAACGCCGCTTCGCGCAGGTACTCGGTCGCGAAGAACCGCAGGGGCTGGGTGCCCACGTCGTCCGCGTCGTAGCGGAACTCGCCCTCCGGCAGCCGGCTCCGCACGGCCACCAGCAGGGCGTCGATCCCGTCGCCCGCCTCCGCCGAGACGACCAGCGCGCCGCTGCCGGCGAGCTGCCGCCGGCGCGCCGGGGGGACGAGATCACCCTTGGTGTAGACGAGCAGGACCGGCGCCGCCGGGAGTGACTCGAGCCGTGCCACCTCGGCGAACGGCGGCGCGGGCGCCTCGGGGGCCGGGTGCAGGTGCAGGATGACGTCGGCGTCGTGCAGCGCCTCCACGGCCGCCGCGCGCATCCGTTCTTGCAGCAGGTAGGCGGGGTCGAGGAGCCCCGGCAGGTCGTGGAACACGTACTGAGTGTCGCCGTCGGTGCGCAGTCCCACCACCGGCAGCCGGGTGGCTTGAGCCTTGGGCGACACGATGGCAAGATGCTCGCCCACCAGCGCGTTCAGCACGGACGACTTGCCGACGTTGGGGGCGCCCGCGAGAGCGATGTCACCGGTGCGCAGCATGGCGCAAGAAGGCGTGCCGCGGGCCCCGACGCCAGTGGCCCGCGGGTGCAGCGGTGGCACTCATCCTGCCCACGATCGTATGCCACCAGCCGGGGGGAACCGATGAAAGGCGTTGCAGGGCTGGCCTGCGCGCTCTGGGCCTGCGGGGCGGGATCGCTCGGGTCGGGCGAGCCCCGGGCAGGCGTGCTGGCGGCGCCCGAGGTGGCCACCCCGGACGGCGTCGTGCGAGAGTTCCAGCGGCTCGCAAACGCGCACCGGCGCAGCATCGGGTGCGGGCCGCTCGCCTGGGACGCGCTCGCCGGCGGCGTGGCGCAGGCCCATGCCGAGGACATGGTGCGCCGGGATTACTTCAGCCATAGGAATCCGGAAGGCCAGGGCCCGTTCGACCGGCTGCGCGCCGCCGGGGTCACCTACACCGCGGCCGCGGAGAACCTCGCGTTCGGTTACCCCACGGCGGCGGGCGTGCTGCGGGGCTGGCTGGAGAGTCCGGGCCATCGCCGGAATCTCGAGAACTGCCGGTACACGACCCATGGAGTCGGGTTCGCGAAGGGGAAGTGGGTGGAAGTGTTCATTACTACCAGGCGGTAAGGGCGGTAAGGGCGGTAGAGACGGTAAGGGCGGTAAGGTTTGGCAGGTACAGCAGAAAGGCCGTCGGGCGTGTTCGCCTGGCGGCCTTTCTCCCTGTTGTTCGCGACACCTTACCGCCCTTACCGTTCCTTACCGCCATAAGAAAGCCCCTCCGCAGCGGAGCTGCGGAGGGGCTTTCGAAGGAAAGGCTGGCGACGGCCTACTCTCCCACGCCCTCTCGAG
>JBOHSY010000189.1:0-2158 GCA_050733355.1 Gemmatimonadales bacterium | reverse complement strand
TTCACCAGGTCGGCATCGGCGAGGAGCGCGGCAAGGCGCTCGCGGTTGACCTCCTGCACGAGGTGGGGCGGCAGCGCGCCGAGCAGCTCGGTGGTCGTGCGCTCGAGCGCCGGCACGCTCGCCGCGTCGGCCAGGCAGCCGCGCACGACGTCGGCGGCCGCGGGCAGATCGAGCGGGTCGAGCGCGGCGAGCCGGGCAAGGGCGGACTCGTAGGGGTCGATGGTCGGATGGTCGGATGGACCGATGGACGGCTGCTCGCCGGCTCGCCGGGCCTTGTGCACGCGCCAGAGCCGGACGGCCACTATGGCCACGGCGAGCGCCGCCGCGCCGATCCCGATCGGCAGCCAGTCCACCCCGCCGACGGGCGCGAGGCTCTTCAGGTCCCGGAGCGACGGGTTGCCCGGCGGGATCACCGGCGCGATCTCGATCTCCGCCGGCCGGCTCTCGAGGACGCCCCGCATGTTGGCCGACACCCGCAGGAACGGGATGCCGAAGCTGGGAACCCGCTGCGGTCCGGTCCGGTAGAAGGCCACGGTAGCCTCGCCCTGGAGGGCGCGATCGCTCCGCCGGGCGAGCTTCTGGATTCCGAGCACGCGGATCCCCTCGGGCAGCTCACCCGTGGGGCGGGGCACCGAATCGGTGATCAGGTCGCGCTCGTGCAGATTCACGCTGAACCGGAGCGTGATCGGGTCGCCGATGGCCGCCCGCGCGACGGCCGGCGTGACGTCGAAATGGTGGCCCAGGTCCTGCTGGGCCGAGGCCGGACCGGCGGAAACGAGCAGCACCCACACGAGTGTTCGTCGCATCGCGTAACGCTAGACCGTCGCAAGCCCGGAGGCCAGTCGCCCTCTTGCCAACCGCCGGTCCCGGGCCCAAGGTTCGGCGCACCTCATTCCTCAGGTCGGCCCATGCGCATCCGGCCCGGTAATTTCGCGGCGGCGCTGCTTCTCCTTCCGTTCCCCCCGCTCGCGGCTCAGGATCACTCGCACGACCACGCTCCCGCCGGCCGGCCGCCGGAGACGCTCGGGCAGGTGGTCTTCCCGGCCGGCTGCGGCAAGGCCGTGCAGCCGAAAGTGGAGCGCGCGGTCGCGCTGCTGCACTCGTTCTGGTACGAGGAAGCGGAAGCAGCCTTCGGGGAAGTCGTGGCGGCCGACGCGGGCTGCGCCATGGGGCACTGGGGCCAGGCCATGAGCGTACTGCACCCGCTCTGGACGCCGCCCACGCCGGCCGACGCGGCGCGCGGGCTCGCCGCCGCGGAGCGGGCCGTTCGCGCCTCCCGGCCCGACACCCGCCAGCGAGACTACGCCGAAGCGATCGCCACGTTCTGGCGGGGGTACGACGGAGCAAACGCGTTCCGCGACCGGCTCACCGCCTACGAGACTGCGATGGAGCGGGTGGCTCGGCGTCACCCGGACGACGCCGAGGCCAGGACGTTCTACGCGCTGGCGCTGATCGGCGGGGGACAGCTCGACGCCGGTGACACGACCTACGCTCGCCAGCGGAAGGCCGGTGCGATCCTCGAACCGCTGTTCGCGCGGAGCCCGGACCACCCGGGGCTCGCCCACTACGTGATCCATGCGTACGACTCGCCTGTGCTGGCATCGAGCGCGGTGTCCGCGGCGACGCGATACGCCACCATCGCGCCGTCGGTGCCCCACGCCCAGCACATGCCGTCGCACATCTATACCCGGGTCGGCAACTGGCAGGCCTCGGTCGCCTCCAACCGGCGGTCGGCGGAGGCCGGCCGTGAGTTCGAGCAGCGGCTCGGCATGAAGGGGCTCTGGGACCAGCGCGCCCACGCGTGGGACTACCTGATGTACGCCTATCTCCAGCTGGGGATGGAGCGGGAGGCCAGGGCGCTGCTCGACACGGCTGCCGCAGTCACCGCGGGCGTGCCGGAGAACTCGCTGGTGAACGACTACGCGCTCGCGGCCATTCCCGCGCGCTACGCGCTCGAGCGCGCCCGCTGGGCGGAGGCCGCCACGCTTCGGGTGCGCCCCGCGCCGGCGTGGCGGGCGACGGAGGGTATATCGCGCTTCGCCCGCGCGATCGGCGCCGCGCGCAGCGGCAACCTCGCGGCGGCGCGGGTCGAGCTGGACAGTCTCGCCGCGCTCGAGCGCGGGCTCGGCGAGGCGGGTGGGGCGCAGGCGTACTGGGC
>JBOHSY010000188.1:0-2322 GCA_050733355.1 Gemmatimonadales bacterium | reverse complement strand
ATCCCGCCCAGCCGGTCCGCGCCGGCCCCGGGCGCGCGGCGTTCCATCAGCACGATCTCGCCGCCGGCCGGGCGCGCGCCCTCCGCGACGACGACGATGCTGAAGTGGCGGCCAGCGGCCTCGCGGGCGCGGATCTTGGCGCAGACCTTCTCGATGTCGAACGGGATCTCGGGCAGGAGGATCACGTCCGCGCTGCCGGAGAGCCCGCTCGAGAGCGCAATCCAGCCGGCGTAGCGCCCCATGAGCTCCACGACCATCACGCGGTCGTGGCTCTCCGCCGTGGAGTGCAGCTTGTCGATCGCCTCGGTCGCGGTGCTCACGGCGGTGTCGTACCCGAAGCTGCGCTGGGTACCGCTCACGTCGTTGTCGATCGTCTTGGGTACGCAGACGACCGGCACGCCCTTTTTCCAGAGATCGTGGGCGATCATCAGGCTGCCGTCGCCGCCGATGGCCACGAGTGCGTCGAAGCCGCTGGCGTGAAACGCCGCCACCAGCTCGTCCGAGCGGTCGATCTCCCGCTGGCTGCCGTCCTCCCCTTGCACGACCTGTCGGAACGGATCCCCGCGATTGGTGGTGCCGAGGATGGTCCCGCCGAGATGCGTGATGCCTCGCACCTCCTGCGGCCCGAGGGGTACCACGCCGCTGAAGTTCAACAGCCCGTCGTAGCCGCGGAGGATGCCGTACGATCGCCACCCGCGATGGTGCGCGGACAGCACCACCGCCCGGATGACAGCGTTGAGGCCCGGCGCGTCGCCGCCGCCAGTGGAGATGGCGATCCTCATGACACCGTGAGAGGTGAGGGGTGAGACGTGAGAGGGACGCCCGCCCCGAGTTGCGGTGTCCGTCCCCTCTCACTTCTCACGTCTCACCTCTTTGACCAAGCCCAGCACCTCTCCCGGCATGGCGTGGCGGCCCAGCTTGGCCTTCGAGAACACGAGCCGTCCGTCGATCGTGACCTCGAACCGGCCGCCGGATGACGGCACCAGCTGGATCTCGGCATCGGGAGACGCTCGCTTCAACTCGGCCGCCAGACCGGCGGCCCGGGGCTGATAGTTTCAAACGATGCAGTATTCTATGATGACGCGCACTCGACTGCTCCTGTTCGGGCTGCCCCCCCTGACGGGCGATTGCACCACGACCGGCGCATCTTATCCGGCGTCCGCCGCGCTGCCAAGGTCGCGCTTGTCACTTATCCTGGGCACGGGTATCTATCATTTCATGGACCTTCGGCGCGCCGTCCTCGTCCCGCTCGCCTTGTTGTTCCTCGCTCCCGTCCCATCGTCCGCTCAGCAGCGCCGTTATCTGGTGGAACTCAGTGGCGCGGGCGCGCTGACCGCCTTGGACGACACTACCGGGTACGGCACCAGCTACGGCGGCACGGGCCGACTGGGTATCTGGTTGCCGCTCCGGTTCTCTCTCGAGGGCGAGTTGTCGCATGTGCGTGCCAAGCCCGGGGGGGGCGGCGATGCCGTCGGGGCGACGTCGCTGGGCGGCTTCGTTCTGTACAATATCCCGCTGGGTGAGCGCAACTTCGCCCATGTAAAGGCTGGCCTCGGTTCCATTGACTACGGCGAGTGCGCTCCGCAGTCGGTCGCGGGGGCCGGCGCGTGCGGCAGCGCAGGCACCTGGAACCTCGGTATCGGATTTCGCGTCGGCATCACTCCGACGCTGCTGGTCCGAGCCGACGGCGCCGTGCAGCGAAATATCAGCAGCAGCGACGACTTCGGTCAGCGGGAGTTCTCCAATTTCGGCGCCAACCTTGGCCTGAGTCTCATGCTCGGCAGCAAGGCGCTGGTGGACACCGACGCAGACGGAGTGATCGACTCCGACGACGACTGCGAGGGCACCCGCCGCGGCTCGCTGGTGGACCGCACCGGCTGCCCGACCGACCGGGACGGCGACAAGGTGCCGGACGGCATCGACCGCTGCCCGAACACCCCCGCCGGCGTTCACACGGACGATAGCGGGTGCCCCACCGACGAAGACAACGACGGCATACCGGATGGGGTGGATCGCTGCCGCGCCACGCCCCTCGGCGCAGCAGTCGGGGCGGACGGATGCCCCAGCGATGCCGATGAGGATCGAGTACCGGACGGACTCGACCGCTGCCCCGACACCCCGGCCGGCGCCACGGTGGATGCCCTCGGCTGCCCGAGCGATGCCGACGCCGACAAGGTGCTGGACGGGCTGGACCGGTGCCCCGACACGCCGTTCGGCGAACGGGTGAATCGGGAGGGCTGCCCGGCCGGCGCCGCTCCGCCACCCCGCCAGCCGCCCGCGGGGGCAGCGCCTGCGCCCGCGCCCACTCCCGCGCCCGCACCC
>JBOHSY010000187.1:0-19806 GCA_050733355.1 Gemmatimonadales bacterium | reverse complement strand
CGTCTCCACCGCGCGCTCGACGGCGGCCCGGGGCACCCAGCCCTCCCGGCGTACGCGCACCCACTTGCCGCGGCCGCCGGTGCGCTCGAGCAGCGCGCCGTAGCGGAGCCGCGCGAGCACGCGCCCGTTGGGCTCCGCGCGCAGATTCTCGCCGTCCCGTGCGGACACGCCGATCCGGAATCCGTCGCGCACGTCGCGTCCCACGGATGGCTCGTAGATCCAGCCCTCGAGCGTCACCTCGGTCCAGCCCGCGCGCGTCCGCCCCGCCGACACCTCGGCGCCGCTCCGGAGCGTGCCCAGCACCCGGCCGGCTGCCGTGCGCGCGAACGGCGCGTCCCGGGTCGCGCGCGCGTCGTCCTGCGCCTCGAGCACCCGCGTGACCGGTGTCGCGAACACGAGCGAACACACGAGCGCACCGGCTGGTAGCCGGCGGAGGGCAGGACTAGATTGGGGCGCTTGAGTCACCGTCGCTGATCATAATAGCGGACCACGCGGAGAGCCATGTCGAACGGGAGTGCTCGCGGCCGTCAGGTGGTGCTGGTCGTGCTTGACGGTTGGGGGTACCGCCCGGAGCGGGATGGCAACGCGATCGAGCTTGCCCGCACGCCGGTATGGCATGGCCTGTGGCAGTCCGCGCCGCGCACGCTCCTCCAGGCCAGCGGTCTCGCCGTAGGCCTCCCCGGGGGCCAGATGGGCAACAGCGAGGTCGGCCATCTGAACCTCGGCGCGGGCCGCGTCGTGCCGCAGGACCTCGTGCGCATCTCCCAAAGCATCCAGTCGGGCGACTTCTATCGGCTCGAGCCGCTCGTCGAGCTGAGCGCGCATCTCCGCCAAACCGGAGGCACGCTGCACCTCGTGGGGCTGCTCGGTCCCGGCGGTGTGCACGCGCTCGACCGCCATCTCCTCGCCTGCATCGAGCTCGGCGTGCGCCAGAAGGTGCCCCACATCGCCATTCACGGCTTTCTCGACGGCCGCGACGCCTCGCCGACGCTCGGCGCGGAGGTCGTGCGCACGCTGCTGCTCGACATGCGACGCATCGCGGCCGGCCGCGTGGACGTCGCCACCCTCTGCGGGCGCTATTACGCCATGGACCGCGACCGCCGGTGGGAGCGGACCAAGATTGCGTACGACGCGATCGTGCACGGCGCCGGAGCCGCCATTACCCATCCGGTGCTCGCCGTGCAGGCGGCCTACCAGCGGGGTGAGACCGACGAGTTCGTGAAGCCGCTGATCCACCATCGCGACGGCCGGCCGGTCGCCGAGTTCCGCGCGGGCGACGGGATCATCTTCTTCAATTACCGCAGCGATCGCATGCGCCAGATCGTCAGCGCGCTGGCGCTGGACGAATTCGACGGATTCGACATCTCCGACCGGCCCTCGGCACGCGCCGTCACGATGACGCAGTACGACGAGACCTTTCCCATCCCGCCGGTGTTTCCCCCGTTCACGCTCGCGCGGATCCTGGCCGAGACGCTCGCCGAGCGGGGGCTCACGCAGTTCCGCACGGCGGAAACCGAGAAGTATCCGCACGTGACGTACTTCTTCAACGGCGGGTACGAGCCGCCGTATCGCGGCGAGGAGCGCTGCCTGATCCCCTCGCAAAAGGTGGCGACATACGATCTGGCGCCGGAGATGAGCGCGGCCGGGATCACCGACGCGCTCTGCCGCACGGTGCAGGCGCGTCGGCACGATTTCGTGCTGTGCAACTACGCCAACGCGGACATGGTCGGCCACACCGGCGTAATGGACGCGGTGATCGCGGCGGTGGAGACCGTCGACCGCTCGCTTCACCGGCTGCTCGCGAGTGCGGAGAAGGCCGGCGCGAGCGTCATCATCACGGCCGACCACGGCAACTGCGAGACGATGATCGACCCCACGACCGGCGGCGTGCACACTGCCCACACCACCAACCCGGTCCCGCTCGTCGCCGTACGGGCCGACTGTGCCGGTCTCCGGCAGGGCGGCGCGCTCTGCGACGTCGCTCCCACCGTACTGGGCCTGCTCGGCGTGGACCAGCCCGCCGAGATGACCGGCCGCGACCTCCGCCTCACGTGACCCGATGACCCGACACCGGCGAGCCCCAGCACTACCACTAGCACTAGCACTAGCACTAGCACTAGCACTACTCGCTCCCGCGGCCGCCGCGGCGCAGGTAGGGCACGCCCCCGCCAAGAGCCCGTACCGCGACATCAAGCAGGGCGGCAGCATCACGCTGCACGGCGGCCGGTTCCTCGGCAACGGAGGCGACGCGGCCGTCGGCCCGAACGACGGGTGGAGTTTTGGGGGGCGCTTCGACTTCCGCTCCGGCCGCGCGCTCGCGCTCGGACTCGGGGTCTCCTACGCGCCGCTCGAGCGGCTGATCGTGGACCCGTTCGTCGACGAGGTGACGGGGCCGGTGGACCAGTCGGTGGCGTTCGCCGAGGCCCACATCACGCTCAACCTGACGGGCGGCAAGACGTGGAACGGGTTCGCGCCCTTCGTGGGGCTCGCCGGCGGCTTCGGGTTTGGAAGCAAGGTGCCGGCGGACACCAGCGGGTACGACTTCGGCACCAAGTTCTTCTTCGCCCCGGCAGCAGGCACCCGCGTGTTCTTCGGTGACCGGGTGCACGTCCGGGCCGAGTTCCGCGCCAACTTCTGGAAGCTCACCTACCCTCTTAGCTTCCGGCAGGAGCCCGATCCGGTGATCATCACGGGCGCCAATTCCGAGTGGGATCTGTCGCCGTGGGTGCTGGTGGGGATCGGGTACACGTTGTAGGGCTATCCGCTATCGGCTATCCGCTATCCGCTCGCTGTGCGGTCGCTCGGATGGCTGCGGCGGGATTCGAGCGTGCGCGGTGTGCGCGGATAGCGGATAGCGGATAGCGGATAGCCTCTTGCCCCTGACGCTGACGCGTACCGTGACCTTCTTCGCACTCCATCGGCTGTACCGCCCGGAGTGGAGCGCCGAGCGCAATCGCGACGCCTTCGGCCCGCGGTCCGAAGAGCCCCCGCACGGCCACGACTACCGCTGTGCCGTGACCGTGAGCGCCGGCGGCGCGCCCCCCGACCTGATCGTTGACCTGGCGCGGCTGGACGCGATCCTGCAGGAAGAGGTCGTGGCGCCGCTCGACGGCCGATATCTCAACCGCGACGTGCCCGCCTTCGCGCGCACCCTGCCCACCTGCGAGGCCATGGCCGTCCATGTCTACGCCCGCATCGCGGCGCGTCTCCCGGCCGGGGTGCGGCTGGAGCGGGTGCGCGTGAGCGAGGATCCCACCCTCCATGCCGACTGCACCGGACCAGCCTGAGCTCTCGCGCGCGGTGAAGCGCGGCGGCAGGATGGCGGACCGGGCGGCCGTCGAAGAGACGCCGGTCTGGCTCGAGGTGAACGGGCGCCCTGCCGTCACCTGGATGTGCACCCCCGACCTCCTCGAGGAGCTCGCCGTGGGCTGGCTCCACGGTGAGGGGTACATCGAGAACGTGGACGAGGTGACGCTTCGCCCATGCGCCACCGACCTGGGCTTCTGGGCCGACGTACCGCCCGCCCGTGCCGACGCGGTCGTGGCCGAGCGCCGCCGGCCGGTGCTCGCGTCGGGCTGCGGCTCCGTCGCGACCTATCTTGCCGATCCTGCCGCGGTCGAGGCCGCGCCGCCGCGCGGCGCGGCGCCGGAGCTGGAGCGGCTGCGAGCGCTGTTCAAGTCGCTGTTCGGCGAGGGCGAGCGTTATCGGGACACCGGCGGCATCCACGCCGCAGCGCTCACCGACGGGTTCGAGCTGATCGCGCACGCGGAGGACATCGGGCGCCACAACGCGGTGGACAAGTCGATCGGCGGAGCGCTCATCGCGCGGCGGCCGGTCGCCGGCCTCGGCCTCCTCGTCACGGGCCGGATCTCGGCGGAGCTCGCCTTCAAGGCGGTGCGCGCCGGCATCGCCTGGGTGGCCACGCCGTCAGTGCCGAGCACGCTCGCGGTCGAGATCGCGCGGCGGAGCGGCGTCACGCTGGTGGGTCGTGCCGTCAGCGGGCAGCCGCAATACTGGCAGAGCAGATGAGCAGGAGAGCAGAAGAGCAGATGAGCGGAAGAGCAGAAGAGCAGATGGCGGCGCGAGCGGCTGTTCATCCGCTCTTCGGCTCTGCTGCTCTTCCGCTCATCCGCACTGCGATCCTCGCTGGAGGCGGCGCAACTCGTTTCGCCGGCCGGCCGAAAGGACTGGAGTCGGTGGGCGGCGAGCGCATCCTCGACCGGCTCGTCGGCGAGTGCGAGCGCGCCTTCGGCGCCGCGCCGCTCCTCGTGGCCAACGCGGCCGACGCTCGCGCCTGGCGGCCCGACCTCCGCGTGGTGCCCGACACACGCCCCGGCCTCGGCAGCCTCGGCGGGATCTACACCGCCGTGCTCGAGGCGCCGGCGCCGGTCGTGTGCGTCGCGTGGGACATGCCGTTCGTTACCGCCGAACTGCTCCGGGCACTCGCCGCCGGGCTCGACGCGCACGACGCGTTTCTGCCGCAGAGCGACGGGCGCCGGGGCGTGGAGCCGCTCTGTGCCGCGTACGGGCCCGCCTGCGCCGCCGCGATCGCCGCGAGCGCCGACGCCGGCGACCTCAGGGCCATCGGCTTCCACGCGCGCATCCGGGCCGGGGCGTTGCCGCTGGACGACGTGCGGCGGCTGGGCGATCCCGCGCGCCTCTTCTTCAACGTCAACACCGCGGACGAGCTGGCGCGGGCCGAGGCGCTGTGGCACGCATCATCTCCGTGATCGGCCGGAAGAACGCGGGCAAGACCACGCTCGCCGTGGCGCTCTCCGCGGAGCTGGTGCGCCGCGGCCGCCGGGTGATGACGATCAAACACGGGCATCATCCCGCCGAGGTGGACAAGCCCGGGACCGACTCGTGGCGGCACTTCAACGAAGGCCGCGCCGAGCGGACCATCATGGCGGGGCCCTCGATCCGCGTGCTCTTCGAGCGCGCGCCCGACGACTACGACCCGATCGGCCTCGCGCGCCGCTACCTGAGCGACGCGGACATCGTGCTCGCCGAGGGCTACCGGGGGGCGCCGCTGCCGAAGATCGAGGTCTTCCGCCGCTCGGCGGGCGATCGGCCGATCTACGACCCCGCGCTGGAGAACGCGCGCGACTGGGTGGCGCTGGTGATCGACCAGTGGAACCATCCTCCGGTGAATGGCGGGCCCCTGGTGCTCCGGTTCTCCGACACGATGTGGCTGCAGACGCTGGCGTCGCTGGCATGGGATCGAGCGCTGCCCCTGTGATCGACACCTCGCTCGGGGCGGCGGACGCCGCGCGCCGGATCCTCGCCGACGTGCGCCGCCAGCCGGCGCTCCGCGTGCCGCTCGACGACGCGCTCGACAGTGTGCTCGCCGAGGACGTCGTGAGCCCGATCGACATTCCCGCCTGGACCAACTCGGCAATGGACGGGTATGCGGCACGCGCAGCCGACGTGCGTGGCGCCACGGCGGAGCGGCCGGTCCGGCTCCGCGTGGTCGAGGAGCTGCCGGCCGGCCGGTTCCCGACCCGCGCCATCGGCCCCGGGGAGTGCGCCCGGATCTTCACCGGCGCTCCAGTCCCCGACGGTGCCGACGGCGTCGTCCGCCAGGAGGACACCGACCTCGGCCAGGAGACAGTGGCGATCTTCAAGGACCGGGACGCGGGCGTGAACACCCGCCGGACCGGCGAAGACATCCGGCGCGGCAGCACCGTGCTCCGGGCGGGCGCGGCGCTTGGCCCCGCCGAGCTCGGCGTGCTCGCATCGCTCGCCGTGACACACCCCGTCGTCTACCGGCGTCCGCGGGTGGCGATCCTCGGCAGCGGCGACGAGATCGTCGACATCGACCGGCCCGAGGAGATCCTGAGCGGGCGCAAGACGGCGAGCAGCAACACGCACACGCTCGTGGCGCTGGTGCGCCGCGCCGGTGGCGAGCCGGTCAACCTCGGCATCGCGGGGGACACGCCGCAGAGTCTGCGGGAGCACCTCGAAGGCGCCCTCGCGTGCGATATGCTCGTCACGACGGCCGGCATCAGCGTGGGCGAGCACGACTACGTGCGGGCGGTGCTCGACGAGCTGGGCGCCGAGCAGCGGTTCTGGAAGCTGCGCATGCGCCCCGGCGCGCCGGTCGGCTTCGGCCTGCTCCGGGACATCCCGTGGATCGGCCTGCCGGGCAATCCGGTGAGCACCATGGTGACCTTCGAGCTCTTCGTCCGGCCGGCCATCCGCCGGATGTGCGGACACGCGCTGCCGTTCCGGCGCGCCGTGACCGTACGCGCCGCGGAGCCCATCGCCCTCAAGCCCAAGCTCCAGCATTTCCTTCGCGCCGTCGTAAGCCACGGACCGGCCGGCCCCGAGGTCCGGCTCACGGGGCCGCAAGGGTCGGGCATCCTCACGTCGATGGTGCTCGCCAACGCCCTGCTCGTGATCCCGGAAGGCCAGTTCGAGACTCCCGCCGGCGCCGACGTCCAGGCGATCCTGCTCGACGACCCCGTCCACCAGGCGGAGCCGCCCTTCCAGTGACGAGTGACGAGTTCGGAGTGACGAGTCGGGCTGGCCCGGTTGCCTACGAGGTGACGCTCGAGGTCGAGCCCGGGCTGACCGCCGCGGTCGAGCTCGAGCTCAGGGCGCATCACATCCCGGCGATTCTGGCCACCGGCTGCTTCGCCGCGATACGGCTGGAGCGCACCGAGGCCGGCGGGCTTCGCACGCGCTACGAGGCGGCGACGCGCGCCGACCTCGAGCGCTATCTCGCCGAGCACACCGCGCGCCTTCGCAGCGAGTTCATGGCCCGGTTCCCCGCTGGCGTGCGGGCGACGCGCGAGGTGTGGCACGGCATCGCGTCATGGCAGCGCGACCCGGCTTGACGGGCTCGGGCCCCCGCGTATAGTGTGGCACCCCCCAGATGCCTTGATGCCCGGCGCTCCACGGCTCGCGCACGCGCCGGGCGGAGCCAATCGCGAAACCGGCTGGGAGGCACTGCCGGCAGGTACCGGAGGCACCATGTACGCGACCATACGGCGGTACGAGATCCTGACGCCCGATGCCGACGCGGGCGCCAAGCAGCAGCTGCTTGACATCATTCGAGAGGACTTTCTCCCCAGGGTCAGTGATCTGCCGGGTTTCGACGGGTATTTCGTGCTCGACACCGGGTCGAGGGGTCTCGCGACGGTGAGCCTGTTCGAGACCGAGGAAGGGATCGCGGCCTCCACCCGGCTCGCCGCTGACGCGGTCACGCGCTATGCCCATATCGCCCGGTTGAGCCCGCCGGAGATCACGAGCGGACGCGTGGTCATGCACCGGGAGTCCAGCCGGCTCGTGTCGGCCAGCTGAGACGCCGCTGCTGCGGCGAAGAGTGAAAGCGGAGGGGAGCGGACGACGCTCCCCTTTCCGCGTCAGCGCCGGTCGAGCCTCATCTCCCAGATGTCGCTGGTGCGGGTCCCGATAGTGAAGAAGAAACGCTGCCCGTCCGTCGCGAACTCCGGACGGGTGGACTGGCGGAGCGGGTCATCGAACCGGACGACCTCGCGCGCGGTCCCGCCGGCGGCCGGCACCGCGGCGATCACCGACCGCCCCGACGGATCGAACGCCTTGTAGAAGAGCGTCCGGCCGTCGCGGCTCCACTGGAGCACTTCGGCCCTCGGCTCCGCCGGCGCGGCGTAGCGGACCAGCACCCTGGGTTCACCGCCTTCCGGCGACACCACCCAGATTCCCTCGTCATCCTTGAACGCGATCTGCCGCCCGTCCGGCGCCCACCGGGGCGACCCCGCACGGCCGTCGGGGCGGCTGGTGAGCTGGCGCGGGGCTCCCCAGCTCGAGTCGGCGCCTCTCGTCGTCAGGTAGATCTGGTGCTCCCCCGGCTCGCCCGCGGAGAACGTGAGCATCCGCCCATCAGGCGACCAGTCCGGCGACCGCTGGTTCGACGGCGTCTCGGCCACCTCGGTGGACCGACCCCCGTCGACCGGCATGACCTGCACTCGACGGGTGCCCCGCCGGAACGAGTAGAACGCGATCTCTCTGCCGTCGGGCGACCAGGACGACACGAAGTCGTTGCGCGGATCACTCGTCAGTTGCACCGCGTCGCCGCCGCCGAGCGGAAGCCTGTAGATGTCCTGGTTGCCGGCCAGGTCCGTGTCGTAGGCCAGCCACGCGGCGTCCGGTGACAGCGCCAGCCCCTCGATGATCTGCCCGCCGCTCGTGAGCGGGCGCGCCTCCGCTACCGACACCGGTCGGTCCGGTCCCGCCTCGGCCGACCAGACGTTCGCGGTGTGTTGGAACACCGAGTATGCGAGCCGGGCCCCATCGGCCGACACACTGATCGTCTGCGCGTCGAGTCCAGTGGTGAGCTGCTCCGCGGCGCCGACCGGCCGGCCCGATGGATCGAGCACCGCGCGGTAGATGTCGCGGCTCCCGCTACGATCGGAGACGAACAGCACGCTGCGGCCGTCGGGCAGCCAGGCGGGGCTCACGTTGAGCGCCGCGTCATCGGTCACCCGCACCGGGGCTCCGCCCTTGGCCGGCACGATCCAGATCGAGCTCGGCGCGACGTTGCCGAGGTTGAGCGGACTGCCGTAACTGGTGGCTCCGAACACGAACGCGGCATTGCCGCTGGCGAACGCGATCCAGTCTCCATCGGGCGACCACGCCGGCGAGAATGCCGCGGTATCGGTGATCATCCGTCGCGCCCCGGAGGCGACCTCGGTCGCGAACATCGTGTCATTCTGCACGTAGGCGAGCTCGCGGCCGTCGGGTGACCAGGCGGGGTGTCCCACCCATCCGGTTCCGCCCGGCGCGCGGACGAGCGGCTGCGGGGTACCGCCAAGCGCGGGCACGACGTAGATCGACCGGTCGGCGTTGAAGGCGATCCGCGCGCCATCGGGCGACCAGCGCGGCCAGCGATGGTAGCCCGCCAGGCTCTGGGTGATCGCCACCGGTCGCCCACCCGCGATTTGCCGGACATACAACCGCATGTCGCCGCTGCCGTCGGAGGCGTACGCGACGACCCGTCCGTCGGGTGAGATCGCGGGGTCGAGCTCGAGCGCGCCGTCGAAGGCGACCCGCTGGGTGGCGCCCGGCACCAGCGTCTCGCCCCGCCGTCCAACAAGCAACGCAGCGGCCACGGCGGCGACCACGGCGGCGGCCGCGATGCCGATCCAGGTGGCGCGCTGGCGCCACCAGGCCACCGGCCGCGCCCCGCGCTGGCCCGCGAGCACGGCCAGCCACTCCGCGGTCGTCCGTACCTTGCCGCTCGGGTGGTATTGAAGGAAGCGGGACGCCGCCTCGCGCAGGGACACCGGGAGCGTCGACCGGACGCCGGGCTCGGGTTCCCGCGTCGGCGCCGCCTTCGGCGCGGGCGGGTCGGCGACCGCGATCGGCGGCGGCGGCGGGGACGGCGGCGGCGAGGATGGCTGCGCCAGTGCCGCCGGTGCAGGCTGGACAGGCGCCGGGACCGGCTCGGTGCGAATCCGCTCGGCCAGCGCCACGACCTCGCGATCGGGCGGCAGGTTCAGCTCCTGCTCGACCAGCGCCTCGTAGATCCGGGCGTGCTGGAGCGCGCCGTTCCGGTCTCCCGAAGCGACGAGCGCCTGCATCAGCCCGGTGGCCACCCGGGCGTTCAGCGGATCCTGCGCCGCGAGCTTCCGCCACCACCCCACCGATGCGAGGTACTCGCCGCGTCCGGTCGCCGCCCGCGCGAGCCGCTCGAGCGCCTGCGTGTACTCCCGGGCGAAGCTCGCGCGCTGCTCCTCGGCCCAGCGCTCGAACTCGGGCGCGCTGGGAAGATGGAAGCCGTCCAGAAACGGTCCCGCGTACAGGCCGACCGCCCGCTCCCACTGTGCCCCACTCGCCGCCGCGGCGAACTCGCCCACATCGCTGCGAAGCACGTCGGCGTTCAGCCGCAGCTCCTTGCTGCCGGCGATCACCTCCTCATTGCCCAGGTCCTGTCGCAGCGCGTACACCGCCTGGCTCAGCCCCCGGCGTCCACGCTCCTCGTCGGCGTCGGGCCAGAAGAACGCGAGCAGCTTCTCGCGGGTGAGCCCGCGATCGCCGGCGCAGGCCAGCATGGCAAGCAGCGCCAGCCGGCGCGGCTGGGACGCGGCACCCGCCAGGGACTGGCCGTCAGCCGTCACGGCGAGACGCCCGAACGTCTGGAGATACAACAAGTTGCGATAGGTGATAGCGAGGTGATCGGGGCGTGATTCCGTCCCGTATCATTGCCGCCAGTGAATGAGCCGGTCGCACCCGGACCGGCGAACAATATCTACCTGGCGAGCGGAGGATAAGACCATGATCGGCGAATCGACCTACTGGGTGGGTGCCGCGCTCCTGCTTTCGGCGACGGCAGTGGCGATGCCCGAAGCGCCGGCCAGCTACGTTGCGGAGCTCCGCGGTGCGGCGACGGCTACCCTGCACGGGAGCGCGGAGTTCGGCCAGGCACGCGGCAGCCACGACGGGCCGTTCGTCATCACTCTGGGCGCCCGGGCGGAGAACGGCGCGGTGGTGCTGACCCGGTGGGACGGGACCCGGCCGTGGGCCGGCGAGTATCGCATCACCGAGGAGCCCGCCCGGGACGGCATCCAGGCCTTTGTCGTGACCGGCTCGATCGAGCGCCCCACCGGCGTCTTCCGGGCCCGGAGCGGCAGGGTCGTGATCACGAGCTCGAGCCTCCGTCACATGGCCGGCCGTTTCGAGATGAATGCGGTGGGATTTCTCGCGGCGGAGCCGGATCGTGAAGATCGCGAGCTCCGGGTGCGCGGGTCGTTCACTGCCAGCCCGAGCCGGTACCAGGTGAGAGGTGAGACGTGAGAGGTAAGCGGTGAGCGGTCGGGGCGCGCTTATGGGCGCGTCCACCTCTCACCGCGCTTATGGGCGCGTCCACCTCTCACCTCTCACTTCTCACCTCTCACCTCTCATCTCTGACTTCTCACTGCTCTCCGCTCACTGCTCACTGCTCACTTCCATGACCCCCCAACAGATCCATCTCGTGCGGCAGAGCTGGCGCCGCTTCGCCCCGCCGGCGCCCGCCGCCGCGGCCGCGTTCTACGACCGGTTGTTCGAGTTGAATCCCGATTGCCGCAGCCTCTTCCGCACGACGGATCTGGCCCACCAGGGCTGCAAGCTCATGCGCATGCTCCACCAGATCGTCCAACTGCTCGATCAGCCGGAGGCGCTCATCGGGGAAGTCGCGCGCCTCGGCACCCGCCACGCCGCCTACGGCGTGCGGGACACCGACTACGGGAGCGTGGGCGCCGCCCTGCTCTGGACTTTGGAGCGGGAGCTCGGGCCGGCGTTCGACGAGGAGACGCGGGCGGCGTGGGCGGAGGCGTACCTGCTCGTCGCGCGGGTGATGCGGCGCGCCGTGGGCCGTGCCACAGGGGAGTTTCCGGTGGTGGTGAGCGCTGGGTGACGGTCGGGTGAGATCGCCGTGACGGGCCTCCGTACTGTTGCGGCGTGGTCGGCGAGGTCCTCGGCCTCGGAAGTCGCAGGTACGGTGCAAGCCACTCTCGGGAGGTCACGATGTCCGCTCGCGGTGTCTTCAACTCGGCTCTGGTGACGTTCGCCGTCGCGGCTGCGGCATGTGGTGGTGGTGACGACGCGACCGGTCCGTCCAGTCCGTCCCCCAGCCAGAGCAAGGGCACGCTGGTCGTCACCAACGCTGCCCCCACCGGATCGGGCCTCTTCATCCGGGTCCGCGCCTGCAACAGCTCAGGCGCCTGGAGCTCGGACCTCCTGAACGCTCCGAACAATGGCGCCGGCCTCGTCATGTACGCCGGCGAGACCGGGAGCTGGGACCTGGATGCGGGCTGCTACGACGTACGGGTCACTCCGTCGGAGTCGGGGCTCGACTACTTCTACGCGAACGACGTGCAGGTGCAGGCCGGCCAGTCGGTGACAGTGACGATCGACGCCTTCCCGCTCATTCAGTAGAACCGCCTCGATGCGCCCGCCCACTGCTCGCGCCGGGAGGACCCGATGTCGAACCGACTGATCGCACTGATGCTCGCCGCTCTCGCCGCCGGGTGCGGCGGGAGCAGCGCTGACCTCATCGGGCCGGGTGATCCAGCCCCGGGCGATCCGCAGCCGCCGGCGCCAGCCGAACCGCCGGCGCAGGACCCCGTGCTTGAAGGCCGCCCGATCTTCGCCGTGGATCTCGAGAACCGTCTCATGCTGTTCGGCACCGGCAGCCCTGACACGCTGGCGCGCCGGATCACGATTACCGGACTCGGGACGGGTCATCGCATCGTCTCGATCGACTTCCGCGGAGACGACGGCCCTCAGGGGCTCTACGGGGTTGGCACCGACAGCCGGCTCTATGTCATCGACACGCTGTCCGGAGTAGCGACGCCGGTCGGCGAGCCGTTCCACCCGGAGATCTCCGGCACCCACTTCGGGATCGCGATTGACGCGGAGGCGGATCAGGTGCGCATCCACGGCGTGAAAAGCGACCAGAGCGTCGTCCTGAGCGCATCGACCGGCCAACTCGTGAGCGTGGACGCGCCGCTGGCGTTCTCCGGCTTCGACTTCAACGCAGGTCGGAATCCCGGCGTCGCGGGCACGGCGATGCGGCCCTCCGACGGCCACCTGTTCGGCATCGAGGCCAACAAGGATGTGCTCGTGCGGATGCCGGAGCCGGCGCTCGGGGCCCTCGCGACGGTCGGGTCGCTCGGCACGACCACCACGCTTTGCGTCGGGTTCGACATCGCCAACGACGGGACGGCGTACGCAGCGCTGACCGAGGCGGACGGCTCGAAGCTGCACACGATCGACCTCGCCACCGGGGCCGCGACCCTGGTCGGCCCCATCGCGAGCGATTCACCGATTCAGGGCATCGCGATCGTGTCCGTCCCGGAGGGGCCGCAGCTGAAGGTCACCCGGGCGATCTCGACGCGGCGCGTCTCGTTCCGGCCCGCACCGGCGCCCGACTCGTGCTTCGACAGCGCCGAGGAGTAGCCCGCGTCATCCGCGTTGCGCCGCTGCTCCCGCCTGACTCCGGCAACCTGTCATCCCCGCGCCGGGGCGCTAGGTTAGAGCAACCCGTCACCCGTTCCGATGGCCGTAACCGAAGCCGAGGCAATCGGCGCCGAGCTTGTCGGCCGCTACGCCATCGTGGAAGTGCTCGGTCACGGCACGTCCGCGACGGTGTTTCTGGCGGTGGACGCACGGCATCATCGGCGCGTGGCGTTGAAGGCGCTGTCGGCCGCGGTGGGCGAAACGCTCGGCGTCGAGCGATTCCAGCGTGAGATCCTCACGGTCGCCCGGCTTCAGCACCCCAACATCCTCCCGCTCTTCGATTCCGGCACCGCCGCAGGCCGGCTGTGGTACACCATGCCGTTCGTGGAGAGCGGGTCGCTGCGGGACCGTCTCACTCGCGAAGGGCAGATGAGCGTGGCCGTGACGACGCAGCTCGTGCGGGAGGTGGCCGATGCGCTCACCTACGCGCACGACGGAGGCGTGATCCACCGCGACATCAAGCCCGAGAACATCATGCTCTCGCCGGAGGGGCATGCCCTGGTCGCCGATTTCGGCCTGGCGCGCGCCGCCGAAGACGCGACCGGGCCCTCGACCACCGGCGCGGGCATCGTCGTGGGGACACCGCTGTACATGAGCCCGGAACAGGCGCTCGGCGACAGTCAGGTGGACGCACGCGCCGACGTGTACGCGCTCGCGACGGTGGCCTACGAGATGCTCGCCGGCGCGACTCCGTTCGAAGGGGACAGCGCTCGACTCGTCATGACCCGGCGGATTCTGGAGTCGCCGCCGTCGGCCCGCGTCCGCCGGCCGGAGCTGCCGAAGGCGCTCGATGCCATCCTGCTCCGGGCCCTGGCCCGTGACCCGGCCGAGCGCTTCGCTACGGCGGCGGAGTTCGCGGCAGCGCTGACTAACCCGCGGAAGAGCGGAGGAGCAGAAGAGCGGAAAAGCAGATGGTGGTGGAAGGCAGGCATCGCTGCCCTGCTCACCGCGGCTCTGGTACTCGGCGTGCGTCATCGGCTCCTCCGCTCTTCTGCTCCTCGGCTCATCCCGGCCCCGCCGGTATCGCCGTCCTTCCCTTCAAGAATCTCGGCCCCGCCGAGGACCAGTACTTTGCCGACGGGCTCACCGAGGAGATCACGAGTCGCCTGGCGGGCGTCGCCGGGCTCCAGGTCATCTCACGCACCAGCGCCGACCAGTATCGCAACTCCGCGAAGAACCTCAGGGAGATCGGCGCGGAGCTCGGCGCCGGGTACGTGCTCGAGGGAAGCGTGCGCTGGGACCGCGCGCCCGGGGAACCGGGGCGTCTTCGGGTCACACCGCAGTTGATCCGGGTGGCCGACGACGGCCATCTCTGGACAACCCGGTACGACGCCGAGCTGGTACGCGTGTTCGAGGTGCAGACCAGCATTGCCGAGCAGGTCACGGCCGCGCTCGACGTCGCGCTCGGCACGCCGGAGCGGGAGGCGATCGCCATCGGGGGCACCGCGGACGCGGACGCGTACGATCTGTATCTCCGCGGCAACGACTACCTCGCCCGGGGATACGGCCAGACCACGCTCGCATCGGCGTGTCAGCTCTACGAGCAGGCCGTCCAGCGCGATCCGCGGTTCGCGCTGGCATTCGCCCGGCTCGCCAATGCACACATCCAGACCTACTGGTTCGGCCACGACCGCACGGAGGACCGGCTCGCGCTGGCCAAGGCGGCGGCGGAGTCGGCCGCTGTGCTCGCGCCCGACCTCCCCGAGGCGCAGATCGCGCTGGGCTACTATCACTACCGCGGATTCCGAGACTATGAGCGGGCTCTGCAGCACTTCGAGGCGGCCCGGCGCCATCACCCGGCTACCGCGGAGCTGCTCGCGGCGATCGCGGCGGTCGAGCGCCGCCGCGGCAACTGGGACGCCGCGATCGCCGGGTACGCCGAGGCGCTCCGCTACGATCCCCGATCCAACATCCGGGCGTACGACGTGGGCAGCTCGCTCAACATGGTGCGCCGTTTCGCCGAAGCCGAGGAAGCCCTCGACCGGTCGATCACCCTCGCGCCCGACTGGCCGCAGCCGTACGCCGAGAAGGCCCAGACCTACCTCGCGTGGCGCGGCGACCTCGCCGCCGCCCGTGCGGCGCTCGGCGAGGCGCTGTCGCGCACCGGGATCGGGCCGGTCGGTCCGTCGCTCGCGACCAACGACCAGACCATCGGCAGCGTGTTCACCTCCGACAGCGCGTCCGCCCCGCTCGTCGACGCTCACGCTGCCCCAGTTCAAGGGCGACAGCATCCGGTACTACTTCATCAAGGCCGAGCACGCGGGGTTCCAGAACCGGCCCGCCGCCGCGCGGGCCTACGCCGACTCGCTACGGCGGGTGCTGGAGGCCCGGCTTCGCGCGACGCCCGATGCTCCCTACCTGTTGAGCTGGCTGGGCATCGCGTACGCGGTGCTCGGCCGCCCGGCGGAGGCAATCCGCGCCGGCGAACGCTCGGTCGAGCTGCTGCCGCCGTCCCGCGACGCTCTGGCCGGGCCGTATGTCGCCGCGGCGCTGGCCCGAACGTACATGCTCGCCGGCCTGCCGAACCGCGCCGTGGCGACGCTTGCGGCCCTGCTCGAGATCCCGTCGCCGATCACCCGTGAGCTGCTGCGCGCGGACCCGCGCTGGGCTCCACTCCGCAGTGACCCGCGATTCCGCGCGCTGACCCAGGGCGGAGGCCGCTGAGCGGCTCGCCGAGAGTCGGTCCCGCCCCGCTGACGCCCGGAGCGGCACTCCTGCCGCTCCGGGCGTCGTCCTTCCCCCCGGTTTTCCGGGGTCCTGGCCCCGGTGACTGGCGGGACCAGCCAGGTGATACCCCGGTGAGGGCGGGGTGAGAGGGCTCCGTATCGTTGCCGCCGTGTTGGACACGGTGCTCACGGACAACGGTGGAACGACTCACACGGAGGTAACAATGTCGGCTCGTCGGTTCTTCAACGCGGCTCTCGTAATGTTCTCCCTCGCTGCCGCCGCCTGCGGCGGTGGCAGCGATGCGACCGGCCCCAGCGGCCCATCCGGCCCGTCCGGTCCGTCCGGTCCGTCCGCTCCTTCCGATCCCACGGACCCGTCCGGCCCGTCGGCCCCCTCGGGACCGGTCAACCCCAGCGTCGGTACGCTGGAAGTCTCGAACCCGACGTCGGTCACGGTGTGGTTCATCAAGACCCGCGCGTGCGGCACCACGGACTTCGGCTCGGACCTGCTGCTCGATCCGAACGACGGCGTCGGCGGCTTGCTGCAGACAGGGGAGACCGGCCACTGGTCGCTGGCGCCCGGCTGCTACGACGTGCGTCTCTCGGCGAGCAATTTGCTGCTCTACACGTACGCGAAGCAGATTCACGCCAACATCCAGATCACCGCGGGCCAGACCACGGCCCTCGTGACCGGCGACTGGCAGCCGTACGTCGGGAGCTAAGGCTCGCGCAAAGCAGATCCGCACCACCGCCCCCGCTCCCTCCTCCCGCAACACCGCCCGGGTCGGCCGCAGTCAGGCCGCTCCGGGCGCCTGCCGTTGTAGGGATGAGCAGAAGAGCGGAAGACAGACGAGCCGAAGAGCGGCCCTGCCCTTCTGCTCTTCTGTCTCCGGTGATCCCCCGGTGATCCGTGCGTGACCGCCCGGCGTACCATTGGCGTCGTGCTCGATGTGCCGGAGCGTCGGCGTGCCCGACCTGGCACCAAAACGGTGAACCTGGCGTTAGAGCCTGCAAAGGGAGGATACCATGGGCATCACCAGCGATCCCCGGAACGTGGCGAAGTTCGAGTCCCCGCTCCGCGTCTGGATCGAGATCTGGCAGCGCGAGATCGTATACGCGCGGCCGTGACGCGAACCCGGGGCGGACTCATCGCAGGCCCGCCCCGCAATAGAGCTCCGCACCAGCCGTCCATCCTCCTATCCTCTCGGCACCGGCCGGGGCACGCGCGGCGCACCCGCGCTACCTTTCGCTCACTCCCACCCCGCCCTCATGGCCGCCAGTGAGGCCGATCAGATCGCCGCCGGGCTCGGCGAGCGATACGTCGTCGAAGAGGTGCTCGGGCACGGCTCCTCCGCGACCGTGCTCCTCGCCCTCGACCGCCGGCACGGCCGCCGCGTCGCGCTCAAGGTGCTCTCTGCCGAGGTGGGCGAGACGCTCGGCGCGGAGCGCTTTCAGCGCGAGATCCTCACGGTCGCTCGGCTGCAGCACCCCCACATCCTCCCGCTGTTCGACTCGGGGACCGCGGCGGGCCGGCTGTGGTACAGCATGCCGTTCGTCGAGGGTGGATCGCTGCGCGACCGGCTCGAGCGCGCGCCGCTGAGTGTTTCGGAGGCGACGCAGCTCGCGGTCGAGCTCGCGGGCGCGCTCACCTACGCCCACGCCGAGGGCGTTCTGCACCGGGACATCAAACCGGAGAACATCATGCTCTCGGCCGAGGGGCATGCGCTGCTGGCGGATTTCGGTCTGGCGCGCGCCATCGACTCCGCCACGAAACCGTCGGTAACCGGGGCCGGCGTGGTCGTGGGCACGCCGCTCTACATGAGCCCGGAGCAGGCGAGTGGCGAGGGCGCCGTGGACGCCCGCACCGACGTCTATGCGCTGGCGACGGTTGTGTTCGAGGCGCTGACCGGCCAGCCGCCGTTCGGGGGCGACAGCGCGCAGGTGGTGATGACGCGGCGTCTGCTGGAGCCGCCTCCCTCGGCCCGGGCGCTCAAGCCGGACCTGTCGAGAACGATTGACGCGGCCCTGCTGCGCGCGCTAGCACGACGACCGCGGGAACGTTTCGCCTCAGCCGCTGAGTTCGCGGAAGCACTGACGGACGGCGGGGAGGCAGGGCGGCCATGGGAATGGACCGGCCCCCGCTGGCGAACGCCTCTCGCGATTGCCGCGGCGCTCGCCGCGCTCGGCCTCGTCGGTGCAGTGCTGCTCTGGAAGCGGCCCGTCCGCCCGCCGGCCAGCCCGCCGGCGGTCCCTGTGCTCGCCATCCTCCCGTTACAGAACCTCGGCCCGCCGGAGGACCAGTATTTCGCGGACGGGCTCACAGAGGAGATCACCAGCCGGCTTGCGGGACTCTCGGGACTCCGGGTCATCTCCCGCACCAGCGCCGATCAGTACCGCAGCGCCACGAAGCCGCTCAAGGAGATCGGCCGGGAGTTGGGTGCGGCGTACGTACTGGAGGGGAGCGTGCGCTGGGAGCGGCAGCCCGGTGCGCCGGGGCGCGTGCGGGTGACGCCGCAGCTCATCCGGGTACGCGACGACAGTCACCTCTGGACGGAGACCTACGACGCGGAGCTCACCCGGATCTTCGCGTTGCAGGCGGGCATCGCCGAGCAGGTCGCCGGCGCGCTCGACCTGGCCTTGCAGCCTCCCGAGCGCGCCGCGCTGACCGGGGGCGGCACGAGCGATCCCGAGGCGTACGACTACTATCTCCGCGGTACCGAGTACCTGTCGCGCGGATACGGGCGGGCCCCCGTTCAGGCGGCCGGCGAGCTGTACGAAAAGGCCGTGGCGCGCGACCCGGGGTTCGCCCTGGCCTTCGCCCGGCTCGCCCTCGCGCAGATGCAGACCTACTGGCTCGGCTACGACCGGACGGAGGCCCGCCTGGCCCTCGCCAAGGCGGCGGCGGACTCCGCGCTCGCGCTCGTGCCTGACCTCCCCGAGGGGCTGATGGCCCTTGGGTACTACTACTACCGCGGCTTTCGCGATTACGGGCAGGCGCTCCGGCACTTCAACGTCGCCCGGCGGGGCCAGCCGAGCAACGAGCTGGTGCTTGCCGGCATCGCGGCGGTCGAACGGCGCCGGGGCAACTGGGATCGGGCCATCGCCGGGTTCGAGGAGGTGCTGCGCTACAACCCCCGGTCCAACCTGCGGGCGTTCGATCTCGGCAGCGCGCTCAGCATGATGCACCGGTACCCGGAAGCGGAGCGCCAGCTCGATCGCGCGATCGCCCTGGCGCCCGAGTGGGCCAATCCCTACGCGGAGAAGGCGCAGCTCTACCTGGCGTGGCACGGCGACCTCGGTCGCGCGCGCGCGTCGCTCAGGCAGGCGCTGGACCGCATGAGTCTGGCGCAGCTCGGGCCGGCCATCCGCGCGAATGACCAGACAGTGAGCAGCGTCCTCACGTCGGACAGCGCGTTCGCTCCGGCGCTCGACGCCCTCACGCTGGAGGGCTTCGGCGGTGACACCCTCCGCTACTACTTCCTCAAGGCCGAGAGCGCAGGCTTCCGGCGGCGGGCAGCGATGGAGCGCGCGTACGCCGATTCCGCCCGCGCGCTGCTCGAAGGTCGCCTCCGGGACGCCCCCGACGATCCCTATCACCTCAGCTGGCTCGGGCTGGTCTACGCCGCGCTGGGTCGGAAGGCCGAGGCGATCCGGGCCGGTCGGCGCTCAGTCGAGTTGCTGCCGGTGTCGCGCGACGCGCTGGCCGGACCGTACGTTGCCGCTGCGTTGGCCCGGATCTATGCGATGGCGGGCGAGCCGGAGCGCGCGGCGGAGACGCTCGCCCCGTTGCTCGACATCCCATCGCCAATCACCACGGCCGCGCTCCGAGCCGATCCGGTCTGGGCCCCGATCCGGGAGCATCCGCGGTTCAGGAAGCTGGTCGCGGAGATCGGGGCGCCAACGGAGTGACGCGCGCGGTTACGCCGCGCTCCACCCGGCCGCTGAGGCCGCGCTCGAGCGGTATCTTCGGGGAACCCAGGGCGATTCCGCCCTGGGCGGGTAACGAGGCAGGTCGAGACCGACGTGCTCACGGACGAAGGCCGCAGCCTTGCGGCGGCGCTGGCCGACCGCTACACGCTCGAGGACTTGCTGGGCCGGGGCTCGGCGGCGACGGTCTGGCTGGCCCGCGACCTCCGGCACGATCGCCCGGTGGCGCTCA
>JBOHSY010000186.1:0-1738 GCA_050733355.1 Gemmatimonadales bacterium | reverse complement strand
TGAGCGCCACCGGGCGATCGTGCCGGAGGTCGCGGGCCAGCCAGACCGTCGCCGCCGAGCCCCGGCCCAGCAAGTCCTCGAGCGTGTAGCGGTCGGCCAGCGCCGCCGCAAGGCTGCGGCCTTCGTCGGTGAGCACGTCGGTCTCGACCTGCTTCGTCACCCGCTCAGGGCGGTCGCGTCACTCCGTTGGCGCCCATCTCCGCGACCAGCTTCTTGAACCGCGGGTGCTCCCGGAGGGGGGCCCACCGCGGGTCAGCCCGGAGCGCCGCGCGCGTGATGGGTGACGGGATCGCCAGCATCGGCTCGAGCGTCGCGATCGCGAGATCCGGCTCGTCCACCATCATGTACGTCTGGGCGAGGGCCACGGCAAAGTAGGGACTTTGCAGCGCATCCCGCGAGGGCGGCATCACTTCGACCGCCCGGCGCCCGGCGCGGATCGCGTCTGTCTTCCGGCCGAGGGCGGCATAGGCGAGCCCGAGCCAACTGTGGTGGTAGGGGTCGTCGGGTCGACTGCGCAGCCGGGCCTGGATCAGGGCGCGGAGCGAGTCGGCGTAAGCCCGCTCCATCGCTGCAAGCCGGCGGAACCGCGCGCTCTCGGCCTTGAGGAAGTAATACCGGAGCGTGTCACCCGTGAAGCCGCTCAGCGTGAGTGCGTCCACCACCGGCCCCGAGGTGCTGTCCGAAGTGAACAGGGTGTGGGCGGTCTGGTCGTTGGAGACCAGGCCCGGGGTGAATTGCCCGAGCCCCATGCGGCTCACCGCTTGCTTGAGCACGGCGCGCGCCGCGGTGAGGTCGCCTCGCCAGGCGAGGTAAACCTGCGCTTTTTGGGCGTAAGGACTGCCCCAGTCGGGCCCCAGTGTGATCGCTCGCTCGAGCTCGCGCTCGGCCTCGGCGAAGCGCCCGACGGAGCTGAGCGAGGACCCCAGATCGAACGCCCGGAGGTTGGAGCGCGGGTCGGAGCGCGCGGCCTCGGAAAACGCCGCGATCGCTTCGTCCCACAGGCCGCGACGCCGCTGAACGAACCCGATCCCGGCGAGCAGGTCGCCGTTGTTGGGCTGGCGGCGGCGGGCCGCCTCGAAGTGCTGGAGCGCGCCCGCGTAGTCCCGAAAGCCGCGGTAGTAGTAGTAGCCGAGCGCGATCCGGGCCTCCGGCAGGTCCGGCGCAAGCGCGAGAGCGGAGTCGGCGGCGCGCTTCGAAAGCGCGATCCGCGCCGGCGCCTCATCGTGACCGTACCAGTACATCTGGCTGTGGGCGGTCGAGAGCCGCGCGAATGCGAGCGCGAACCGCGGATCGCGCGCCACGGCCTTCTGGTAGAGTTCGACGGCGGCTGAAAGGGTAAGCCGGGTGTTGCCGCGGCTGAGGTAATCGTTGCCGCGGAGGTAGTAGTCGTAGGACTCCGGATCCGCCGTGCCTCCCTTCGCCAGTCCAGCGCGCTCCGGCGGCCGGAGCGCCAGGTCGAGCGCGCTGGCGACCTGCTCCGCGATTCCGGCCTGCAAGTCGAAGATCCGGCCAAGTTCGGCCTCGTATGTGTCGGCCCACAGGTGGCTGTCGTCGGCCACGCGGATGACTTGCGGTGTCACCCGTACGCGCCCCGGCGTGCCGGGCTGCCGCTCCCAGCGCACGCTGCCCTCCAGCACGTACGCCGCGCCCAACTCCCGGCCAATCTCCTTGAGCGGCTTGGCGGTGTTGCGGTAGTGGCCCGCGCTGGTGCGGGAGATGACGCGTAGCCCCGAGAGCC
>JBOHSY010000185.1:0-1548 GCA_050733355.1 Gemmatimonadales bacterium | reverse complement strand
GCGACCTGGATCGTGTCCTCGATCCTGCCGGGCCGGGTCTGGAGGCCGTAAAGGACGAGCGTCGAATCACGCAGCGTGTTCCTGATGGTGGCGTGAATGACCGTGCCCTCGGGCACGCGGATCAGCGGCCCGGGAATCTCGAGTGGGCGGCCGGCTTCGCCGAACGCCTGCACCACCACGCCCTGGCCGTCGTCGGCGTATGGGCGGAAGAGTCCGGTGCGGAGCTCCAGTTTGATCGTGAGGACGCCGTTCCGGAGCCGGCCAGCCGGGCGGCGGTTCGAGTTGGCGACGATGCGCTCGACAGCGGGGGAGACGGCTGGATCGCCGGGGAGCGCGGGCGCAGCGAGCAACGGCGCGGCCAGAAGAGCGCTGAGGACACAGGCGGCGGGGCGCATCGGCCTCAGAGCACCGGGTCAAATGCGGACATCGCGCCGGCATGCGGCCAGAGCGACTCCACGACCCGCGGCGCCTTGACCGGCATCTCTCCGGTGACCATCGGCCGGCCCGCGCCGAGCCACGCCGACATGCCGCCGGTGACGGTGGCGACGTCGGTGAAGCCAGCCTGCCTGAGGAACTGCGCCGACCGGAGCGACCGCATTCCGGACTGACAGATGATCCTCAGCGGCCGATCGCGTGGAAGTTCCCGGAGCCGGGAAGCCAGGTCGGCCTGCGGCACGTTGAGCGCGCCGGGGACGTGTCCGGCCAGGTATTCCTCGGGCTCGCGCACGTCCACCAGCAGGCTGTTCCGGTCGGATGATTGCAGGGCGTCAATCCCGACCTTCTCTACCGCCGGCGCCGAGGTCAGCATGGCCCACGGCATGTCGGCGGCGCCCCGGTTGGTCGCCTCGATTGCGGTCATGTTCAGCGGGCGGGCCGGAATGCCGCGGGTCAGCGCGGACACGAACGCCTCCCGCTCCATATGGAGCATCGGGCTGAAGTGGCGCTCGAAGCCGATCGTCGTGCTCGGCCGGCCGCACATGCCTTTGCCGCAGGGCCCTTCGAAGTGGCCCGGAAAGACCGCCACCCAGTCGGGCAGCTCGAGCAAGCGGGTGATGCTGCGGAACTGGGCCTCGGCGTCCCCGCCGCCGAAATCCGGGCGCCCGACGTCACCCACCAGCAGCGAATCGCCGGTCAGCACCATCGACGGCTCGGGGCTCCGCGGCGGGTTCACTACCAGAAGCGACATCAGTTCCGGGCGGTGGCCGGGCGTGTGCGCGACCCGGAGCCGGAGCTGCCCGAGCGGGAGCTCCTCCCCGTCACGGAGTCCGCGGAACGGGTACCTGACCTGCACCGATTCGTGGAGGCAGAGCTCGGCGCCGTGCCGGGCGGCGAGCTGGCGCGCGCCCGACACGTGATCAGCGTGTACGTGAGTGTCGATTACGTAGCGGAGCCGGAAGTCACGCTCCGCGAGCAGCACGTCGTACTGATCCGTGCTGATCGCCGGGTCGACGACGACAGCCTCGTGCGACTGCCGCGACGCGAGGAGATAGGACGCGCAGCCGCAGCGCTCGTCGAGCATCTGTTTGAAGTACATGCCATCGAATCTAG
>JBOHSY010000184.1:0-36572 GCA_050733355.1 Gemmatimonadales bacterium | reverse complement strand
GGCGGGGCGGCCGCGGGCGAAAGCGGGCGGCGACCTCGTAAGCCGGCCCTCTCAGGCAAGGGCTTCAGGGCCTCACCCCGTGAACCCGCCACGTGTTCTCATCGTCGCCGACGACCCGATCACCCGGGCCGGCCTGGCCGCCCTGCTAGCCGAGCAGCCCGAGTGCGTCGTCGCCGGGCAGGTAGGGACCGACGCGGACATGGCCGAGGCGATCGATTCCTCGCAAGCGGACGTGATGCTGTGGGATCTAGGGTGGGAGGGGGAGGGGCCTCTCGACCTTCTGGCCGAGGCGCGGGAACTCAATCTGCCCATGACCGTGCTGCTCTCCGGCCCCGATGACGCCGCCGCGGCATTCGCCATGGGCGCCCGCGGCGCGCTCCTGCGCAACACCGAGCCCCGGCAACTCGCGGCGGCGCTGGCGGCGGTGGCTGCGGGCCTGACCGTCGTCGATCCCCTCCTCGCCGGAATCGCCCTGGCGGCGCCGGGAAGAGAGCAGCCGGCCGACGGGCTGGTGGAAGATCTCACCCCGAGAGAGCGCGAGGTGCTGCAACTCCTGGCGGACGGGCTCCCCAACAAGGCCATCGCGGAACGGCTCGCCATCAGCGAGCACACCGTGAAATTCCACGTCACGGCGATCATGGGCAAGCTCGGGGCCCGCACGCGCACCGAAGCGGTCTCCCGCGCGGCCCGCCTGGGGTTGCTGATCCTCTGACCTAGCCATCTTTCTAGGTCCGGGCCAGCCGAATGGGCGATGTGGGCTGATTGCGCCGGCGATACAGTGGCGGCGCACCCCAAATCCTTCTCGTGGAGGCATCTCGTGAGCGCATTGACTGACCTGTCCAACGATCTGGCCGCCATCGTCGAAGAGGCGGGACGTAGCGTCGTACGCGTAGAGGCCCGCCGGCGCATCCCCTCCAGCGGCATCGTCTGGTCCGCCGACGCCGTGATCACCGCCAGCCACACCGTGGAGCATGAGGAGGAGATCCGCGTCGGACTGCCGGACGGCAGCACCGTCCCGGCGACGCTGGTGGGACGCGATCCCTCGACCGATCTCGCGCTGCTGCGCCTCGAGGGCGCCTCCGGTCTCACGCCGGCTCCTCGTGGCGACACCAGCGGCCTCCGTGTGGGACATCTGGTGATTGTGCTGGGACGGCCGGGGCGGACCGTCCGGGCCACGCTGGGGATCGTCAGCGCCTTCGGTGACGCCTGGCGCACTCCGGGTGGCGTCGAGATCGACCACTACCTCCAGACCGACGTCGGCTTCTTCCCAGGGATCTCGGGGGGAGCGCTGGTCGATACGTCAGGACGCATCCTCGGCCTCCACACCGTCGGCCTGCGGCGGAGGATCGGCATGACGATCCCGGGCGCCACCATCGAGCGCGTCGCGGCGATCCTTACAACGCACGGCCGGATGCGCCGCGGCTACCTGGGGGTGGAGCCGCGCCCGGTTTTCCTCCCCCCAGACCAGGAGGCGGCCGCCGGTCAGCGCACCGGGCTGCTGCTACTCTCGGTCGAGTCGGACAGCCCGGCGCAACGGGGAGGACTGCTGGTCGGGGACATCCTGCTCGGTGTCGAGGGGCGCCCCACGCCCACGCCACGGGAGCTGATGGCCGTCCTGCAGGGAGAGCAAATCGGCCGCACCCTCACCGTCCGGCTGCTCCGCGGGGGGCAACCGCGGGACGCGACGATCACCATCGGAGAGCGCGTCTGAGGAGCGAACGATCTGCAACTAAGGTGACTGAACAAGCCCGATGGCGTTACTGTCTGCGTCTTTTACCGACGCGATCAGCTTGCCCCCACCGACATCTTTGACCTCTTGCTGCGCGTGCGCGCCGGCGTCCAAGAGCAATTGCAGACTTTTCTTAATGTCGTCCACGTGCCAGTAGCCGACTGGCCCCGTCATTCCTTGGTTGTGGCCATTGGGATCTAGACCGATTTCTTGGTCGCCAACTCTAAAGCCAACATAATACGCCTCATCAACATACGGCTCTACACCCAAGAGCGTGCTGTAGAGCGTCTTTGCTCGAGCGATGTCTTTGACGGGATAGATGAATGTTCTGATACCTTGATTCATGGTTGATCTCCTTGTCACATCGGTTGGGTTTCGCTCGTCACTACTATGACGGAACGCGTCGAGGGAATGTGACCGATGCACGAACACGAATGGCTGGCGTAGCGATTCGAGGAGAACCGGGGTCACCTGCGGGCGGTGGCCTACCGGATGCTTGGCTCGCTGAGCGAGGCGGACGACGCCGTGCAGGAGTCCTGCTCCACCTGAGCCGCTCCGACACGAGCGGCGTGAAGAACCTCGGCGGATGGCTGACGACCGTCGTCGCGCGCGTGTGCCTGGACATGCTGCGCTCGCGCACGTCGCGGCGCGAGGAGCCCCTGGGCGCGCACGTGCCCGACCCGATCGTGAGCCGCGAGGACGGGTTCGACCCCGAGCACGAAGTGCTGCTGGCCGACTCGGTCGGTCTCGCGCTGCTCGTGGTGCTCGAAACGCTGGCTCCCGCCGAGCGGCTCGCGTTCGTGCTCCACGACCTGTTCGCCGTGCCCTTCGTAGAGATTGCTCCCATCGTGGGGCGCTCCCCGACCGCCGCACGGCAGCTCGCGAGCCGGGCACGTCGTCGCGTGCAGGGAGCGGCCACGGTTCCCGACGCGGATCTCAGCCGCCAGCGAGAAGTTGTCGCCGCCTTCCTTGCCGCCTCGCGCGGCGGTGACTTCGACGCGCTGCTCGCGGTGCTCGACCCGGACGTCGTGCTCCGACTCGACCGCGGTGCCGTGCCTCCGGGCGCATCGAGGGTGGTCCGCGGAGCGTCGGCCGTAGCCGGGCTGGGGTTCACCTTCTCGGGGCTCGGCTGGCTCGCACAACCGGCGCTCGTGAACGGAGCCGCAGGAGTCGTCGTGACTCGGCGTGGACGACCGTTTTCGGTCATCGGCTTCACGGTCAGGCGCGCGAAGGTCGTCGCAATCGACATACTCGCCGACCCCGAGCGCCTCCGCGAGCTCGACCTGGCGGTCCTCAACGACTGACGAGCGAACCTGAATTTGCGGCTCGCGCCAGCGTTCGGGAGTTCCGGGCCGATCAGGTATTCGCACGGGACTTTCGCGTCGCCTTGGTCCGGCGTGACGAAGAACGCGGTGTGCGTGGTCATCTTGCGCGTGGCCCTCCAGACGCTCTCCATCGCCATGAACGGCCCTTCGGCCTCAGCCAGGAGGCCAGTATTGGCGGGCCCGACTGGGCTGGTGACTGGTAGCTGAAAGCTGACGACTGATGACCTGTCCGCTGGAGGAATGATGCCGGAGGAGACGCTAGACCCCGCGGACTGGCAGGAGTTGAGACGGTTAGGCCACCGCATGCTGGACGACATGCTGGACTGGCTCGAGCACGTGCGCGACCGCCCCGTCTGGCAGCCGCTCCCGGACAGTGTCCGGTCCGCCCTCCGGGTGCCGCTCCCCCGCGCGCCCGAGGGCGCGGAGCGCGCCTATCAGGATTTCCGCCGACACGTCCTTCCGTATCCCATGGGAAACGTCCACCCCCGGTTCTGGTCCTGGGTGATGGGCACCGGCACCGCGCTCGGGGGGCTCGCGGAGATGCTGGCGGCGACGATGAACCCGAACATGGGCGGGGGCGAGCACGCGGCCAATCACGTCGAGGCGCAGGTGCTCGCCTGGTGCAAGGAGATGCTCGGCTATCCCATGGGCGCGAGCGGGCTCCTGGTGAGCGGCGGTTCGATGGCCAACCTCGTCGGACTCGCGGTCGCCCGGCACACCGGTGCGGGTGTCGACGTCCGGCGGGGCGGCGTCCGCGCCGCGGAGGGCGCGCTCACGGTGTACGGCTCCCGGGAGACGCACAGCTCGGTGCAGAAGGCCGTCGAGCTTCTCGGCCTGGGCAGCGATTCGCTCCGGCTCGCTCCGGTCGACGCGGAGTATCGAGTGGACGTGGCGGCGCTCACCCGAATGGTACGGGAAGACCGCGCGGCTGGCGCGGTTCCCGTGTGCGTGGTCGGCAACCTCGGCACCGTAAACACCGGAGCTATCGACGACCTCGACGCGCTGGCCGATCTGTGCGCGGCCGAGCGCATCTGGTTCCACGTCGACGGCGCCTTCGGCGCGCTGGCCGCACTGGTGCCGGAGTACGTCGATCGCACCCGGGCGATGACCCGTGCCGATTCGGTTGCGTTCGACCTCCACAAATGGATGTACATGCCTTTCGAGGCGGGGTGCGTGCTGGTGCGCGATGCCGAAGCCCACCGGCGCACCTTCTCGATCTTTCCCGATTATCTCGCGCGATCCACGCGCGGCGTCGCGGGGGGCGAGCTCTGGCTCAGCGAGTACGGCCTGCAGCTCTCCCGCGGGTTCCGGGCGCTGAAGGTGTGGATGTCGCTCAAGGAACACGGCATCGACCGCTACGCCCGGCTGGTGCGACAGAACATCGAGCAGGCGCGCTACCTGGCCGGGCTGGTGCGCGCCGCGCCCGACCTGGAGCTGATGGCGCCGGTCGCCCTCAACGTCGTGTGCTTCCGCTGGGCCGGGGCCGGATTCGGCGATCAGGCATTGGATGCACTCAACCAGGAGCTGCTGCTCCGCCTGCACGAGAGCGGTCTCGCCGTACCGTCCAACGCGCTGCTCGGCGGCCGGTATGCGCTCCGCGCTGCCATCACGAATCACCGGAGCCGACGCGAGGACTTCGATCTTCTGGTGCGGGAGGTGCGCCGCCTGGGCAGCGAGCTCGGAGCGGCGAACGGCAATTGAAAGGGGCGCCCTCTGGTCTGGTAGGTGCGCCCCGGCTGGCGGTCGTGCCGCTCTTGCTCGTCACCGAGCTACCGAATCAAGCGAATGTCGGGAAACGGGTGGGTGCGGTCTTCATGGGCGGGTGGTCGCTCATCGGGGCCCGGCGTTGAGCGTCCGACCCTCGTCCCCCCTTCACGTCAAAGGGCAATCCATAGGTAGGGCCCGGTCCCCATCGTGTCAACCCCGAATGTCCGCCGCACTGTTCAGGGCCGCATCACCTCCCGAATCTCGCTGGCCGCGGCGATGGCGTGGTCCACGTCGCGAGACAGGGCTTTCGCCTGTTGCGTCGCGTTGGTGAGGTCGCCCAGCACGGCGGCCACTCCAGCCGAGCGGAGCCGGAGCAGATCGAAGCGCACGTTCTGCATCGCGAGCACGCAGGACTCCAGGTGCCCGGCGACCTGCGAGCGGCGGCCCTGGAGGTCGATGATGGTCTGGCGCTGCTTCTCCAGGAGCGCGAGCCGCCGGGCGCGCTCCGCGTCGTCCGGCTCGCGGCGAAGTGCTGCGAGCCGCTCCTCGATCTGCTCCAGGCCGCTCGCGCTGAAATTGCTGTCCATTGCCTGCAACGTGCGCGCGAGATCGCAGGCGCGGTGGTACAGCCCGTCCACCGTGACGCTGATCTCGGGGAGCAATTGCCGCTCCGAAGCCGGCAGCCGGTCGAGCAGCTTGTAGATGGCCACCCGGTCGCCGTGCGCCTGGAGCACGGTAGCCAGCTCGGCGCCGAACTCGTCCGCCCGGGGAGGCGGGAGCTGCCGCGGCAGTTTGCCGCCCTTGATCATCGTCGCGGTCTCGATGGCGTCGGGGGCGGGCGGCCGCGTGAGCACGTCGCGCCAGCCGTATCCCGCCTGCCAGACCTTGCCGTAACTGGTGAGCAGCCCGATCCCCATACCGAACATGGGGAACAGGAACCACGGGGTCTCGATGCCCGTGGCGAGGTTGATCCCGAAGCAGCCGAGCGAGGTCGCCGCCCACTTGGCGAACTGCGCGCGTGTGCGGACGATGATCTCCGGCTCGCCGGTCTGCGGAAGGGGTGTGTCGTCGGATCGGGACGGGCGGGCTGCCCGCGGGACGGGCGGGCGGGCCGGCAGACGGGCGGACTGATCACCCCTGCCGAGCGGGGGACTCCGCCGCGCCGGCGGCGCTTCCCGGCCCGCCGGTCCGGCGGTCCCCACGGCCGCCGACCCGCCGGCCCGCCGGCCCGCCTTGAACGCCAGACCGGTCGGCTGGTAGCCGGTGACCGTCCGGGTTTCGAGCGCCCGCCGAAGCCCGTCCGCGGTGGGCCAGCGGTTCTGCGGATCCTTTTCCAGGCAGCGGGCCACCGCCAGCGCCAGGTCTTCCGGCACGTCGACCCGGAGGGAGCGCACGTCCGGCGCCACTTCGGTGATCTGCTTCATGAGGATCCCGGCCACGGTGGGCGCGCTGAACGGCAACTCGCCCGTAAGCATCTGGTAGCCGACGATCCCGAGGCTGTAGAGGTCGCTCCGTCCGTCGATCTCCCGTTCACCCGCCGCCTGTTCCGGGCTCATGAACGAGGGCGTGCCGATCGCGACGCCGGCGCCGGTCAGGGTAGCGCCCGAGGTGCTCGAAAGCGCCTTCGCGATGCCGAAGTCGGTCACCATCACTCGCCCCCGGCTCCCCTCGAGCAGGATGTTGTCGGGCTTGATGTCCCGGTGGATCACGCCGACCGCGTGGGCGGCGCTGAGGGCATCCGCGGTCTCGGCCATGATCCGCCGGACCTCGTCGGCGGGCAGACGCCTGCGGCGCTTGAGCCGCCCACCCACCGATTCGCCATCGACGTAGCCCATGACGAAGTAGACCAGGCCCGCCACCTCTCCGACGGTATGAATGGGGACGATGTGCGGGTGGGACAGGCGCGCGGCCGTCTGCGCCTCCCGTGTGAAGCGCTCGCGGATGTCCCGCTGGAACGCGAGCTCCGGCGGAAGGACCTTGATGGCCACGCGTCGCTGGAGCCGCTCGTCGCGCGCCCGGTACACCACGCCCATGCCGCCCCGCCCGATCTCCCCCTCCAGCGTGTAGTCGCGGCTCAGCGCATCGCCAAGCCGGGCTGCCAGAGGTCGGTCGTTCGGGTCGCTCATCGCGTGCGCTGCCTCACGGGTTCGACGGCGCGGTCACCGGACATTGGGCGGAAGGGACGGCGGGGTTCTCCACGGATCGGGAGGGAATCTGCGCGCGCGGAACCGCTCCGGCAACCGGCGAAGCCATGATCTCCTTCCCGCGCCAAACTGGCAGCGCGAGCGAGTCCGGTCCGACATTTCGAGTCCGAGATCGTTTCGCCCGGGAACGATACGGGCTCGTAAACTGTTTGGTTGCAACAGGGATCCGAACCGGGCGAATGGCACGGTGGGTGCACCTGCCTCTGGGGTTCGAGTACGGGTCTGACATCCGTGCATGGCGGACGCGTTCCGCTTCCGGCCACGCACGAGCAAGGAGCTTTCGAAGCAATGAGCGAACGCCTGACCCTCCCGGTCCTGCCGCTTCGTGAGGTGGTACTGTTCCCGGGCGTTACCGCGCCGATCGGCGCCGGGCGTCCGGCCACCCTGCGCGCCATCGAGGCCGCACTCACGACGCCGGACCGCCTCGTCTTCGCCGTGTCGCAGCGGCAGAACGTCGACAACGTCACCCCCGAGGTGCTCTACACGGTCGGCGCCGTCGCGCGAATCGGCCAGATGCAACGCGGCCTGTCGGGCGTACAGCTGCTCCTCCATGGCGAGCGCCGCGGCATCGCCATCCATTACTCCGAGAAGGACGGGTACCTCCAGGCCATCGTCCGTGAGGCCGAGGAGATGCTCCCGTTGAGTCCCGAGGATCCCGCCTTTCTCGGGCTGCACCGTGAAGCGCGGCTCCGCGCAGGCGAGCTCGGCCAGAAGTCGGGGCTGCCCGAGGACGTCGTCCAGCAGGTGCTCGCCGGCGTCAACGAACCCGGAAAGTTCGCCGATCTGGTCGCCGGGTACATGGACATCACGCCGCCGCAGCGGCAGGCCCTGCTGGAGACCCTCTCAGTCGAGGAGCGGCTTCGTCGGGTGCTCGTACACGTGCAGCGGCAGATCAGCATGCTCGACGCCCAGGAGGACATCAAGTCGCAGGTCCAGGAGGAGCTGGGCGAGCGGCAGCGCGAGATGTTCTTGCGCGAGCAGCTCAAGCAGATCCGCAAGGAGCTGGGCGAGGACGAGGAGGCCGGCGAGGTGGACGAGCTGAAGCAGGCGCTCGATCAGCTCGAGCTGCCGCCCGAGGTCCGGAAGGAGGTCGATCGCGAGCTCGGCCGGCTCGCCCGGATCGGGCGGGAGAGCATGGAGTCGCAGGTCATCCGCACGTTCCTCGAGAACGTCGCGGAGTTACCATGGAACGCCCGCACCGAGGACCATCTCGATCTCCGCCAGGCGGAGCAGATCCTCGACGAGGACCACTACGCCCTCGGTGACGTGAAGGACCGCGTGCTCGAGTTCCTTGCGGTGCGGCAGCTGAGAGAGAAGAGCAGAGGAGCGGAAGAGCAGAAGAGCGGCGATACCCAGACGACAGCCGGTGACGCCGACCGCGAGGGCGAGGTCCTCGGCTCCTCTGCTCCCCCGCTCACCTCTCCGGCGGCGACGGCGACCGTCCCGGAGCCGAACAAGCCGGCCCCGGGCAACGAGGACGACAAGCAGGCCAAGGGCCCGATCCTGCTCTTCGTCGGGCCGCCGGGCGTGGGCAAGACCTCGATCGCGAAGTCGATCGCGCGGGCGATGGGACGGAAGTACGTCCGCATCTCGCTCGGCGGCGCGCGGGACGAAGCCGACATCCGGGGCCATCGCCGCACCTACGTCGGGGCGATGCCGGGTCGAATCGTGCAGGGCATGAAGCAGGCGGGCACCAAGAACCCGGTGTTTCTGCTCGACGAGGTGGACAAGCTGGGCGTGTCGTTCCAGGGCGACCCGGCGAGCGCGCTGCTCGAGGTGCTCGATCCGGCGCAGAACGACTCGTTCGTGGACCACTACCTGGGGGTGCCGTTCGACCTGAGCGAGGTGCTCTTCATCTGCACCGCCAACTTCATCCAGAACATTCCGGGTCCCTTGATCGACCGGATGGAGGTGGTGGATTTCGCCGGGTACACCGAGCGGGAGAAGCAGGCGATCGCGCGGCGGTATCTCATTCCGCGCCAGCTCATGGAGAACGGGCTCACCGGCGAGCAGCTCACCATCACCGATGACGCGTTGTCGGAGGTGATCACCGGCTATACCCGCGAATCCGGCGTCCGGCAGCTCGAACGCGAGATCGGGCGGCTGGCGCGGAAGGCGGCGCGTCGGATCGCCGCGCGGGAAGTGGAGCAGGTGACGGTCGATCGGGCAATGGTCGACGACCTGCTCGGGCGGCCCAAGGTGCATCCGGAGAAGGCGGCCCGCGAGGATCAGGTAGGCGTCGCGACCGGCATGTACTACACGCCGACCGGCGGCGACATCATGTTCGTCGAGGCCAGCACCATGCGGGGCAAGGGCGAGCTGGTGCTCACCGGCCAGCTCGGCGACGTGATGAAAGAGTCGGCGCGGGCGGCATGGACCTATGCCCGCTCACACGCGGCGGCGCTCCAGGTGCCGGACGAGATGTTCGACCGCGATATCCACATCCACGTGCCGGCCGGCGCGATCCCCAAGGATGGTCCGTCGGCAGGCGTGACGATGGCGTCGGCGATCGTCTCGGCGATGAGCGGGCGCGCGGTTGCGCACGACATCGCGATGACCGGCGAGATCACCCTGCGCGGCCGGGTGCTCCCGATCGGCGGCGTGAAGGAGAAGATCCTCGGCGCGGTGCGGGCCGGCATCGCGCGCGTGATCCTGCCCAAGGACAACGAGGCCGATCTCGAGGATCTGCCCAAGGAAGTGCGTGAAAAGCTGGATATGCACCTCGTGGGCGAGCTGGGCGAGGTGCTCGCACTCACGCTGCGCGGGGCGACGTTCCGCGAGGGCCGCCTGCTCTTCGGCGACGAGAAGAACCCGAGGGACGTGGTCCCCTTGTCCGCCGGGTTCCGCCACTGAGTTGCGAGTTACCGGTTACGGGTTACGAGCTACGAGGCGGCTCCGTTGAGCGGTTGAGTCTCGGGACCCGCCTTCACTCGCCGTCAGGCTCGAAACTCGTAACTCGTAACTCGCCACCGTCCGCCATCCGTTTACGCTTCACCCCTCACGTCGTGATCTCCGCCGGCCACGCACCCTGCCCGGGTGGGATGGTCCTGCACCGCCTCGTGCCCGGGCAGCGTCCGGATCAGCCATAACACCACGATGTCCCCGCCCGCGCCGAGGATCATGATCCATCCGAACGTGGCGACGGCGCCGGCCCCGGTCAGCGCACCCAGCAGGGCCGGGAGCACGCCGAGCACGAGGCCCGGAGCGGCGGCACCGAGCCGGTACGCCGATGCCGGGAGGGGAACCGTGCACTGTGCGTGGGGCGCCAGCGCCTTCCAGTTCATGCCGAACCGGATGATGCCGAGGGGCCGTCGCGCCGCCGCGGCCCAGGCCAGGCCGTGTACCAGCTCGTGCACCGCCGTGCCGAGCACCAGCGCGGTCACCCAGATCAAGGGGCGGTGAAAGAACCCGTCCAGCGCGCGGTCGACGCTGCCGGGCCCGTTCAGCGCCCGGTAGAGGCCGATGAGCGCCGCGATCGGCGGCAGCGCCGCGATCAGCGCAGCCGCGGTCGCAACCCCCATCGAGACCGAATAATCGCCTCCGGGTCGCAACATGAAACCAGTGTCTCTGAGGGAGATCTGATCGCCGTGTGAGGAAGCCGCGCTAACGTAGATGCGCCGGACGACCCCGGCAACCCGCGGAAGCGTGTCGGCGGTCCGTATTATCGTGTTGGTTCTCGTGTCGCTCAGGAGGTCCCATGCCCGATCAGGCGATCCTCGCCGCCGGCGCCACCGCCCGGATGGTTCCCGCCCCGGCTCCGACGACCCCCGCGCGACTCGACGAAACCGTTGCCCGGCTCCGCGAGGGCGCCCGCCGCTTCGCGCGGCTGACGCTCGACGAGCGGATCGCGCTCGCCGGGTCCATGCAGGCGGGCTACCTTGGCGTCGCCGGGGCGAGCGTACTCGCTGCCTGCGAGGCCAAGGGAATTCCCGCGGGCTCGGCCCGGGAGGGCGAGGAATGGGGCACACCCTGGTTCGTCGTGCGGCAGCTCAGGCTCGTTCGGGAAGCACTGCTCGCCGTCAAAAAGAGCGGCAACACCCCGATCGGACCGGTGCGGCGGACCATCGACGGCCGCCTCTCGACCCGGGTGTTTCCCGCGGGACCGATCGACGGAGTGCTCTTCAAGGGCGTCACCGTGGAGGTCCATTTCCAGCGTGGGATCGAGCCCGCGCAGCTGGAGACCGAGCGGGCCCGCTTCTACAAGCGTCCCAGCCACACCGGGCGCGTGGCCCTCGTGCTCGGCGGGGGCAACATCAACGGCATCCCGTCCATGGACGTGATCACGAAGATGTTCAACGAGGGCATCGCCTGCATACTCAAGATGAACCCGGTGAACGCGTACCTCGGGCCGTTCATCGAGCGGGCGTTCGCCGAGGCCATCCGGCAGGACTTCCTCGCGGTGGTGTACGGCGGCGCGGCGGAGGGCGGTTATCTGGCCCGTCACGACGGGGTGGACGAGATCCATCTCACCGGGTCCGATCGGACCTACGACGCCCTCGTGTGGGGTCCGCCGGGGCCGGAGCGCGACGCGCGGAAGGCGCAGAACCGGCGACTGATCACCAAGCCGGTGTACGCCGAGCTCGGCAACGTGTCGCCGGTGATCGTGGCGCCGGGCCAATACAGCGATAAAGAGCTGGCCTACCAGGCGGAGGACGTGGCGGCTTCGCTCGCCTACAACGCCTCGTTCAACTGCAACGCGGCCAAGGTGATCATCACCCCGCGCGGATGGACGCAGCGCGAGGCCTTCCTCAAGGCGCTCGAGGCGGCCCTCGCGGCGGCGGGCGAGCGCGCGGCCTACTACCCGGGCGCGAAAGATCGCTGGGAGACGTTCGCCGCCGACCGCAGGGGCGCCCGGGAGATCGGACCGGCGACCGACCGGTCGCTGCCGTTCGTGCTGGTCAGCGACGTCGATGCGGACGGCCATGAGCCCGGGTTCCGGACCGAGTCGTTCTGCCCGGTGATCTACGAAACCCAGCTCGCGACCGGCGATCCGGTGCAGTTCCTGGGCGAGGCGGTGCGGTTCGCCAACGACCGGCTGTGGGGCACGCTCTCCGCCGGTATCGTGGTGCATCCGGCCGCGGCGAAAGATCCGACCGTCGGACAGGCGGTCGAGCGCGCCATCGTGGATCTACGCTATGGTGCGGTATGCGTGAACGCGTGGGCGGGATACCTGTTTGCGTTCGGCAGCCCGCCGTGGGGCGCGCATCCGAGCTCGACGCCCGCCGACATTCAGAGCGGCAGCGGCTGGGTGCACAACACGCCCATGCTCGAGGGCATCGAGAAGGCCGTGCTCCGGCATCCCGTCACGATGATGCCCAAGCCGGCCTACTTCCCGACGCACCGCACCGCGCACACGTTGACGCGGCGGATCACGGCGCTGGAAGAGAAGGGGAGCTGGCTGAAGGTGCCGCGAGTGATCGGGGCCGCGATGCGAGCCTAAGGCGGGCCGCTTTCGAAACGATCCAAGACCAGCCGGGCGGCGGCCACCAGCACCGGCGACGTGCTCCAGTGGCCGCGGACGTCGTTGCCCTGCCGGGCAGCGAGCACCGCGGTCCGGTCGTCGATCAGGGAGATGAGCGGGGCGCCGGGCCAGGAGAGGGCAGCCGTCACCACGGTTACGGGCGCGAAGTCGAGGTGCACCGGTCCCATGGACAGGAGCCGGAGCGGCACCCCGGCGCCTGCCGGCCGGCGGAGCGCCGGCGCCAGTAGCGGATACGCCTCGGGTGGCGCGAGCAACGCCACGCCGGCGGTCGCCCGCGCCGCATCGCGCGAAATGAGCTGGAGCGCGGCCCGTGGGGACTCCACTTCCACCACGCTCGGGGCGCCCGGCACCGCCAGCGCCTCCAGCTCGGCACTCAGCCGGTCAAGCGCCTCCCCCTGCGCGCCCGCAATCCGGGCGAGCACCACTCCAGTGTCCTCGGGGGCGAACCGCTTCGGGCGCACGCCGTCGGCGCGCGCGGCGCCCTTGGCGACCAGTCCCTCCAACGCGCTGTAGACGTTCGCCCGCGCCAGACCTGCCGCCCGCGCGATCGCATACCCGGTCCCCGGCCCATTGCGGAGCAGAACCTCGTAGACGAGGCTCTCAGTGGGGGTAAACCCGAACGGCGTGAGATCGATGACCGGCATGTGAGTAGTACTCTATACTACTTGAGAGTCATCCGCTATCCGCTATCCGCGGGACGAAGTACCGCCGGCTCCTCCAACGTCGAGAGACATCGGAGGCCGCGCACTACGGAACAATCGGATAGCCGATAGCCGATAGCGGATGGCCGCCCGCCTCACACAAACTCCAGCCCCCACCCCAGCGTCTTTGCAATTACCGCCAGCCGGAAAGTCACATCGGCCGCACGTCCCTCCGCCGTCTTCGGGTCAGGCAACAACGGGTAGTAATGATACGTGATCGGGTTGAGCGGCTTGGGCTGAGTGCGGAGCCCCTTCGGACTCCAGACCCCGGTTTCGTTGCAGTCGCGAATCAGCCGTGCGAGTACCTTGGTAGCCACCGGCGCGGTATGGAGGGCACCGATTCGCGCCAGCAGCTCGATGTAGTGCAGGGCGAGCGGAAGATCCTTGGGCGTGCCCTTGCTGTCCGCCTCGATGGGGTCGCCCAGCAGCAGGTGGGTGGGCTTGAGCAGCTTCCGGCCAAGCTGCACCGAAAACGCCTTCTTGGGCGCCGGCTGCGCGAGGTAGTGCCCGAGCCGTTCAGTGAAGCCAGCCCGCTCACGCTGGAGGCTGGGCATCGCGGCGAGCATGGCCACTGAGTACCAGCTCGGTGGATGAGCCTCCGCGTGGAGCACCAGATTGGCGCCCGACTTCACGAATGGCTTCTCGGAGATCGGGCTCCGGAGGAAATGGGAGACCGCCGTCGCGATCCGGTGGCTGGCGCCGCGGATGCGCGGATCTTCCTCGTGGCCGGCCTCCGCCAGCGCAGCCGTTGCCGCCTCTCGGACGAGGCCGCGGATCCACTCCTCGGCGGCGGGCTCGGTCGCGACCGTCTTCTGGAACTCGAACAGGAGTGCGGGGTTCTCGTCCCGCGTCAGAAGGCGGAACAGGATACGATCGGTCAGCTTGACCGGCCGGCCGTCCCGCGGACAGGCCAGCTCGATGAGGCGGCGGTACTGGGCGATCGTACCGACATCCTTGATGCCCTGAGAAGCCGACGGCGCCAGACCGAGGAGGTTGCCGCCCCAGACGCCCGTATCCTTCTGCTTCTTGGCCACGGCGAGGGCTGCCTTCGACTCCGGCACGGCGGCATGCGCCCCAGCGACCGCTTCGGGCGGTGCGTAACCCTCCGGGGCCAGCTCCCGGAGGGTGCGGTACCGAATCGTTTCCCCTCCGTGCAGAACCAGCCACGCCAGGGGAACGCGATGCTGGGTTACGAGTTCCAGAGAAGCTCCGGGGCGCGGGACTCGTGAGCCGGGGCCAAAACGGCGGCAAGATAGTCTCGCCGTTGGAGATGCGGTAGGAGGACAGGCTATCCGCTATCCGCTATCCGCGCGTTCCGCCGTCGCTTGACGCGCGCGAAGCCGAGCGACAGCCGTGGCGAGCTGATAGCGGATAGCGGATAGCGGATAGCGGATAGCCGATAGCGGATAGCCGACAGCGCTACTGCACCCGCTTCTCTCCGACCTCCCGAAACTCCGATTCCGCGGCCCACACCGGCTGACGCGGGCTGTCCGCGACCGCCACCGCGGTTCGGAGCATGACCCGAAGCTGTTGCAGCGCACCATCATAAGTGAACCAGGGGAGCAGCTCGTCGTCGGGCTGGTGGTAGCGCTTCTCGGTGTACTCATTCGCCTGTTCGGCACCCCAGCCCTCGGGCTTGCCCACGAAGTCGAGCCCGCTCTCGAGCGAGAGTGCCGGCACGCCCACCCGCACCAGCGGGAAATGGTCCGACCGGAAGAACGAGCCCCGGATCAGTGCGTCCTCGTTGACGCTGACCCGGAGACCCTCCGCCCGAGCAGCGGCAGTGAACACGCGCCCGAGCGACGACTGGTCCACGCCGAGCGCGGCGATGTCGCGGGTGCGTCCATGCAGGTTCATCACGTCCATGTTGAGCACCGCGGCCAGGTCGGCGAGCGGCATCGAGGGTCGCGCCGCGTACGCTGTCGAGCCGAGCAGTCCCGACTCCTCGGCGGCGAAGCCCATGAACAGGATCGAGCGCCCCGTTGTCACGCCGCTTCGGCCGAACGCTTCCGCCGCGGCCAGGAGCGCGGCGGTGCCCGACGCATTGTCTTCAGCGCCGTTGTAAAGCGAGTCGCCGTCGACCGCGGGGCCGTAGCCGAGGTGATCGTAGTGCGCGCCCAGCATGACCGCTTCCTTGGCGCGCGGTCCGCGCCCGGGACGGAGCCCGAGCACGTTGTAGGTATCGGATCGCGCGATCGAGCTCCGCACCGTGGCGCCGAGGCGCGCGCCGAGGGGAACGGCGCGGAAGCCCTTTGTCGCTGCATCGCCCGCGAGCTTCGCGAGCCCGCCCTGCGGTTGGAGCAGCCGGTCGGACGCCGCCTCGCTGAGCCACCCGGCCACCGTCAGCGGCCCGGCCTTGCGTGCCACCCGGGTCTGCGGGCCGGTCCACGAGCCCGTCACCGTGGCCCACCCGTACGTGGCGCTCTCCGGCGTGTGCACCATCAGGATCCCGGCCGCTCCCTGCCGCTCGGCCTCCTCCATCTTGTACGTCCACCGCCCGTAATACGTCATGTACTTGCCGCGGAAGAGCGTCGAGTCGCGGATGCCCGGCGTGTTCACCAGGACAACGACGATCCTGCCCTTCACGTCCGCGCCCTCGTAGTCGTTCCACCCGTACTCGGGCGCCACGATGCCATAGCCGGCGAAGACGAGATCGCCCCCGGTGCTCACGACCGAGTCGTCGTGCATCGACCACATCACGTAGTCCTGCTTGTAGTCGAGTCGCCACTCGTTGCCGCCGGTGACGATCGACGCCTGCGGCGCGGGATCCAGCGAGGTGATCGGCACCCGGTGCAGGTAGGTGCTGTCATCGCCGGCGGGCAGCAGCCCGAGACGGGCGAACTGCGCGGCGATGTACTTGGCCGCGAGGTCGCCGCCGCGGGTGCCGGGCGCCCGCCCCTCGAGCGCGTCGTCCGCCAGGTAGATGAGATGGCCGCGGATGACATCGGCGTCCGCCGCCCGGGCGACGCGCGTGGCCGCGCTCTGCTGAGCGGTGAGCAGTGAGCAGTGAGCAGTGAGCAGGAACCAGGTCCCGACCACGGAAAGAATGGTATGACGCACGCGAAAATCTCCCGGTTATGTGTCGATCGGCTCCTGCTCACCGCTCACTGCTTCCCGCTCACTCCCTGCCGGTCCACCCGCCGCTCGCCGGCCTCGCGATAGGGCGACGACTTCGCCCAGGTGGGCTGCGTCCGGAGATTCGCGGCCGCAAGCAGCGTGCGGGCAACGACCCTCAGCGGGCGCACGCCGAACCTGGGATCCAGCCCGAGGGTTAGTTCGTCCGAGGGCTGGTGGTAGTGGCGCTGGAGATAGTGGTCGAGCTGCTCCTTGCCCCAGCCCGCCGGCTCGCCCACGAAATCGTGCGGCGCGCCGTAGAGAAAGAGTGCCGGTACCCCCGCGCGCGCGAACGGCGCCTGATCGGAGCGGTTGAAGAAGTCTTGTTGCTCCGCCTCGACGAGCACCGGCGCGTCAGCCGGAGTGAGCCGGTACCCCTCCGCCGCCGCCGCGGCCCGGAACACCTCGCCGAGCGAGGACTCGCCCGACCCGAGCGCGGCCAGGTCGCGCGACTCGCCGATCAGCGCCACCGCATCGAGGTTAACCATGGCGGCGATGCGTCCGAGCGGCACCGGCGGCCGCGCGACAAACGCCTCGGAGCCCAGCAAGCCGTGCTCTTCCGCGCCGAACCCGACGAACAGCACCGACCGCGCCGGCCGGACACCGCTCCGGACGAACGCCTCGGCTACCGCCAGCATGCCCGCCGTGCCGCTCGCGTTGTCGAAGGCGCCGTTGTAGATCGAATCGCCCGCGACCGGCGCGCCCACGCCGAGGTGGTCGTAGTGGGCGCCCAGCACGACGGCCTCCTGCGCGAGTCGCCCCCGTCCGGGAAGCCGTCCGACAACGTTGACCGCCGGGATCGTCCGCGTGCGCGTCGCGACCGCCGATTCGAGCCGCACCGCCACCCCGACGGCGCGGAATCCCGGCTTGGCGGCTGCGGCCAGCAGGGTGGCGAAGTCGGCGTTGCCGCGCTCGAGGAGCTTGCGCGCCGCGGGTTCGTTGAGCCAACCCCCGATCCTGAGCGCCCCGCTCTCCGGCGGCCGATCGAGCTGCACCTGTTCTCCCGCCCAGGACTGCGCGAGCGACGGCCAGGGCACGGGCACGGCGCCCGCGTGGTAGATCACGAACGCGGCGACCGCACCCTGTCGCATCGCTTCGTTCACCTTGTACTGGCGAAAGCCGTAGTCACCCCGTGCGTTCCTGAACAGCGCCGAGTCCTGATCCGCCGGGGTGCCCGCGAGCGCGAGCACGATCTTCCCGCGCACGTCTGCGCCCGCATAGTCGTCCCATTGCTCCTCGGAGGCGACGATGCCGTAGCCGACGAACACCGGCTCGCCGCTCACCGCGGCCGCCGAATCGCGGCCGGCCGCGTAGGCGACGAAGTCGGTCACCGGCGCGAGCGAGTCGCCGCCGATCCGGAGCGCGGGCGTGGCCGTGCGCCCGAGCAGCGGGATCCGCTGGTAGTAGGTGCCGCCGTCCGCGACGGGTTCGAGGCCGAGCCGGGTGAACTGCGCAGCGAGATACTTGGCCGCGAGCTCCGCGCCCCGCTGCCCCGTGCCGCGCCCCTCGAGCGCGTCGTCGGCGAGCAGGGCCAGGTGCGCGTCGAGGACGTCGACGTCGATCTCCCGCGCCACCGTGGCGGCGGGAGCCTGCTGTGCCGACGCGGGTGGGCTAGGGAGGATCAGCGGAAGAGACATCGCAAGAACGGCCAGCCCAAGTCGACGCACACGACGCTCCTCGTAAGCTCGTCACTCGTCACTCGTCACTCGTTCGCGCCTCGTCACTCGCAGCAAAATCAGACCCCGCCAGCCACGCCGGCGGCCGCGCGGCGTTGGCCAGCGCGAGCAGCACTCGGACCGCCACGCGCGCCTGCTGAGCGAGCCCGTCGACCGACATCCAGTCGGCGAGCGCATCATCGGGCTGGTGGTAGCGATCGTTCCAGTACCGCTCGCGCTGCTCGCGTCCCCACTCCGGAGGTCGCCCGGGGTAGTCGACGCCATTCACGATGCGCACGGCTGGAATCCCCACCCGCGCGAACGGGTAGTTGTCGGATCGAAAGAACCGCATTCGGGCCACGTCGTCGGGATCCACCCGCACGGTGAGGCCCTCGGCCTTGGCGGCGCCGGCGAGCGCCTCACCCAGCGTGGACAGCTTGCTGCCCAGCGTGCCGATGTCGCGGGTGCGGCCGTAGAGGTTGAGGTAATCCCCGTTCACCATTCCCACCACGCGGCCCACGGCGGTGGGTGGGGCGAGCACGAGCGCCTCGGAGCCGAGCAGCCCTTCCTCCTCGGCGATAAACGCGGCAAACACGATCGAGCGGCCCGGGCGCGTGCCGCTCCGGGCGATCGCCTCCGCGGCGGCGAGCATCGCGGCGGTGCCGGATGCATTGTCCTCCGCCCCGTTGTAGATCGAGTCGCCGTTCTCCGGACGGCCGATGCCCTCGTGATCGTAGTGCGCGCCCAACACGACCGACTCGCCCGCGCGAGGACCGCGACCCGGCAGGCGAGCCAGCACGTTGACGGCGGGCACCGGGCGTGAGCTCACCCGGAGCGATGCGTCGAGCCGGAGCGGCAGCACGACCGGCAAGAACTCGCGCCTGGCAGCGTCGGCCGCCAGATCCGCGAGGCTCCGGCCAGCCGGCGCCACGAGACGGGCGGCAGCGCTGTCCCGCACCCAGCCCCAGTACGCGAGGCCGTCCTGGTACACCAGGCCGAGCCGCTCATGCCCGAGTGTCTGGATCACTTCCCAGGCCGGGGACTCCGGGCGCTGGATCACCAGGAGGCCCGCGGCGCCTCGCCGCACCGCGACCTCCACCTTCTCGCGCACAGAGTTCCAGGGTCTCCCCATGCGGCGGTCGAAGATGGTCGAATCCGGGTCGCCCGGAAGCACGAGCACGACCTTGCCGCGCACGTCGGCGGTCTTGTAGTCGTCCCAGTTGCGCGAGGGCGACACGATCCCGTATCCCGCGAAGACCACCTCGGCCGCGACGGTGCTCACCGAGTCGGCCAGCCGCGGCACCAGCACGTAGTCGTCCAGCCAGCGAAGCTCGCCCGCGCCCTCGCCCGACGCCTGAAGCCGCGGATCCACCCGTCGCGACGCGAGCGGAATGGGGTGGAAGTAGCTGCCGCTGTCGCCGGCGGGCTCGAGTCCGAGCCGCCGGAACTGGGCGGCGATGTAGTGGGCGGCCACTGCCGCCCCCCGCGATCCGGTGGAGCGTCCTTCGAGCGCGTCGTCGGCCAGAAAGCCGAGGTGGGCCTGGAGCGCTCGCGCGCTCACGCCGGTGGCCGGGTCAGCGGATGCAGCAGGCCGGGTCTGGCCCTGGGCGCTGAGCACGGTGCAGAACAGGAGCGGCGCGGCGAACCAGAGGCGCCGGAACACGTTGGCTCTCATGTGGTCGGGAGGGGGTCCGCCGCCGTACGGCACCGCCGGCTCACCGGTTTCGCGTCGCGGCGGTGGTGGATGAAGCGGCGGTTGGCGGCAAGAAGCAGCGGACCACCGAAACCGTGCCGCTGGATCGGATCGCGGCCTCGCTCGTGAGCACCAGGCGCTCGCCATCGAGCCACGCGACGCCCTCGCCCTGGATATCGATCCCGCGGAGGTTGCAGGCCAGCGGCGCGGCGGGGAGCCTGAGCACGCCGTTCCGACCGCGTTCGAAAAAGTAGACCTCGCCGTAGGTGCGGAGCGCCACGAGGCGTCCGTCCGGCGAAATCGCCGCGCCGGTCACGAACCGGTCGAAGCGCCGGATAGCCTCGATGGGAAGCGTCGCGAGCGGCTGCGCCACCGCTGGCCGGCGCGCACCCCACGCTCCGGCCGGCACGCGGAATTGGCGGACCTCGCCGCGGCGACCCTTCGTCACCAGTTGCACATCGCCATTGGGATCCACCCACATCGCTTCGACGTCCTGGGGGCCGTCGGGGTAGCGCAGCTGGAGTGCCTCCGCGCCAGCGACCACGCCCGCGCGAGCCTTTGCGGGGTCGGGCTCCGGAAGCCGGTGGATTCGCACCGTGCGGCGGCGCTCGCGGTTATCGCCCGTATCCGCGAGGTACAGGCAGGTGCTCCGCCCGCAGGGTCCGAGCGCCACGTCCTCCCAGTCGTCGACCTTCGTCCGGAGGCGCACGGTGCCGAGCGCTGCGCCGGTGGTATCCGTGACGAAGATGACCGGCTCATCACCGTCGTTGTGGGTCCACAACGTGCCGGGATACTGGCGGCTGGATGCCACCCCGGAGCTCTCGTCCAGTCGGCTGTCGGCGAACGCACCGGTGCGCCGTGCCTCGAGCGCCTCGCGGAGAGCCCACGGCCCCTGACCGGCGGCCGGCGCCGAACAGAACAGGAGCAGCACGAGGGCGGAGTAGCGCATCGGGCGAATGCTAATCCGATGCGGGGTGGGCCGCCGTCGCAGGTGGGGGTCTTGCCCCCATGACAGGTAGTGTGTTGTATCTACTACACGATGAGCAGGGCGTTTGGCGATTATCTCAGAAGTCGGCGGGAGCAGCGCCGGGACGGCGACGCCGCGTTCTCGGTGCGCCGGCTCGCGCTCCGGGTCGGCATCGAACCTTCGTACCTGAGCAAGATCGAGCGGGGCGAGCAGCCCGCTCCGTCGGAGGACACGATCCGCGCGCTCGCGCGCGAGCTGGGCGAGGACGCCGACGTCCTGCTCGCGTTGGGCGGTAAGGTCTCGAGCGACCTCCAGCGCATCATCCGGCAGCGTCCCGCGCTGTTCGCGCAGCTCATTCGCGACCTGAATGACCTTCCCGACCACGCCGTGCTGCGGCTCGTGCGTGAGGTGCGGGACGGCGACTGGTAGAGAGGGAGGAGCATCCGATGATCGAGCTCGCCAACGACGCCCTTGAGTTCGCGTTTCCGGAGGTGCACTCGTCCGCGCGTCTTCGCATCGAGTTCCAGCGCACGCTCCGGATTCCCCGACGACGGCCGTGACTACGCGTTGCCGCCGGGACTCGGCCGCTGCCCACTTCGACTCGTGGACGACTTTCCCGCCCGAGTGCCGGGACGGTGGCGCGAACGGGGCGGCGTGATGCTGCCCATGTACCAGAGCGAGGCGCTCTGGCTCAGCTTCAACGCGCGCCGCGACCCGGAGCGCCGGGTGGGGTATCCACTCGCGGTCAAGATCGCCGCGGGCAAGGCGAGCGCGGTGACGGGCGGGCCGTGGCGACCGGGGCTGCACCGAAGCCCGCAGGACTACGTGGTGACGCCGGGGCAGCCGTGGCTCGACGGCTTCGTCGTCGCCCAGGGCGTGATCCGCCAGTTCGTCGCCCTGCCGCTCGGCGCGGGCTACACGGCCGAGGAGCAGATCACGGGCAAAGGCGAACACGGGGGACTTCAGATCCTGGCGTATCCGATGAAGCGCGAGGCGTTCGAGAGGCGGTTCCCGCCCGGGGCGACGCCGGACATATCGTTCCGCGACGGCATGTTCATGTGCGCGGAGCCGAGGGGCGCCGCTTACGATATGGGCGTGGCGCCCAGCGGACGGATGCGGCAGGCGATCTACGCCGACAGGTTCGCGCTCGACGAGTGGGACACCTCGCACGCGGCCCGACGCTTCGTGCATCTGGCAAACTCGCTCGTCTGGCGCGCGATCACCGGCGATGCGCCGCCCACCACGGCTCCCACGGCCGCCGAGTACCCGCGCCAGGGCCTGCCCTGGTTCGAGTATTACGGCGAGGGCACGGCGGTCGAGGCGACCCAGGCGCTCGAGCAGCTCCGCAGTGTGCTGGAGCTGGGCCGGGCGAAGGGCGACGTCCCTCTGCCCGAGAACGAGTCGGTCGATCCGGATCGGGTGGTGACCTTGCGTCCGGGCCGGAGCGACGAAGTGCGGGAGGGCGTGTTCTGAGCGCTGGCGCGGGACGCATTCTCTTTCTTACCGACGATCCCGCGCTGGTGACCCGCCAGCTCGCGGGTGACGACCTCGTGTGGTCGCCGGAGCTCGCGCTCCGGCACGACATCTCCACCGACGAGATCACGCCCGCCGCCGTCTGTTACCACTCCGATGCCAAGCTCGGCGAATTCGCGTACACCGGCCTCGTCTGCGGCGGCGAGCAGCCGGTCGGCGCCGGCGACGTACGTCGCGGCGGGTTCACCGTGTCGGTCAGCGGGCGCCGCCGGGGAAAGGGGTCGAGCCGTGAGGCATCGCCGTATGCGGAGCGCGCCGCTGGCATCCGGGTGATCATCGCGGAGAGCTTCGAGCGGATCTACCGCGAAAACTGCCAGCACCTCGGCATCCTCACGAGCACCGACCTCAGGCTGCTTGAATCGCTCGGCCGCGGCGCGCCGGTGCCGCTCGAGCGCTTCCTCGAAGGCGAAGGCCCGGTGGGACGGGGCATCACCCAGCGGGGCGGGCTGCTGCCGTTCGGTCAGGCGCGGCTGAGGAACGAGGCGAGCGTGGCGGCGCCGAGCCGTGCCCCGCGCCCGATGACGCTGGCAGAGAAGATCCTCGCCGCGCATTGGGTCACGGATGCCGCCGCTCCGTGCGGCGTGCCGGTCGTGCGCCCGGGCGACGAGGGCTTCGTGCGGGCCGACCTCCGGTTCAGCCACGAGTACGTGACACCGATGGCCGCGGCGCTCTGGTCCGAGCACGTCGGCGCTCGAGCCCGCGTGCGCGATGCCGGATCCGTGCTCCTGTTTCGCGATCACCTCGTGCTGCTCCACGATGCGATCGGCGGCCGTCCGGGCTCGGCGTCCGTGCTCGATCTCGCCCGCAGCCTGGCCACGCGGCAGGCGGCGTTCGCCGCGGAGCAGGGGATCCGGCTCCATGTCGAGGCGGGCGGCGGGTCCGACGGGATCTGTCACTCGGTAGTGCTCGAGCGGTACGCGCTTCCGGGACAGGTCGTGATCGGGAGCGACAGCCATACGCCGCACGCGGGGGCGCTCGGCTGCGTGGCGTTCGGGGTGGGCACCACCGCCATCTGCCATGCGTGGCTCACCGGCGACACCCGCATCCGGGTGCCGCCGTCGCTGCTCGTTCACGTGCGCGGGCGGCTTCGCGAGGGCGTCACGGCGAAGGACCTGATGCTTCAGCTCCTCGCCGATCCGAGCATCCGCCGCGGCCTCGCCGTGGGCCGGCTGGTCGAGTACGCGGGTTCGGCCATCGAGGCCCTCGCCATCGACGAGCGCGCCACCCTCACGAACATGGCCGCCGAGCTCGGCGCGTTCACAGCAGTCGTACGCCCGGACCTCGCGGTGGCGCGCTTCCTGGAGGGTCGCCGGGGGATGCCGCGCGCCGATGCCGAGCGGTTGATCGAGCAGCTCGGATCCGATTGGGACGCCGAGCACGAGGCGGTGGTCGAGCTCGACGCGGGTGCCGTGGACGCGATGGTGGCGCTCCCAGGCGATCCCGGCAATGGCCAGCCGGTGGGGCGGCTCGGACCGGTGCGGATCGACATCGCCTACGCGGGAAGCTGCACGGCGGGAAAGCGCGAGGACGTGGATATGTGTGCTCGCGTGTTTGCGCAGGCGGCGAATGTCGGGCGGCGGGTCGCCCCCGGCGTCCGGTGCTACGTCCAGTTCGGGAGCCGCGACGTCGAGCGATACGCCGCGGCGCGGGGGTACCTCGATCTGTTTCGCGCGGTGGGGGCGGAAGCGCTGGCGCCGGGCTGCGGCGCGTGCATCAATGCCGGGCCGGGCGTCAGCTCCGATCGCGAGACGGTGACGGTGAGCGCGATCAGCCGGAACTTTCCCGGGCGTTCGGGGCCGGGCCAGGTGTATCTGGCGAGCCCGTACACGGTGGCCGCGTCGGCGATCGAGGGGCGCATCGTCGCCTGGCGGGGAACCTAAACGGTTGTGGGCTCGCTACGGAACGTTCGCCGAGGGGCACAGATCGGCGAGCACGCACTCGCCGCAGCGCGGCCGGCGCGCGATGCACACTTGCCGGCCGTGGAAGATCAACAGGTGCGACAGAAGTGCCCAGTCGGCCCGGGGAAAGAGCGTCATCAGGTCCGGTTCGATCTTCACCGGGTCGTCGTGTTTCGTGAGCGCGAGGAGGCGGCTCAACCGCGCGACGTGGGTATCGACCGTGACCCCCTCGTTGATGCCGAAGGCGTTGCCGAGGACCACGTTCGCCGTCTTGCGGCCCACGCCGGGAAGCAAGCGGAGCTGGTCCATCGTCCGCGGAACCTCCCCGCCGTGCTCGGCCATGACGGCCTGCGCCATGCCGATCAGGCTCCGGGCCTTGATCCGGAAGAAGCCGGTGGACCTGATGATGTCCTCGACGTCGGCCTGATCGGCGCGCGCGAGCGCGGCGGCGTCGGGGTACCGTGCGAAGAGCACCGGTGTGACCAGGTTCACCCGCGCGTCGGTGCATTGCGCGGAGAGAATCGTCGCGACGATCAGCTCGAATGCGTCCCCGTGCTCAAGCGCACACTCGGCGTCGGGGTATGCTGTCCTGAGGCGCTCCAGGATGGCGGGGGAGCGGACGGGAGCGGACGGGAGCAGGCGGGAGCGGGAGCGCCGCGGTCCGGCGCGCTTCCTCTCCCGCCGGCTTCCGCCCGCTGCCGCCGTACCCTTGCTGCTCCCGTCCGCTCCCCTCCGCTCCCGCCTGCTCCCGTCCTTCACGACCGTCGCGCCTGGGCGAACTGAAGAAACCCCTCCACCGGCCGCGCGTTCAGTACGTCGTCCGCGCCCAGCCATCCCTTGCGTGCGATCCCAACCCCGTACTCCACGTTCCCGATGCCCGCCGTGCTGTGCGCGTCGGCGCCGATCGAGATTGTGACCCCGCGCTCCCGCGCTCGGCGGAGCACGCGCCAGTCGAGGTCCAGCCGGTGGGGGTCTGCATTGATCTCCATCGCCACGCCGGCGCGGGCGGCCTTCTCGAACACGGCATCCAGGTCGATCCCGTACGGATCCCGCGACAGGAGGAGCCTGCCCGTCGGGTGACCGATGATGGTGACGTACGGGTTGTCCAGCGTCGCCAGCATGCGTGCGGTCATCTCCCGCTCGCCGAGATTGAACCGGCTGTGGATCGACGCGATGACGAAATCGAGCTGGCCGAGCACCTGGTCGTCGTAGTCCAGCCGCCCGTCGGCGAGGATGTCGGCCTCCACGCCCTTGAGCACGCGTGTGCCCTGGAGGCTCGCGTTCACCGCGTCCACCTCGTCCGCCTGCCGTGCGAGGTCCTCCGGACGAAGCCCCCCGGCGTAGGCGGCGGTCTGGCTGTGGTCGGTGACCCCCACGTAGGCGTAGCCGGCCTCGCGGCAGGCGGACGCCAGCTCCTCGACGGTGTTCGAGCCGTCGGAGTAGGTGGTGTGGCAGTGCAGGAAGCCGCGCACGTCGATCCGCCGCACCAGCGCGGGAAGGCGTCCCGATCCCGCAGCCTCGATCTCACCGTCGCCCTCCCGGAGCTCCGGGGGGATCTCCGCGAGGCCGAGCTCGCGGTACAGGTGGGCTTCGCTGGGGGTGGAAACGAATTCGCTCCCGTGCCAGAGCGCGGCGCCGCTCAGGTTGTAGCCCCGGGCGGACGCGTGGCGCTGGAGCGCCTCCAGGTGCGCTTCACCCCCGGTCGCCTGGACCAGCACCGCGCCCAGGTTCACCGGCGTGGTCACCACGATCTGCGCGCTCGCGCCCCCGGCGAACCGGAGCGTTACGCGCCGCTCATCCTGCCCGGCGAACTCGTGCACGCCCGGCAGGCGGCTCAGCCGCTCGAACACCTCCGCGGGCGGGACGTCGGCCACGAGCACCAGCACCAGATCGCGGACGATCTCCGAGCGGCGCCGCACGTCACCGGCCACGAACGCACGCAGTACACCCGGCAGCTTCTCCAAGGCGTGCCGCAACCCCTCGGCCTCCTCCGCCGCGTGATGCGACAGGCGGTACACGCTCGCCTGGCGGAGATAGGCGATGCCGCGCAGGATGTTCTCGGACGTCTTCTGTCCGAAGCGGGGAAGCTTGGCCAGCCGGCCGTCGAGGGCCGCGGCCTCCAGCTCCGGCAGGGAATCGATGTTCAGCACTTCGTGGATTTGCCTGATCCGGGCAATGCCCAGGCCGGAGATGGCCAGCATCTCGACCAGGCCCGCCGGCACGTGCTCGCGCAACTCGTCCATCAGGCTGGCCCGGCCGGTGGTCGCCAGCTCAGTGACTATCTGGAGCGTCGCTGGGCCGATGCCCTTGGTGCCGGCGAGCGACCCGTCTTCCAAGGCGGAGTGCAAGTCGCCCGGGAGCCCGCCCACCGCACGCGCGGCGGCCCGGAAGGCACGGATGCGGAACGGGTTCTCGCCCTTGAGCTCGAGAAACGACGCGATCTGCTCCAGCACCTGCGCCGCGGCCTTCTTATCCATCGCCTCTATGGTCTTCATGAGGGCTCTCTGCGCATGTGCGCATCGGCTCTTCCGCTCATTCGATATCCCAGCTCCAGCAGTTCCTCGCCGCCGGCGAGTGAATGCAGTCCGGCCGCCGCCCCGCCGGGCAGCAACGGCGCGTACAGCGCCGAGCCGTCAGAGCGGGCCAGCTGCTGCACCCGGGGGCCCGCGGCTTCTACCACAGTGAACCCGGGCCGGTCGGGGTGCAAGCCGAAGACACCCAGCACCCGAAGCGCGGAGTTTCCGGGAGCGGCGTGCACGAAGCAGCCGTCGAGCGGCTCGTGGTGGGCGCCTGGAACCGGCTCCGCCCAGATACGCCGCTCGGGGACCTGGAAATAGCCGGGCAGGCGCGCAGGCGGCCGGCCGGCCGGTGAAGCCTGGACGCCAAGCGTAACAAGCAGTTCGGGTTCGCTCAGCGCCGCTACCGGTTTCCCCGCGCTCCAGAACAGAAAGACGTGGTGCACCAGCGCCGCGAGCTGACCGATCTCCTCCCCCGCGCCTTCCTCCGGCCGGAGCTCCCGTACCAGAGTCACGACGTCGCGGTTCAGGAGGAACCCGTCGCGCTCCGCCGGATCCGTACCTGCCGCGGCCAGCGCGTCGCGGATGCCGGGGAAGCGTTCGTCTGCGAGTTCGGCGAAGGCGAGGTCGTAGGGGGTAGGTCGGGGGCGTGCGGACACCCCCGAAGAATAGTCACTCGACCAATACGGTCGGGCCCGAGCCCGCTGGCGGCGCGCCCGGCGCCGCCACCTTCTCACCGGTGGCGCCTTCGTCCGCCCGCTCGTCCCCGGAAATCTCATCCAGCCGTGCCGGGTCGATCCAACCGTGATCGACCGCGTGCCGCGCGGCCGCAAGCGTGTCGTCTGCGAGCACGAGCGACGAGCCCGCCTCCCTGACCTCGGCGGCCAGCCTCCGAATCGCGTCAGCGCGGTCCGGGTCCGGCGTGACGTTCCGGATGTAGATGGCGAGGATGCGTCCCGGATGATCGTGCAGCAGCGCGCGATCGGTCTCTCTGGCCGCTGTCGCCGATCAGGAGGAACGGCAGCGTCGGGTAGGTGGCCAGGATCTCGGCGATCGCGGTCGCCTTGGGTTCCTGCTGCTTCCGGCTCGGCAGCCCGAGGTCCCAGTCGCGGAGCAGCAGGGGCCCGGCGGGCAGCTCCTGGAGTGCCAGGAAATCGGCGATGACGCGTGCCTGAGCCGCCCGCCGAGGGCGCCGGCGAGGTCGCGGAGCTCATCGCGCCACCCTCCCGTCATTCCGCCTTCTCGAGCCCGGATCGCCGTTCCGGGACGCGGCGCAGGATGGGGGCCATCGCGAAGACGATGGCGGCGAGATCGATCTGGCCAAGCGGGTGCGTGTACATGGCGTTCTCCCTCCGTCGGGGTGCGATCGTCGCGACGCCTTTCGCCGCGCTCGACGGTGGCCAAGATCGCCGGGGGTACCACCCGGGAATCACCCGGCTATCACGAGGCGCTTCCACGAGGTCCGCCGCCGGCCCGTGTCGCGCGGTCAAGTCGCGCGGCTGCAGGCGTCAACGGGTCTTGGGCAGGAAACGGTCGAGGCGAGGCCCGAACTCGTCCGGTCGCTCCACGTGCGGGCAGTGCCCGCAACGGTCGAGCAGGTGCAGCTCGGCGCCCAGCCGGCGCGCGGTCTCCTCCGATGCGTACACCGGGATCGGATCGTCCGCACCGTGGAGCACGAGCGACGGGATCCCGCGCAGGGCTTCGAGCTGCGGCCGGAGATCGTAGTCGCCGAGGCTCCGCCAGGTCTCCTGCTGGGTTCGACCCACGACCCGGAACGCCGTGAGCTCCCGGGCCTTCTCCGGGTCGTGGAAATAGGCCACGACCGACAGCTCGAATATCCGCCGCTGGAACGCCTGGGGATCGCGCACCCGGAGGTCGCTCTCGCGCAGTGCCTGGCGCTCGGCCTGCACCTCGGGCGCCAGGTTGCGCTCGGCGAACCTCCGCTCGAACTCGTCGCGTGCCGGGCGCCAGGACGGCGCGGGGCACACCAGTGCCAGCCGCTCGACGCGGGTCGGGTGCTCGCTGGCGTAGAGCTGGGCCAGCAGCCCGCCCCAGGAGTAGCCCAGGATGGTCAGGCGGTCGAGGCCCCATTGCTCGCGCAGGGCCTCGAGATCCGCCACGTGGTCCCGCCAGCCGACCGGCTCCTGCCGCGGCACCGGCGAGCGTCCGCCGCCCCGCTGGTCGTAGTAGATCAGGGCGCGACCGTCGGCGAGCGCGTCGAAGCCGGGCAGCAGGTAATCGTGGCTCGCGCCCGGCCCCCCGTGCAGCACCGCGACCGGCGGACCGCTGCCGATGCGGCGCTCGAAGAGCGTCGCACCGCGAACGGTGCGGTGACTCGTCTCAGCCGTAGGCACGCCGGAGCTCGCCCACGGTGGTGGCGTGGATCGTGACGGCATCCTCCAGCGATCGGGCGTAGCCGCCGGCGAGCGTCAGTACCACCGGCAGGCCGCGGCGGCGGCACTCCTCGAACACGAGGCGGTCACGTGCCCTGAGGCCGTCGAACGAAAGCGCGAGCCGGCCGAATCGATCGTCGATATACGGGTCGGCACCGGCGAGGTAGAACACGAGATCCGGGCGCGACGCCTCGAGCACCCGATCCAGGTGAGAGGTGAGAAGTGAGATGTAGGTCGCGTCGTCCGTACCGTCCGCCAGCTCCACGTCGAGCGTGCTCCACTCCTTCCGGAACGGGAAGTTCTTCGCGCCGTGCATGGAGAACGTGAAGACATCCGGATCCCCGGCGAAAAGGCTGGCGGTGCCGTTCCCCTGATGGACGTCGAGATCCACGATCGCCACGCGGCGCGCCCGTCCCTCCCGTTGGAGCACCCGGATAGCCACCGCCACGTCGTTGAACCCGCAGAATCCTTCGCCCGTGGCCGGCGAACGCGTGATGGGTGCCGCCCGCGAGGTTGATCCCGATTCCATCGATCAGCGCGTCGTAGCCGGCCTCGACTGTGCCCTGCACCGTTCGCAGCGACCGTTCGCGCAGGTGATCGCTCCAGGGAAAGCCGAGCCGGCGCGCGGCGGGCGGCGCGAGACTGCCATCGATCACCGCCTTCACATACACCGGCAGGTGCACCAGGCCGAGCGCCCAGCGCTCGACGCGGTCAGGTTCCTCCACCTCGTGCGGCGCCAGGAGACCGCGTGCGACGACCGCATCGCGAATTCGTTGATATTTGGCGACGGGAAATCGATTGGCTATCGGCTATCCGCTATCCGCTATCCGCTCGAGTCGCGGCCGCTCGGATCTCGCCGCGGGCGGCGAGCGGTGGCGAAACGGCGGATAGCGGATAGCGGATAGCGGATCGCCATCAAAGAAGCACCGCCAATGCATCAGCGACCTTTCTCACCTCCGCCTGCTCGCCGGCGGAAAAGGGATCCGGCTCGTCGCTGTCCACGTCGATCTGGCCCAGGATGGTCGGGCCTCGCCGGATCAGCACCACCAGCTCCGAGCGGGTCCACGTGTTGCACGCTAAGTAGTTCGAGATCGCGCGCACGTCGGGCACGTTCTGATCCTCGCCAATGGCCACCGCCGTGCCGCACACGCCCTGGCCCACCGCGATCCGGGTGTGGGCGGTCTCCCGGCCGGCGTACGCCTCGAGCACCAGCTCGTCGCCGTGCAGCATGTACATGTACACCGACGTGTACGGCACCCCGGCCGCGCGGATCTTTTCCGCCGCCGTGCGGAGCAGCGCCTTACGCCCGATCTCCCGGGCGAAGGCGCCGCGGAGCGCGGCAACGATGCGGTCGCCCTGGAGGGTGGGCATCGGATCAGCCTCCGCGCCTGCCAAGCGTGGCGGTCACGGTCGTCAGCGTGTCGCCGCGGCGGACGACGATTTCGACGGTCTCGCCCGGCTTGTGGCTCCGGAGCGCCGTGGTCATGGCCTCGAGGTCCGGCACTTCGTAGTCGCCGATGCGGGTGATGACGTCGTCCGCCCGGAGGCCTGCCGTTTCCGCCGGACTGCCGGCGCGGACACCCGCGAGGCGGACGCCGCTCCCGGTGCCGCTCATGTCGGGCACGGTGCCGAGGTATGCGCCGTAGCCGCCGGTGCCCGTGGCGGAGCCGCCATGTGCGGTGACCGGCAGCGCGACGTAGGTAAGCCGCGCGGGCCGGTTCGCAACCGCCGCCGCCACGTCGGCCGTGAAGGCCGCGACGCGCTCGAGCCCGGCCGGGTCGATCCTCTCCCAGTCATCGGTGGAGCGGTGGTAGTCCTCGTGCACGTTGGTGAAAAAGTGCAGCACCGGCACGCCCGCCGCGTAGAAGGAGGACTGGTCGCTCGGCCCGTACCCGTCGGGTCGGACCGCCAGCTCGAATTTCGCGTTCCGGTTGAGCGAGTCGAGCAACGCCGGGAACTCGGTCGCGGTGCCGGTCCCGTAAACCACCAGCCGGTCGTGCCGGAGCCGGCCGACCATGTCCAGGTTGAGCATCGCCGCGAGGCGCGCCGGGTTGCCGGCCTCCCGGACGTAATGCGCCGAGCCGAGCAGGCCGAGCTCCTCGCCGCCGAATGCGATGAAGATCACACTCCGCGCCGGAGGCCGTCGCACGAGTCGCCGCGCAATGTCGATGAGCGCCGCCGTTCCCGACGCGTTGTCATCGGCGCCATTGTGTACGGCGCCGGTGCTGTCCGGGTCGAGCGCAAATGCGCCGCCCCGCCCGAGGTGGTCGTAATGCGCGCCGACCACCAGCGCCTCGTCGCGCAGCCTGGGGTCGGATCCGCGCAGCACGCCGATGACGTTCCGCCCGCGGGCCCCGGCGACCGGTGCGTGCCGCGCGGCCGGTGCATCCGGCGACACCACGAAGTCCTGGAACCAGCCGCCGGTCGCGGGCGCGAGCCCCGCCTCGGCGAACCGACGGGCGACGTAGGCAGCCGCCGAGTCGGCGCCCGGGGTGCCGGTGAGCCGGCCCTCGAGCCGGTCGTCGGCGAGATGGCGGACGTCGGCGAGGAGCTGGTCGGCGGGGGTCTGTGCGGCCGCGCGCGCCGCCAGAGCAATGAAAAGAAGCAACGAAGACATCGATCGCATCGGGGGGAATCTAACCGTCCCGGCGTTCCGCCTTCCGGCCCTCGCGCCGGTGGAACGCTTCGACGCCCGCGGCCAGCGCGAACCACACGCACACGAGTCCGAACAGGTACGCGGTCGTGCGCGGCAGGAGCAGGAACAGCGTACCGAGGGTCACGAGAATGAGGCTCAACGGCCCATACACCGAGCGCCGGGCGGCGCTGATCAGGGTCCGCGCGGCCACCGCCGCCCGGCCACGAAGCTGGCGCGGCGAACGCGATCGCGCGACCGGCACTGGACCCGAGCGCCGGCGTTGCAGCCCCGTCGGCAGCACCTGCTGGAACCGGCCGCCGCCCCGGAGCCTGCGCTCGACCTCGAGGCTCTGGTCGAGATCGCGTCGGAAGAGCGCTTCCATCTCCCCCGCAAACGTCACGTCCTCGACCAGCACGTCCACCTCGTAGTTGCCGAGCAGGCTCGAGGCGTTGAGGTTGCTGGTGCCGATCCGCGCCCAGCGCCCATCTGCCACCATGGTCTTGGCGTGCAGCATGGGGCCGTCCCACTCGTAGATCCGGATCCCGGCCCGGAGCAGCTTGCGGTACCCGATGCGCGTGAGGTTCCGCACCACGGCGATATCGCTCGTGCCCGGCACCAGGAGTCGGATGTCCGTGCCGTCCTGAGCCGCGTCGACCATGGCCTGGAAGAGCCGCGGCGGGGGCACGAGGTACGCGTCGGTGATCCAGAGGCGCTCGACGCTCCCGGCCGTGAGATACTCGAGGGTGCGGTACGCTCGCTCGCGGCCCGGCTCGCCCACCACCACGCGAATCTCCGCTTGTCCGGCAGGTGTCACGTCCGGGCGATGCTCGGCCGCCGGAATCACGCCGCCGCTCTCCCGCCACGTCGCCTCGAACGCCGCGTCGAGCGCGGTGGCAGCCGGGCCGGCGATCTCCACGCCCGTGTCGCGCCACGGCGCGAGCCCCCGGCCCGGATCGCCGATCCACTCGTCTCCGATGCACTGTCCCCCGGTCACGGCGCAGGCGCCGTCGGTCACGAGCAGTTTGCGGTGGTTTCGCGAGAGGTTGGCGAACACCTGCACGAAGTGGGGCGGGTTGAAGCAGCGGACCGCCACGCCCGCCCGCCGGAGGTCGCGCCAGTAGCGCCGCGACGTACCGATGCATCCGAGCCAGTCGTAGAGCACCCGTACGGCGACGCCTTCCCGCGCGCGGGCGGCCAGCGCCTCCGCGAATCGCCGGCCGACGGAATCGTCCCGGATGATGTAGTTCTCCAGATGGATCCAGCGCCGGGCGCCGGCGATCTGCGCCAGCATCGCGGCGTAGGTCGTCTCTCCGTCGACCAGCAGGGTCACCCGGTTGCCCGGCACCGGCCGCGCCGCCGCGGCGCGGTTGATCGCGGCCTCGATCGGCCGGAGCCCGCGCACGGGGTATGTCCCCGTCACGGGCCGCCGAGGCCGAACGCGCGCTCGTGCGGGCGAAGCGCTCCGAGCAGGAAGGCGATGTGCTCGTCCAGCGGCACGCCCAGCTCCTCGGTGCCACGCTGGATGTCGTCCCGGCTCACCCCGCGGGCGAACCCCTTGTCCTTGAGCTTCTTCCTGACGCTCGACACTTCGAGGTCGGCCAGGCTTCGCGACGGGCGCACGAGGGCGCAGGCGTGCAAGAACCCGGAGAGCTCGTCCACCGCGAAGAGCGCCACGGCTACGCGCGTGTCGCGCGGCACGCCGCTGTAAGTGGCGTGCCCCATGATGGCTCGGCCCAGCGGCTCGGGAAACCCCTGTGCCAGAAGAATGCGCACGCCTTCGGCCGGGTGCTCCTGGTCAGGGGCGTGCGCGTCGTTGGGATAGCGCTCGTAGTCGAAGTCGTGCAGGAGACCCACGAGTCCCCATGCGTCGGCGTCCTCGGCCGAGCGCTCAGCCACCGCGCGCATCGTGACCTCCACGGCGTACATGTGGCGGCGGAGGGCCTCCGACTTCGTGTACTCATGCATGATCGCGAGCGCCCGGTCACGCGGCCAGGCGGAGAGATCGAGCGCCATGCGGGGTCAGTCCTCCTCGAACGTGCTCGCCAGGCTGGCCGTGAGCGGCACGCGCATCGCCGGCTCGCCATCCAGCACGATCTCGAACGCATACTGCCCGGTGTTCGGAAGCGGCACGTCGAAGACCAGCACCGCGCCCGCCTCGACGTCGGTCACCCCGGCGGGCGGCTCCCCGAACTGGACGGTGCCGTCGCCGCCCAGCAGCTCCGATCCCTGCTCATCCACGAAGCGGATGCGGATGGTGTGCCGGCCGATCTCGGTCCGCCGCCCGCGCACCCGGAGCACCAGGTGGGTGCGGGGGTGCACGGCGGGAAACTCGCTCACCCACACGTGCTGGAAGATGCCGAGGACCGAGAGCTTGCCCTGCTGATCGATGAGGGCGTAGTCGGCGAGGACGGCGAAATCGACGTGCAGCTCAGGTCACCCGGATCGAGGTGATGACGTCGTTCCGCTGGATCTGCTTGACCAGGTCGAGTCCCTCGGTCACCTGGCCGAACACGGTGTGCACCCCGTCGAGATGCGGCTGCGGCCCGTGGCAGATGAAGAACTGGCTGCCGCCGGTGTCCTTGCCGGCGTGCGCCATGGAGAGGGTCCCGGCCACGTGCCTGTGCGTGTTGCGGTGGGTCTCGCACTTGATCTTGTAGCCCGGGCCGCCGGTGCCGACCCGGGCATTGCCGGGGTCGCGGGAGAGCGGGTCGCCGCCCTGCGCCATGAAGTTGGCGATGACGCGATGGAAGCGGGTGCCGTCGTAGAACTCGCTGTTGGAGAGCTTCTCGAAATTGGCCACGGTGTCGGGCGTCTCGGCGTCGAACAGCTCTGCCGTGAGCGTGCCCTTGCTGGTCTCGATCGTCGCGGTCTTGGTCACAGGCAGGTCAGGTGTGTGGGGTGACTAATCTAACGTCGGTGGAGGGCGCGGACAGCAGGTCCCGCCACGCCTCTTCGGTGTCCGCGGGGGGGCTGCACGACGCGCCCACGCAGGCGTAGCCCGTCGGGCCCGCGCTCCGGCCCGCCATCGCGGCGAGCACCGCGGGAAGCGCCCGCGAGCCGATCTCTTCCGGGGCGAGTCGCTGCACCGTACGCCGCGGCGTGTATGCGGCCAGCGCGAGCCGGTGCATGCGGTCGGCGGTGGCATCGCCGCTCGCGCCAACCACGACGTAGTGGGCCGGCGGGTGCAGATGCCGGTCGAGCGCCAGCAGGTAGGTCCCCGCGTGAAGGCCCAGCTCGCTCGCGCGACCCGCGAAGGCGCCGAGCAGCTCCGCCGCCCGCGCGCGCCACGCCTCGCGCCCGGTGAGCGCGGCGAGTCGGCCGGCCACGACCGCGGCCACGCCGTTGGCGGACGGGGTGGGCGCGTCCTCGACCGGCTTGACGGGGGAGCGCAGCAGTCCTTCGCCGCCGCTCCCCCGCGCGCGGTCGAACAGCCCGCCGCCATGCGCGTCGCCGTAGTCGCGCCAGGCGCGCTGCATGATCCCGGCCGCCCAGTCGAGCCATGCGGTGTCGCCCGTGGCCTCGTGCGCGTCGAGCGCAGCGGACGCGGTCTGCACCTGATCTTCCAGCAGGCCGGTCACGCCGCCCGGCGTGTGCGCGACCGCGTCGGACTCGGCGTTCTCCGCGCGGATCCGCTCGAGCGTCCGCAGCGCGTGACCCCAGGCCCGGACATCGTCGAGGACCGCGCCCGCCCGGAGCGTCGCCGCGGCCATCATGGCGTTCCATCCGGTGTAGCGGGTCCGGTCCACGAGCGGCGTCGTGCGCTCGGCGCGCCGGGCCCGCAGCTTGTTCTCGGCCGAGCGGAGCAGCGCTTCGGCCACCGGTGGCTCGTAGCCGAGGCGCGTGGCAATCGCGGCGATCGGCGCGGCCACGTACAGGACGTTGCGGGCGGGGTCATGGTGCATCTCGCCCGCGGTGCCGATGTCGTAGTACGCACCGGCGACGTCCAGCTCCTCCGGCGTGAGCACCGCCGCGGCTTCGTCGCGGGTCCAGGTGAAGTAGTCGCCGTCGTCGTCGAGGCCCACGTCGGCGTCCTGGCTGGCTCCGTAGCCGCCGTCCGGATCGGCGAGCACCTCGCGCACCCAGCGCACGATCCCGCGCGCCACCTCGGCGTACCGCTCCGTCCCGAACACCGCGTACGCGTCGAGGTAGATCCGGAGCAGCTCGGAGTTGTCATACGACATCTTCTCGAAGTGCGGCACGATCCACTCGGCGTCCACGCTGTAGCGATGGAAGCCGCCGCCGAGCTGATCGTGCACCCCGCCGCCAGCCATGCCGTCGAGCGTGCGCTCTACCACCGTGCGGATCTCGGGCCGCGTTGCGTCGCGCCAGCGCGCGAGCAACAGGGACAGCGCGGCGGGATGCGGGAACTTGGGCGCCCGCCCGAATCCGCCATGGACGGGGTCGAAGACCCGGAGCATCGCGTCCACCGCGCGGTCGAGGATGGCTGGCGACAGCTCGCCGCCGCCGCCCTCATCGGGATTCTCTTCCAGCACGCGGCGGATGGCGAGCGCCTGCGCGTTCACCTGCCCGCGCCGGGCGCGCCACGCCTCCAGGACGCTCTCCAGCACCGTGCGGAAGCCCGGCCGCCCGTACTTTCCGTCGGGGGGGAAGTAGGTCCCGCCGTAGAAGACTTCGCCGTCCGGCGTGAGGAAGGCCGTGAGCGGCCAGCCGCCCTGCTGGGTGAGGAGCTGGACCGCTCGCTGGTAGCGCGCATCCACGTCGGGGCGCTCGTCGCGGTCCACCTTCACGCAGACGAAGTGCTGGTTGAGGAAGCCGGCGAGCGCGGGGTCCTCGTACGACTCGCCGTCCATCACATGGCACCAGTGGCACCAGACCGCGCCGATGTCGAGCAGCACCGGCCGGTCGGCCGCGCGCGCGGCGGCGAACGGCTCAGGCCCCCACGCGTGCCAGTGGATCGGCTGGTGGGCCGCGGACTGGAGGTAGGCCGAACCCGATGAGGCGAGCCGATTCTCGCTCATGCGCGCCTCGCCGTGATCATCATCGCCTGCCGGGGCCAGAA
>JBOHSY010000183.1:0-2942 GCA_050733355.1 Gemmatimonadales bacterium | reverse complement strand
AGCTCGAGCCGCCCGCGCCGATCGACGAGGACCTGTACGAGATCCACGACGAGCGCAAGCACCTCATCAAGCAGGTGCCGGGCAGCCTGGCCGCGGCGGTGGACGCGCTGGAGAAGGACCAGGCATTCCTGCTCGAGGGCGACGTCTTCACCCCGGACGTGCTGGAGACCTGGATCACGATGAAACGGACCAAGGACATCGCCCCGATGGACCTGAGGCCCCATCCCTACGAGTTCTTCCTGTATTACGACGCGTGAGGCTTGACGGGGGGGCTATCGGCTGGCAGCTATCAGTCATCGGTCATCGGTCGGTCGGACCGGCGGCTGAGACTGATGACTGATAGCTGATATCCGATAGCTGATAGCGGAAAGCTGCCAGCCCGCCAGGAGCCTATCGCATGAAACTCATCACCTGCATCATCCGCCCGGAGCGCCTGTCTGCGGTCAAGACCGCGCTCTTCCGGGCCGGCGTCACCGGCATCTCGATCAGCCGGGTGAGCGGCCACGGTGGCGAGCGGGATCTGGTAGAGCACTACCGCGCCTCGTCCATCGTGCTCGAGTTCCGCGAGAAGGTGCGGATCGAGATGGCCGTGTCCGAGCCGTTCGTCGAGCCGACCATCAACGCGATCCTCGCGGCGGCGCGCACCGGGGAGGTAGGCGACGGGAAGATCTTCGTCCAGCCGATCGAGCGCGTCATCCGGATCCGCACGGGCGAGACCGACAACGCGGCCCTCACACCGGTCACCGCCGACGAAGTGCAGCGGCAGGCGCTCCAGGCGGCAGGCCGCTAGCAGGCGAGCGGGCGGGCCCACGGAAGAGCAGAAGAGCCGAAGAGCCGAAGAGCCGGCCGGCTCAAGCTGTCATCGGCTCTTCCGCTCCTCTGCCCTTCTGCTCTTCGAGTATATTTCCCGCCCCATGACTGCCCCCCTTCGCAGCCGCGCGATCACCGCTGGCGTGGAGCGCGCGCCCAACCGCGCCATGCTCCGCGCCGTCGGCTTCGGCGACGCGGACTTCGGCAAGCCGATCGTGGGCATCGCCAACGGCTTCAGCACCATCACCCCGTGCAACGCCGGGCTCGACCGCCTCGCCCGCCGGGCGGAACAGGCGGCCCGTGCCGCCGGCGCCATGCCTCAGCTCTTCGGTACCATCACCGTGAGCGACGGCATCTCGATGGGCACCGAAGGCATGAGGTATTCCCTGGTCTCGCGCGAGGTGATCGCGGACTCGATCGAGACGGCTTGCGGCGCGCAGAGCATGGACGGCGTGCTGGCGGTGGGCGGATGCGACAAGAACATGCCCGGGGCGATGATCGCCATGGCGCGGATGAACATCCCCGCGGTGTTCGTCTACGGTGGCACCATCAAGCCGGGGCACCTCGCCGGGCAGGACCTGACGGTGGTGAGCGCGTTCGAGGCGGTGGGCCAGTATGGGGCCGGACGCATCTCCGAGGACCAGCTCCTCGCGGTGGAGCGCCATGCCTGCCCGGGCCAGGGCTCGTGCGGCGGCATGTTCACCGCTAACACCATGTCCTCGGTCTTCGAGGCCATGGGCATGAGCCTGCCCTACTCGTCCACGATGGCGGCGGAAGACGCCGAGAAGGAGGAAAGCGCAGCGCGGTCGGCCGAGGCGCTGGTGGACGCGGTGCGGGCGCAGCGGCTCCCCCGCGCCATCCTGACCCGCCAGGCGTTCGAGAACGGGATGGCCGTGGTGATGGCGCTGGGCGGCTCGACCAACGCCGTGCTCCACCTGCTCGCCATCGCGCGCGCGGCGGGGGTTCCGCTCCAGCTCGACGACTTCGAGCGGATTCGCGCGCGCGTGCCGGTCATCGCCGATCTCAAGCCATCGGGCCGGTATGTCGCGACCGACCTGCATCGGGCCGGCGGCGTGCCCCAGGTCATGCGGATGCTCCTGGCGCACGGGCTGCTCCACGGCGAGGCTCTGACCATCACGGGGCTTACCGTGGCGGAAACGCTCCGCGACGTGCCGCCGGAGCCCCGCAGCGACCAGGACGTGATCCGCCCCTGGGGGCGGCCACTCTATCCCCAGGGTCACCTCGTGGTGCTGCGCGGGAACCTGGCCACCGAGGGGGCGGTCGCAAAGCTGACCGGCGTGAAGACGCCGCGCATCACCGGGCCGGCCCGCGTGTTCGATTCGGAGGAAGCATGCCTCACCTCGATCCTCAGCGGCGCTATCAAGCCTGGTGACGTGCTCGTCATCCGGTACGAGGGACCGCGCGGCGGGCCGGGGATGCGGGAGATGCTGGCGCCGACGTCGGCGATCATCGGCGCGGGGCTGGGCGACGCGGTCGCCTTGATCACCGACGGGCGCTTTTCGGGCGGAACCTACGGCATGGTCGTCGGGCACGTGGCGCCGGAAGCCGCGACGGGGGGGACCATTGCCTTGGTGCACGAGGGCGACCCGATCACGATCGACGCCGACCGCCGGCTGGTCCAGCTCGACGTGGCTGAGGCGGAGCTCTCTCGCCGCCGGGTGGTGTGGCGGGCTCCCGAGCCGCGCTACACCTCCGGCGTGCTCCACAAGTACGCCAAGCTCGTCTCCAGCGCGAGCCTCGGCGCCGTCACCGACCTGTAATACATGCGCTCACTTCATTGTTCTCGCGCTCGCCGTGACACCCGCACTCGCCGGGCAGGATCCAACGGCATCGTCCGGGCGCGGATGGACGCATCGCGCTCACCACCACCGACCCCGATGTCTTCCCCCCGCTCTCGTTCGCGCGGAGCGCCGACCTTCGCCGGCGGATGACGGTCGTTTTCAACAACCGCGCGTATCCTGCCAACGCCAGCGTGCTCGACAGCCTGGCGGGCGCTCGCGGGCACCCGCTCGTGCGGCACCGGAGCGCCGGTGCCGCGGTGCCCATAGACTTCGGATCGGCGGGTTAGCCGCCCCCAGCTGATGCGCGATCCGTTAGGCCGACACCAAGCG
>JBOHSY010000182.1:0-2803 GCA_050733355.1 Gemmatimonadales bacterium | reverse complement strand
GCCCGGCACCGCGCTCAGCGCGTCGCTCAGGCTGTAGCCGCTGGCGCCGAACAGCTGCCGGCGGTCCAGCTGCGAGACGGCGAGCGGCACCTGGTACAGCGTGCGGGCGGTGCGCGTGGCCGTGAGGGTGATGGGCGGCAGGGTGACGACGGGCGCCGGAGCGGTGCTATCGCGCCGGGTCGTGTCCGGTTGCTGGGCCGCGAGCCCGGCGACGGCGAGCAGACAAAGTGATATGGATGGGGCGAGCAGCAGCGTCGAACGGCCAGGGAGCATCGAGCCTCCGTCGGGCACGCGAAGGGGGGAGGGGGCGCGTGGGGAGGAAGTTACAGCGTTCTCGGGGGATCGGGGGAGAGGGCGGTGGTGACCGGCGCGCGGGAGCCGGCGCGGGGTGTGCTGAGTGGGGGGGCGCCGTTACATTTCGGGCGCCATGCTCGACGCCAAGATCGAACCCGCCTTGAACGACCACCTCCAGCACGAGCTGGCGTCGGCGTATCTCTATCTCGCGATGGCGGCGCATTTCGAGGCGGCGAACCTCCCCGGGTCGGCCCGCTGGATGCGCAAGCAGGCCGGCGAGGAACTGGCGCACGCGATGAAGGTGTTCGATTACGTGGTGGACCGGGACGGGCGGGTGACGTTGCAGGCGATCGCCCAGCCGCCGGCGCAGTTCGCGGGTACCGAGGACGTGTGGCAGCAGGCGCTGGCGAACGAGCAGAAGGTGACGGGGGTGATCGGCGCCCTGTGCGGCGCCGCGCAGAAGGCGGGCGATCACGCGACGGCGGCGATGCTCCAGTGGTTCGTCACCGAGCAGGTAGAGGAAGAGAAGGCGGTGCGGGCGATCCTCGAGCAGGTGCAGCAGATCGGGCAGGTGAGCTCGGCGATGTTCTTTCTGGATCGGCACCTGGGGAAAGAAGCGGCAAAATAGTCGCCAGACGGCGGCGACGGCGAAGTTGCAAAGCCGTGCCGGAGACGGGTTTCTCGAGGCTTGGAGCCACTTCGCCGTCTGGGCAACTTGAGGCGGGTAGTTTGTGACGGGGTGGGGTCGGGTGGAGTGGTTAGACGGGACGTAGCGCAGCCCGGTAGCGCACCTGAATGGGGTTCAGGGGGTCGCGGGTTCAAATCCCGCCGTCCCGACTGGTCTAACGCGAAGCACCGTTGGCAATTGCGCCGGCGGTGCTTTGTGCTTCAATAAGCGGTGGTGCCGTTTGTGGTGCTGTTTTGCCAACCACTTGACCCGGATCAGGGGGTCGCGGCGGCAACGTCAACCGGACGCGAGCGCCGCATCGCGGATCTTCTTCGGCTCGCTCATGACTGCCAACAACGTGTCTGCATCCGGTTGCTGATAGCAGGTGAGCAATGTCTCGGTGTCCTTCCATCCACCAGCCGCGGCGACGTCCTTGAGCGAATGATGCTTTCGCTCTGTCGCCCACTTCCGGCGGTACGGGTGCCATAGCCCACCTTCGAGCTTCGGCAGCTTCGCCTTCCTCTCCGCCACGTGTAGCCACTTGTCGAAGAGGTGACGATCCATCGGCTGGTCGACCTTGCGCTCGCCAGCGAAGATCCATCCTGTAATCGCCCCGAATCGCATGCGGAATTGTTTCAATTCCTCCGCGAGCGAGTCGGGCATAGGGACAACCCACTCCTTTCCCTTCTTGTCGAACTCCGCACGCCACCGGATAGCGCGGCGTGAGAAGTCGATGTCCTCCCACCGGAGCTGCCGGATCGAACCGAGGCGCCTACCTGTGGCCTCGGCGAGTACGAGGGCCAGTTCCATCTTCGCCCATCGCGTCTCCTCCATCTCGGGCGTCGTCGACTCCGGATCAGCGGCGCGGCGTTCCGCGGCTTCGTGTTGCAACACCTGCATCGCTGCCCGCGTGCGCTGAAACCGCTCCCACGAGGCGACGGGCCGGGCGGGGTTCTGCTCCCGCTGACGGCGCACGCCCGCTAACGGATTGGCATCCAAGAGTCTCGATCCATTTGGCCGCCGAACCGTCGTGGCCCATCTCAACATTGTGTGAAGCAACACGAGGTCCATCTCCACCGAACGCGCGCGCACGGGTCTAGTCTTGGTACCGTCCGCAAGCACAACGCCACCTGCCGTGCGGCACGCGGCGTACGCCGATTGATCCCGAGCGGTCAGCGTTCGCACGTCGCACTGCTCGCCAAAGAACGTGAGCAGCAACTTGACGCGTGCCGCGTCGTCGCGCCGAGTACTCGCTTTGTTGTCGAGGTACGTCGCACACTCCTTCTCGTACCGCTTCCACAAAGCTCCTAACGTCAGGCGCTCCGACCGGGTCGTGTCCTCCTGGCGCAACAGCTCGGCCAAGAGCATCCGCCCCAGACGCTCCGCCTCGTTCCGGTCTCGCGTCCGCAGCGACGCGTGATCCCGGCCCCGTCCCGATACCCAGATCGTCCGATAAAACGTCCCGTTCCTTCGCTTTTCAAAGAGCCGGACCCGCATCCCTCGTTCGCCGAGCGAGCGCGTCCATCTTCCATGCACTTGGTGCCATTCCTTCCGCCGGTTTCGAGTCGCCATGGGCGCCTCTCCTCACCGTCGGTTTCCAATGGCCCGAGCGTCGGCAACGGGATCATAGACGCGCGGGCCCTTGCTGACAACCACATTGTTTTGCCGGGATCGCCGGCTGGGGAGGTCTGCTGCGCGGATTCTTGGCGCGTGGGGCCGTCCAGCGTTGGGCAACCGTCCTTCGCGGATGAGCCTGGCCAGGTGGTCCTGGGAGTACCCGGACCTCGCTGAGGCCTCCGCGAGCGTCAATCGCTCCTCGGCGTGCTCCTGCAGAGCGCGCTC
>JBOHSY010000181.1:0-10796 GCA_050733355.1 Gemmatimonadales bacterium | reverse complement strand
GTACTGGAGGGCGCCGTGCTCGCGCCATACCTTTCCCGCCTTTCTCGAGATGCGGCGATACGCGTCCAGGTGCTTCTCCGGAACGGGCACTACGAAACCGTCGACGTACGGCATGGGATCCTCCTTGATAGGGTTCGACGTCAGGCTGCTGGCGCCTGACTTGGTGGTGCCTCGGGTAAACCGAAGGCGGCGAACACCTCCGGATCGGTGAAGAACGTAAGGGCGGCGATCGCGCCATCCTCGATCGTCAGGACATGGATCACGCGCCTCGGACACTCGAGCTCTTCGGGACCGCCCGTGTACTGAGCGAAGGCCGGCTGGCCGTTGGCGGCCGTGGGGACGAGACGGAAAGCACCTTCGCCGCCCACTTCGAAGGGAGAGGCGAAGAACTTCCGGATCGCGTCCCGTCCGTCGTACCACTCCCGCCAGGGCGGCATGCTGAGGACGGCGTCCTCCTTGAGGAGGGCGACGAAGCCGTCCAGGTCGGAGTGCTCCCACGCCCGGACGTACCGCTCGAGGATCGCGCGCTGCTCGTCGCTCGGCGCCGACGGCTCGCCGGGGCGACCATCGGGGAACCGCCTGGCCAGCGTGGCGCGGGCCCGCTGGAGAGCGCTGTTCACCGCCGCCACCGAGGCGTCGAGCAACCCGGCCGTCTCGGCCGCCGACCAGCCCAGGACGTCCCGGAGCAGAAGGACCGCGCGCTGGCGGGGGGGCAGATTCTGGATCGCGGCGATGAACGCGACCTGGACGGCCTCGCGCATCTCGTAGCGCGTGTCCGGACCCGGCTCGGGCTCGGCCACCCCGGCCAGCTCGGCGTCCGGGTAGGGTTCCAGCCAGGCGATCTCGGTGGCCGGTCCGCCCTCCGGCTCGCGGGCAGCCGGCGGAGCCTCCGTCTGCGGCAACGGGCGGCGCCGGGCGCTCTTCCGGCTCTGGATGGAGTTCAGGCAGGCGTTGGTGGCGATCCGGTACAGCCAGTTCTTGAACGAGCTGCGGCCCTCGAAGCCGCCGAGTCCGCGCCAGGCCCGCAGGAAGGTCTCCTGGGCCAGGTCCTCGGCGTCGTGGAGCGAACCGAGCATCCGGTAGCAGTGGAGCTGGATCTCGGCGCGGAAGGGCTCGGCGAGCTCCTGGAAGGCGCGCCGGTCACCCCGCTGGGCGGGGCCCAGGAGCGCCGATGGCTGGGATACGTCGGTCGTGGTCAAGCTCATAGAAGAATAGTCGCTCTCTCGCGCATCATGAACGAACGTCCCCGCCGTCTAGTTCAAAGATGGCGGACCTCGACGGGAGTCGAGGACCAGGCGTCGTGTCGTCCGTCCAGGTACTGGACGGGCACGGCGGCCAGCTCACCGGGACCGACGTCGTCCAGGCAGCCCACATTGACGTTGTAGGAGGCGCCGTCGGCCACCTCGTCCCGTGCGCGGCCGAACATGCGGACGCCGCAGACGCGACAGAAGTATTGCAGCGTGCGGGTGGACTCGTACTCAGTGAGATCGTCCTCGCCGGAGGTAAGCCGGAAGTCCTCCGGCTGGACCGGCACCAGCCAGAGCCTGTTCTTGCTACAGCTCGTGCAGTTGCACCTGAACGTTCCGTCGTTCAGATCGAAGTCCGCCTCGAGACGAACCTTGCCGCAGTGGCAGCTTCCTTTGAACGTCCTCTTCATCGGTCAATCTCGGTGTCGCTCGGGCGCGTCGGTTCCCTCATGGAGGACCTTCGAACCAGCCTTGCGACCAGCGCGACCAGTCCGCCCGCCGACGTGCCGCCGGCGATCGCCAGAGCCGCGGTGGTGATGCATGCCGGACACATCAGACCGCGGTGGTCCCGGCGACGGCGGTCTCGTACTCGTCGTGGCGCCGCGGAAAGTCCGGGTAGCTCTCGTCGTCGCGACCCTTGGGCGCCCTGTCGAGGAGCTGCCAGGTGCCGTTAAGGACGTCGGTCCCGCGATCGTAGCACGAGTATGTGTGGTAGACGAGGCCGTCCTGGAGAACGAAGGCGCTGAGAGCCATCAGCTCCATGTCCCGAAGGCTGAGGTCGGCTCTGCGCGCGGAGCCGAAGTTGTACCCCTTGCCGGTACGCTTCTGCTCCTCGCTGAACAGGCCGAACTCGAGGTTGAAGCCGCTTCCGCGGGACGACACCCACGGGAACCTCCAGCCCATGCGGCGCTTGTAGGTGTTCAGGGTCTCGAGCGGCGCGCGCGACGCGCAGAGGAACGTCACGTCGTGCTGGTTGAGATGGACGACGGAGCCGTCGAAGTGGTCCGCCGCGAACGTGCAGCCCGGGCAGCCGTGGGGCTCGTTCGGGCCGAGCATGAAGTGATAGACCAGGAGCTGCGAGCGCCCGTCGAAGAGCTCAGCCAGCGTCTTCGTCCCTTCGTTCGTCTCGAAGTTGTATTCCTTTTCGACGGGTACCCACGGCAGCTCCTGCCGCTCTCGTGCGAGTTCGTCGCTCCGGCGGGTCAGCTCCTTTTCGCGCTCCAGCAGCTCCAGCCGTGCCGCCAGCCATGCCTCGCGGGTTCCTATCCTGTGCTCCGGCATTGCGTAGGCCTCCTTTGTGGTTCGGTGCTGGTCCTCTACAGATATAGACCGGCTGAAGTACGGGAACTCATCGGCCGGCCGCGGAAGGGCGCAGACGGCCAGGCCCGTCGCCTAGCCCGATGCCGCCGACCGGGGACGCCGAAGCGCGTCGATGCTCCAGGGCCCGGGTCCCGCGGCGGAAAAGTAGAGCCACAGAAACGCGTAAAAGACGGCGTCCGTGCCAAGATTGAGAACGGGCCAGAAGCCCTGCGGGGCGTGGCCATAGAAATACGCGACGGCCATCTCGCCCGAAAGCAGGAAGGCCACGGGACGGGTGAACAGCCCGACGAGCAGGAGCAGGCCGCCCACGGTCTCCAGGAGACCGGCGATGCCGACCAGCGATCCGAGGGGGGCGGTCCCCCCACCCGGCATGATGGCGGCCGGGAACGCGAGCAGCTTGGCCGTCCCGACCTGCATGAAGAGAAAGGCGGCCACGATCCTGAGTAGGCTCAGCAGGTACGGCGCCCACGAGCGCCAGCGAGACACAATATCGGAATCGTTCACGAGCCCTCCTTCAGTCCGCGCGGATCGACAGTGCGTGATGGAACACATGGCCAGGATCCCAGCGCGCCTTGCGGACGAGGTCGGCGTAACGCGGGTCTTCCGGTCCGATCCTGTCCGACGAAGCGCGCAGGGCCTGAGCGGGCATATGCCCTAATCCGTCATGGCGTACCGATCGGACGTTGTCGATCGCGAAGCGTCATGCGGCGTGCTCGCAGTTGACCATCCACGGTGTGCCGTACCGGTCGACCAGCATGCCGAAACCACCGGCGGCCCAGAAGGTCTTCTCGAAGGGCATCTTCACGGTACCGCCTTCCGCCAACGCCTGGAAGATGCGCTCTCCATCAGCCTGTTTGTCCACGTTGAGCGAGACGTACAGCCCTTGCGGCTTCTCGAAGTGCTCGGAAGGGCTGTCCGACGCCATCAGGGCCTGGCCGTCCACCACGAGACGGGCGTGCATGATCCGGTCGTGCCAATCGGACGGCACGTCGCTGGCGGCCGGCGAATCCCCGAAGGTGATCATCGCCTCGATCTTGCCGCCCAACACTTTCTCGTAGAACCTGAACGCTTCCGCGCACTGACCGTCGAAGTTGAGGTACGGGTTCACCTGCATGGCGCTCTCCTCGGGCTGATGGTTGATCTGAAGTTGTCTCCGTCAGGTCGAATGCTGACTTCGCAGGGGAATGAGTGTCCGCAGCCGTTCGTCGCGAAGGTAGAGCCCGCCCCAGAGCAGCGCGCCCATGTAGGCGGGAAAGAGGACATGGGTGAAGAGCGGGTCACCGATCCGCACGTGGGTAGCCACGGCGCCGCCGAGGTAGCCCGTCAGCAGGATCGCGCCAAGGACAGACGTGCGGGGAATCAGGTAGACGGCAAGGCAGACGAGCTGGAGGATCCCGATGCCCAGCGCGACACCCTCGGGATACCCGAGCCGTGCGAACGACTCCAGGACGACTGCCGGCCTCATCAACTTCATGACGCCGTCCCAGAGCAGGAACAGGACCGCCAGGCCGCTGAGGATGCGTCCGCCCCAGAGCTTCATTTGCGTTTGGCCTGCCCGGAATGCGCCTGCAGCTCGGTGAACCCCGCCGCGGCCTCCTGGACGTCGGCGGGGAAGTCCGAGAACTCCTGCACCTGGCGGACCTCGATCACCTCGTCGTCCGAGGCGGGGCAGCGGGACGCCCATTCGACCGCCTCTTCCTTCGAGTCGACCTGGATCATCCAATAGCCGCCGAGGACCTCCTTGGCCTCGGCGAAGGGCCCGTCGGTCACCCTGGGCTTGCCGCCGGAAAAGGAAACGCGCGCGCCCATCGAGGGCGGGTGGAGGCCATCGAGCGCGAGCAGCACGCCCGCATTCTCCAGGGACTCGTTGTACTTCATCATCGCGGCGACGCCTTCGGCGTCCGGCATGGTGCCCGGTGCCGCCTTCTCGTACCCCTTGGGGATCATCAGCAACATGAATCGCATCGTCCTGCCTCCTTCTTGGTTCGTGTCCGGAGCCGCATGCCGCGGGCTATCGCTTCGCTTTCGCGGCCATTTGCGCGCGCTGGCGCTCCTCCGCCTCTCTCTGCTCCGGCGTGAACTCGTCACCGAAGTCCGACGCCTCGAACACCGGGCGAAGCTCGCACTCGCCCGTGCCCAGCACCTCGAGGAAGCGCGTGGTCCACTCGACCGCCTCTTCCATCGACCCCACGTCGAAAAGCGCATAGGAGGCGACCAGCTCTTTCGATTCGGTGAAGGGCCCGTCGATCACGGTGACTTTGCCTCTGGAGAGCTTGACGCGCTTGCCCTTCGAGCTCGGGTGGAGCCCGTCAGTCGCCAGCACCACGCCGGTCTGCGTGATCTCCTCCAGGAACACCCCCATCTTCGCCAGGAGCTCGGGGCTCGGAGGAACGCCGGCCTCTGAGTCCTTGTCGGCTTTGAGCAGTCCCAGGATCCGCATGTTCATTCTCCTTCTGGTCTCTGGTTGGCACGACTTACCGCTTCGCCGCGATCTGCGCGCGCTGCCGCTCCTCCGCCTCCCTGAGCTCGGGAGTCAAGGTTTCACCGAAGTCGTCTGCCTCGAACACCTGGCGAATCTCGATCTCGCCGACCTGATTGGGGGCGCGCTTGACCCACTCGATCGCCTCTTCCTTCGACTTTACCTGAATCAGCCAGAAGCCGGCGATCAGCTCCTTCGCCTCGGTGAAGGGCCCGTCGATCACGGTCCGCTTGCTTCCCGAGAACTTGACGCGCGCGCCCTTCGAGCTCGGATGGAGCCCCTCGGCCGCGAGCAGTACGCCGGCCTTCACCAGCCCTTCGTTGTACTTCAACATCTCGGAGATGATCTCCTCGTCCGGGAGCACTCCCGCTTCGGTGGTCTCGTCGGATTTGAGCAGAATTATAAACCGCATGGTCGTAACTCCTTCCGATTTCGGGTCATGGACCCGGCTGAACCCGGGCTCTCTACCCATGCGACGAACGAGGGGGGTCGAAATCGACACGTCGGGCGACGTTCTCTACCGCTATCCGCTGGCGATGTTGAGGATGTTGCCGTCCGGGTCCTTGAACCAGGCCACCTTCATGTCGTCGGCGACGTGGACATCGTCCTCTAGCCTCATGCCCGGCATGTCGTAGTGCTCGAAGGTCACCCCCCTGGCCTTGAGCGCCCGCACGACACCCTCCACGTCCTCGCCGACCACCCACGTCAAGGCCGTGGCCTGGTTGGTCCCGGCATATTTCGACCGATAGACGTTGATCGTGGAGTCTCCGCTCCTGAAGGCGATCAGTTCCTCGCCTTCAGCCCCGACTTTCTTCAGGCCGAGCGTGCCTTCGTAGAATTCTCGGGCCACCTGCAGGTCCTTGACCGCAATCATGGCGACAGCGTCTTCATCGCCCAACATGTCAGCCTCCTTTTTGGTTGAAGCGTCAGTATATCCCGCGTTTCGCGCGTCGCGCGCATGATTTCTTACCGTCTTTCGTCCGGTCGCTCATGACCGCTCCGGAGCCGGGTGGATGGGACCGAGAAAGCCCGGTTGCCGCTGGGGCTCAGTGCCCGCTCCCGCGCGTCGGAGCAGGACCACGGCCACGACGGCCGTAGTCATCACGAGGACGGCGCTGATGGCGGCGGCCAGCTCGAGCGCCTGGACGAACGCCTCGCGAGCCGCGCCGAGCAGCTCGGCACCGAGCTGGTCGGGCAGCCGGCGGGCCACCGCCAGGGCGCCGCCGAGCGTGTCCCGCGCCGCCTCGGTAGCCTCGGGCGGAACACCGTCCGGGACGGTACTGGCCATCACGCCTCGATACACGGCGGTTCCAATGCTGCCGAGGATCGCGATGCCGAGCGCCCCGCCGAACTCGGAGCTGGTCTCCGAGATCGCCGCCGCTGCGCCAGCCCGCTCGGGTGGGACCGCCCCGACGATCAGGTCGGTCGCCAGGGTGAAGACCGGAGCGAGGCCCAGGGAGTAGAGGACCGATCCGATCACGAGGACCCCGAGTCCCGAGGTCGTGTCGACCTGGGTGAGCACCGCGAAGCCGACGGCCGCGAGCGCCAGACCGGCAGCCATCAACAACGGCGGACGAACCCGGCGCACGATCAGCGGCGTCAGCATGGAACCGACGATGAACGCGAGGGGCCAGGGCAAAGTCCACAGACCCGCCTCTAACGGCGACAGCCCGAGCACCAGTTGCAGGTACTGCGCGATGAAAACGAAGATTCCGAACCCGACGAAGGTGCCGAGCATGTAGGTGGCCAGCGACGCGCTGAAGGCGGGTCTCCGGAAGAGCCGGAGGTCGATCAGCGGGTCAGCCAGCTTTCGTTGCCGGTGCACGAACATGACACCGATGGCAAGACCGGCCAGAATGGACATGACCGGCAGCCATCCCGGGCCGTTCTCGGCGATCTGCTTGAGGCCGTAGATCATGGTCAGGACGCCGACCAGCGACAGGGCCGCGCTGATCAGGTCCAGTCGGCCGGCCTCGGGATCACGGAACTCCGGCAGCAGCAGCGGTCCCAGCACGAGCAGCAGCACCATCACCGGCACGGCGAGCAGGAACACCGAGCCCCACCAGAAGAACTGGAGCAGCACGCCGCCGAGGAGCGGGCCGATCGCCGCACCCACCGAGTAACTGGTGATCCAGACCCCGATCGCGACCGTCCTCTGGCCGGGGTCGTGGAACATGTTGCGGATCAGGGAAAGGGTCGACGGCGCCAGGGTCGCCCCGGCTATCCCGAGCACCGCGCGCGTCGCGATCAGCATCTCAGCGCTGGTCGAGAACGCGGCCAGCACCGAGGCGACGCCGAACGCGGCGGCGCCGATCAGCAGGAGCCGCCGCCGGCCGATCCGGTCGCCTAGCGTGCCCATCGTGATCAACAGCCCGGCGACCAGGAACCCGTAGATGTCCACGATCCACAGCAGTTGCGAGCTGCTGGGCTCGAGGTCGGCGCTCAAGGCCGGCAGCGCCAGGTTGAGGACGGTCAAGTCCATGGAGTAGAGCACGCACGGCAGGGCGATCACGGCGAGCCCGATCCACTCGCGGCGACCGGCTTTGGGTCGTGTGGCGCCCGTGCTCACGAGCGACTCCTACTCGATGGCCATCGCCCGCCCTCGCGCGTCCCCCTAGCGCCAGACGCTGACGATGACGGCAATCACGAGCACCTTCAGCAGCCAGTCGCCGGCATGGATCACGGCGATCTTCCAGGGTTCGTTCTCATGGATCACCGCGCCTGACAGCAGGACGACGGGGAAACCAACCCACAGCGCGAATCCAAGCAGGAGCGCACCGACCCAGTCCGTGATCCCGAGGAGCGTGGCCAATCCGGCCACGACTGCGGCGACGACGATGCTCCGAGCAACCTCCGCGGCCAGCTTCCACGCCGGCGGGCGCGACGTGTCGGAATAGGCGGCACTCAGCTGCGCAAGTAGCTGGCTAAACAAGATGTAGTAGACCGAGCTCAGAACGAACACCGCGAGCGCGGCCACGAAGACGGCCAGGTAGTTCAGGTCGATCATCAGATTGCTCCATCGAGGCTCTCGCGGAGCGCCGGGAGCAACGCGATACTCGTCATAGGTTCCCCTTCCGTCGCATATAGCAGCCACCCTGTCGCATCGGTCGCGCTAGGGCCTTCACTGCGCCGCACGTCCGGCCGACGGCGCGGCGGACGCGCCGTCGCTCGTGGGCGCTCCGGTCCGGGGCCGCGGCGCCACCGGCATGCCCTCCGCCATCCGCTCCAAACCGCCAACGACCACCTGCTCGCCGGCCGCGATGCCGTCCAGGACCTCGACAACGCCTTGGGAGCGCGCGCCAAGCCGCACCACCCGCCGGCTCGCCTTGCCGTCCGCGACGGCCCAAATCACGTTCGCGGTGCGCAGCGCCTGCACGGCGTCCTCGGGAACGACGATGGCACCGGCGCGCGTGGCGGTGGCGAGCCGCGCCTCGATGAACATCCCCGCCTTGAGCAACCGGCCGGGGTTGGGCGCTCGCGCCTTCACCACGATCGTGCGCCTGGTCGGTTGCACCACGGGATCGATGAAATCGACCACCGCGCGGAACACCCGCCCGGGCTGGGCCGCCACCGTGAACTCCACCGCCTGCCCCCGCTTGAGGGCGGCCGCGTGCCGCTCCGGCACCTCGATCACGGCGCGTTGTGGATCCATCGTCTGGAGCGTGAGCAGCGACGTTGCGGTCGTGACGTAGTCACCCGCGCTCACGAAGCGCTGGCCCACGATGCCGGCGAACGGCGCCCGCACCGTGCTCCGCTCGATCTGCAGCTGGAGCACGGCCAGGGCTGCCTCGGCGCCGCGCGCCGCCGCCTCGCCCCGTTCCAGGTCCGCCGGCGACGCCGCATGCTCGGCCCGCAGCCGCTGCACCCGCTCGAGCTGCTGGCGCGCCAGGTCGCGGTCGGCGGCCGCGCGCTCGGCATGCGCGCGCAGCATCGCATCGTCGATCCGCACCAGGGGCGTGCCGGCCGCCACCGCTTGACCTTCGCGGAACAATAGCTCGACCACGCGCCCTTGTTCGTCCGGCCGCAGCTCGACCGCCTGCACGGCCTCGATCCGGCCCGTAGCGCGCACCGCGTCCACCACGCTGCTGTGCCGCGCGGAATCGACATCCACCGGCATCGGCGGCACGTCTCCGGGCGCGCCGTCCGTCGGGCCCGCCGTCGCGCTGCCGCCAAACAACCCGGCGCTGCGGGCGCCCAGAGCCACGAGCGCCAGGATCGCGGTCGCGACCAGCGCGACTATCATGCGTCGCGGCTTCGGCTGCGGCGCCCCGTCCAATTCAGCTGGTGTCTTCGTCATGGTACTCGCCTCGTTGAAGTGCTAGTTGCGTTCGTCGAACAACCGTTGGCCCAACAGCGCCTCGATCTGCGCTAGCGCGAGTCGCGCTGCGTAGCGCGCCTGCACCAGCGCCGCTTCGGCCTCGCTGAGGCCGACCTGCGCCTCCAGCAGGTCGAGAATTGTCGTCGCGCCTTCGCGGTAGCGGGCGCCCTGCACCCGGTAGGTCTCGGCCGAGACCGAGACACCCACCAGAGCCAGCTCGATCGCTGCGCGTGCCGTGCCGTATCCGTTGTAGACCGTGGCCATCTGTTCCGCGGCGCCGCGCTCGCGCTCCTCTCGCTCGGCGCGAGCGACGTCGCGCTGCGCGCGCGCACGCGCCACCGTTACCTCGCGTCGGCCGCCGTCCCAAATGGGCAATGCGATCGTGAGGGCGAGCTGGCTGCGCTTCATGGCCGAGGGGAAGAACTCGGCGTCGTACGCCCCCGCCGTCGCGCTCAGAATGACGGACGGGATGTACTGCTGGCGCTCGGCGGCCAGGGCCGCCCCCGCGCGCCGCTCCGCCGCGCGTGCGGCCGCCAGCTCCGGACCGCTCGCGCGCAGCTCGGCGACCGCCCCATCGAGCGTCAGCGGCAGCGGCGGCGGCGCGGTGCTGTCGAGCGGTGCCGCCTCCGCGGGGCCCGACAGGCCGATCTGCCGGCCCAGCCGCAGCCGCGACACGACCAGCGCCGAGTCGCGCCGCAGGACGTCGAGCCGCGCGCGGTTCACCTCGAGCAACAGCTGGAGCGAGTCGGTGGCGATCGTCTCGCCGGATTGCACCCGCACTCGCGCGACCCCCAGCTGCTCCGCGGCGCGCCGCAACCGATCAGCCGCCACCCGGGACAGCTCGCGCTCGGCCAGCACCGCGTAGTAGGCGGCATCGGTCTCCAGCGCGGTCCGGAAGCGGGCCGCCGCCTCGCTCGCTTCGGCGCTCGATACCGCGGCCCCCGAGCGCCGCACCTCCGCGAGTTTCCCCGCTCCCAACAGCGTGTAGCTCGCTTCGAGGGTGGCGCTGGTTGCGTTGGCGCTGATACCGCCCGTGCCGAAGTTGAAGAACGGATCCGAAAACCTGACATAACTGGTCGCGGCGGTCAGAGTGGGCGTGAACAGCCCGGCCAGCGCGGCGCGACGTTCCCACGCCGCGGTGGAAACCTCGGCACGCGCGGCGACCGCACCCGGGTCCACCACGGCCGCTCGACGCCGCGCTTCCGCCAGCGTCACCACCGGCGCGCTGTCGCCGGCCTGCGCGGCCGGGGTCGACGGGATACTCCAGCCGAGCGCGTGCGCCACCACGACGGCCGTGGTCCATCGCAGGACGGGTCTCATGAAACCTCCAGAGATTCGGACGCGGTAGCGCGGACGGGCTGTGGCGCGACCTGCAGCGCGCGATTGGCCCGCAGCCGCTCCAGCACGACGAACACCGCCGGCACCAGGTACA
>JBOHSY010000180.1:0-3132 GCA_050733355.1 Gemmatimonadales bacterium | reverse complement strand
GTCGAGCACGGCGTTCAGCGGCTCCGCCGCAGCGAGGCGGGCGCCGGTCTCGCGGGCGACGGCACGCGCGCCGTCCGCTCCCGCCCGCTCCCGGCCGCTCCCGACCGCTCCCACCGTCACAACTCCTCCATCGCGCCGTGGCGCGGGACCAGGAAGAACCCGTCGCGAAACTCGGGCGCCAGCGCTGCGGGCGGCCGGGCGAGCGGCAGGGGTGCCACGAGGTCGTCGCGGAGCGGGCTTGCCGCCGGGCCGGCGAGAAACGGCTCGGCGGGCGCATCGGGCACTTGGTCGAGCTGCTCGACGTAGCCCACGATGCGGTTGATCTGCTCGACCAGCTTCGGCAGGTCCGCTTCGTCCACGCCGATCTCCGCCAGCGTGGCCACGTGCAGGACCTGCTCGCGTCCGATGCTCATGCGCTCTCCCAGTCGCGCTCGAGACCCGCGTAGGCCACGAGCAGCTGCTTGATGCCGACCGCGCCGTCGTCGAAGGCCACCTCGACCTTCAGATCCCGCCCCCCACCGGTGAGACCGCGGATGGTGCCCGAGCCGAAGCGGCGATGACGGACCCTTTCACCCTTCACGTAGCGCGGCGCCACTTGTGACTCCTGGTCGGGAGCGGGCGGGAGAGGGCGGGAGGAGGCGGGAGAGGCCAATTCCCCATCCTCGTCCCAGCGGCGCCAAGACCGTCTCCCGCCCTCCGCCGCCCGCTCCCGCCCGCTCCCTCCCCAGCCGGGCGTACTCATCGAGCTGGTGCGGCGCTCGTCTACGATGGCTGGCGGAACCGCGCGGAGGAAAGCGGACGGTATCCCCGGCCGCAGCTCGCCGCCCCGCCGCCGCGCACGGGCCCAGGTGAGGTACAGCTTGTCCTTCGCCCGCGTGAGGCCCACGTAGCAGAGGCGGCGCTCCTCCTCGAGTCCATCCGGCTGCTCCTCCGCGCGCGTGAGCGGAAAGAGTCCGTGCTCGAGTCCGGCGAGCACCACGACCGGCCACTCCAGCCCCTTGGCGGTGTGGAGCGTCATGAGCGTGACGCCCGCATCGCCGCCGGTGACGTTGTCCTGCGCGCTCAGGAGCGCCGCCTCGGCCAGGAAGCGTTCGAGCGGCGACCCCGGGTCCTCCGCGTCGGGGACGACTACTTCGGACCATTCCGCGGCGCTCGCCACCAGCTCGCGCACGTTCTCCCACCGCTCCGCGCCCTCCGGGCCTTCGGCCGCCAGCACGGTCTCGTAGTCGATCGCCTGGATCAGCTCTTCGAGCACCTGCGCGGGCGTGAGCTGTCCGGCGCGCGCCGCGATGCCATCCACTAGCGCTGCGAATCCGCGGAACCCTTCGCGGGCATTGAGCCGGAGCTCGGAGATGCGATCGGCGATGCGCGCGGCCTCGAGCAGCGGCTTGCGCCACTGCGCGGCCGAACGCGCGAGCGCGGCCACGCTGGTGTCGCCGATGCCGCGCCGGGGCACCCCGATGGCGCGGAGGAACGCCTCGTCGTCGGCGGGGTTGGCCACGAGGCGCAGGTAGGCCAGCAAATCCTTCACTTCGCGCCGCTCGTAGAAGCTGATCGCACCCACGAGCCGGTACGGCACCCCGGCCCGGCGGAACGCCTCCTCGAACGCGCGCGACTGCGAGTTGGTGCGATAGAGCACGGCCATCTCCTCGCGGGCCCACTCGCCCGCGGCGGAGCGGCGCTCGAGCTCACCCACCACCCACTCGGCCTCGTCCCGCTCGTCCGCGGCGGCGAGCAGCGTCACGGATTCGCCGCCCTGCCGCACCGTCCGCAGCGTCTTGCCGATCCGGCCGCGATTCTCGGCGATGACGCCGTTCGCCGCGTCGAGGATCACGCGGGTCGAGCGGTAGTTGTCCTCGAGCCGCACCAAGCGGGTGCCGGGAAAGTCCTGCTGGAAGATCCGCATGTTGCGCACGTCGGCGCCGCGCCAGCCGTAGATCGACTGGTCGTCGTCGCCCACCGCGCACACGTTGCCGTGCGCGCCGAGCCGCTTCACCAGCAGATATTGCGCCCGGTTGGTGTCCTGGAACTCGTCCACCAGGATGAACTGGAACTTGCGCCGGTACGCCTCCAGCCGCTCGGGATGCTGGTCGAAGAGCGTGAGCGGATGCAGGAGGAGGTCGTCGAAGTCCATCGCGTTCGCCGTCTTCAACGCGGGCCCGAGTACGCCATACACGTCGGCGGCCACCTGCGCCAGCCGGTCGAACGGCGCGCTCTCGGCCAGCTCGGCGGGCGACTGCATCCGGTTCTTGGCGGTGGAGATCAGCGCCGCCACTGTGCGGGGTGCGAACAGCTTGGTCGAGTGCCCCCGCTGCTCCTGGAGCCGCTTGACCAGGCCGAGCCGGTCGTCCTCGTCATAGATGGTGAACCGCCGGGTGAAGCCGAGCAGCTCCGCTTCGCGGCGGAGCAGGCGCGCCGCCAGCGAATGAAAGGTGCCGATCCAGAGTCCGGACGGGTCGCGCTCCATCAGCCGCCCGATCCGCTCCTTCATCTCGCCGGCGGCCTTGTTGGTGAAGGTGACCGCCAGGATGCGATCCGGCGGCACGCCATGGCGGTCGATCAGGTTCGCGATGCGGGCGGTGAGCACGCGCGTCTTGCCCGAGCCGGCCCCCGCGAGCACCAGCAGCGGCCCGTGCACGTGCTCGACGGCCTCGCGCTGGGCCGGATTGAGCCCGCGCTCGCGGGAAGACACGAGGGCCGGGCCGGTCATGCGGCCGACTCGGCCAGAGGAATGCGAATCAGGAAACAGGCGCCTTTCTCGCGCGGCTCGAGGGTGAGCTCCCCCCGATGCGCTTCTTCCACGACGCGGCGGGTGAGCGCGAGACCGATGCCCCAGCCGCCGCGTTTGGTCGTGATGCCGGGCTCGAAGATCTCGCGCCGGATCTCCTTCGGGACGCCGGGCCCGTCGTCCACCACGCGGATGACGGCGCGCCGATCGTCGCTCTCCACCCGGAGGATAATCGTCCCCGGCCGCCCCTGGAGGGCGTCGATCGCGTTCTTCACCCGCGCCTCCAGCGCCCACTCGAGCAGGACGGGATCGCCCAGCACGACCGGCCCGGGGCCGGCCGCCTCCACCCGGAGATCGATCTGATTGGCCCAGCGCGGCAGGCGCGGCCGGAAGTAGTTCGCCAC
>JBOHSY010000179.1:0-3719 GCA_050733355.1 Gemmatimonadales bacterium | reverse complement strand
CTGCGTGAGCAGTCGGACGACGAGCTCCAGGGCAAGCTGGCGGAGCTGGTCGAGGAGCGGTTCCGGCTGCGGTTCCGCTCGGCCACCGAAGCGATCGAGAATCCGATGCGGTTCCGCGCCCTGCGCCGGGACATCGCCCGGATCCGCACCGTCCTGCGCGAGCGGGAAACCAGTAAGCAGTGAGCAGTAAGCAGTGAGCAGGGGCGCTCGTTCGTTGACCTGCTTACTGCTCACTCCTCACTGCTCACCGAGAGAGGGCATCATGGCGGAGCAGAGCAGCGCGGTACGGAATCGGCGGAAGACCCGCGTGGGCGTCGTAGCCAGCGACAAGATGACGAAGACCGTGGTGGTCACACTGGTGCGCCGGGTGACGCACCCGACCTACGGCAAGCAGATCACGCGGACCAAGCGGGTGAAGGCGCGGAACGACCACGGCGCCAGGGCGGGGGACACGGTGCGGATCACCGAGACGCGGCCACTCGCGAAGACGGTGTGCTGGCGGGTCACCGAGATCGTGGAGAGGGCGAAGTAGCCATGGTCCAGCAAGAGAGCATCCTCCGCATCGCGGACAACTCGGGCGCGCGGCGCGCACTGGTGATCCGCGTCCTCGGCGGGAGCAAGCGCCGCTACGCCGGCCTGGGCGACCTGGTGGTGGTGGCGATCAAGGACGCGATCCCGACCGGGCAGGTGAAGAAGGGTGACGTGGCCAAGGCCGTCATCGTGCGCACCGCCAAGGAAACCCGCCGCAAGGACGGCTCCTACATCCGGTTCGACGAGAACGCCGCGGTGCTGATCAACGACGCGGGCGAGCCGCGCGCGACGCGCATCTTCGGCCCGGTAGCGCGCGAGCTGCGCGAGAAGAAGTACATGAAGATCGTCTCGCTCGCGCCGGAGGTGCTGTAGCATGAAGCCGCTGGTCTACAGGAAGGCGCGCCGCGTGCGGCACGCGCCGCCGGTGCGGCAGAAGCTGCACGTCACCAAGGGCGACACGGTGCAGGTGATCTCGGGCGACGAGAAGGGCAGGCGCGGCCGCGTGCTGCGGGTGCTGCCCAAGAGCGGGCGCGTGGTGATCGAGGGGATCAACCTCGTGAAGCGGCACCGCCGCGCCACCACGCCGGGCGGCGAGTCGGGCATCATCACGATGGCCGCGCCGGTGCACCACTCGAAGGTCATGCTGGTGGACCCGAAGTCGGGCGAGCCGACGCGGATCCGCCGCCAGAAGGACAAGGACGGCACCGTGGAGCGGATCGCGGTCAAGTCGGGGCAGCCGATTCCGAGGAGCCGGTAACGATGGCTGATACCAAGGGCACGAAGGAGACCAAGGGCGCCAAGGCGCCCGCGAAGGGCCCGCCGGCTCCGCAGGCCAAGGGCAAGGCGAAGGCGAAGGCCGCCGGCACCACCGATCCGGCGCCGAAGGCGACCGAGGGCAAGCCCCGGCTCCAGACGTACTACGAGGAGACGGTGCGCGGGCGGCTCCGCAAGGAGTTCGGGCTGGGCAACCCGCACGAGGTGCCGCGGCTCGAGAAGGTCGTACTGAACGTCGGGATGGGCGAGGGCTCGAAGAACCCGAAGGCGCTCGAGGCAGCGGCCGAGGAGCTGGCGACGATTACCGGGCAGCGCGCGGTGATCACCCGGGCCAAGAAGGCGATCTCGAACTTCGGCCTCCGCGCGGGCGTGCCGATCGGCTGTGCCGTGACGCTGCGCGGGGCGCGGATGTACGAGTTCCTCGACCGGTTCATCACGCTCGCCGTGCCGCGCATCCGCGACTTCCGCGGGCTGCCGAACCGGAGCTTCGACGGACGGGGCAACTATACGTTCGGCATCAAGGAGCAGATGATCTTCCCCGAGATCGACTTCGACAAGGTCGAGAAGATCCACGGGATGGACATCACCATCGTGACGTCCGCGGCGCGCGACGATCTGGCGATGGCGCTGCTCCGGGAGCTGGGATGGCCGTTCCGGGGCGAGACCCCGGCGAGAGTTGCGTGAGAGGTGAGACGTAAGAGGTGGGAGGGAGAGCGCGAGGGGGTGGATGCCCCCTCACCTCTCACCTCTCACCTCTCACCGAGAGAAGGATGAGGAGCCTAGATGGCAAAGACCTGTTGGATCGAGCGGGCCAAGCGCACGCCGAAGTTCAAGGTGCGCGCCGTGCGGCGCTGCCAGCGCTGCGGCCGGAGCCGGGCCGTCCTGCGCCGGTTCGGGCTCTGCCGCATCTGTTTCCGCGAGCTCGCGCTCCGGGGAGAGATCCCGGGCGTGCGCAAGGCCAGTTGGTGAGGGAGAGGGGATGAGCCTGACAGATCCCGTAGCGGACATGCTGACCCGCATCCGGAACGCCTGCACGGCGGGGCACCGGCGCGTGGACATGCCCGTGAGCAAGCTGAAGCTGGAGATCGCGCGGCTCCTGCGCGACAACCATTACATCGCCGACTTCAAGAATCTGGACGATGGCGCGCATGGGATGCTCCGGCTGTACCTGAAGTACCACAATGACCAGCCGGTCATCCGCGAGCTGCGCCGCGTGTCCACCCCGGGCCTCCGCCGGTACGTGAAGTGCCGCGAGCTGCCCCGGGTGCGGAACGGGCTCGGCATGGCGATCGTGTCCACGCCCAAGGGGCTGATGAGCGACCGCGACGCGCGCACGGCGAAAATGGGCGGCGAGCTGCTCGCCGTCGTCTGGTAGGAGGGCGCGTGTCCCGCATCGGCAGGAAGCCGGTCGCGATCCCCAAGGGCGTCAGCGTCTCCGTCACCGATCACACCGTGTCGGTGAAGGGCCCCAAGGGCGAGCTCGTCCGCCGGCTTCACCCCGACATGGCGGTGGCGGTTGCCGGCGACGAAGTGACGGTGGCGCGGCCCAGCGACCAGAACCGGCACAAGGCGCTGCACGGCCTCACCCGTACTCTGGTGCAGAACATGGTGGACGGCGTGTCCAAGGGCTACCTCAAGACGCTCGAGATCCAGGGCGTCGGGTACAAGGCCGAGACCAAGCCGTACGGCGTGAACCTCATCGTGGGGTTGTCACACCAGGTGAAGTACGAGGCGCCGAAGGGCATCAAGATCTCGGTCGAGAACAACACGGTGGTGAAGATCGAAGGGCCGGACAAGGAGCTCGTGGGCCAGGTGGCCGCCGAGATCCGCCAGGTCCGCCCGCCCGAGCCCTACAAGGGCAAGGGGATCCGCTACCAGGGCGAGCAGGTCCGGCGCAAAGCCGGCAAGACGGGAGCCAAGTAATGCGGTCGATTCACGCGCCCCAGTCCCGGCAGGACCGGCGCTACCGGCGGCACCTCCGGGTGCGGAAGAAGCTCGGGGGCACCGCGGCGCGGCCGCGCCTGGTCGTCTTCCGCTCGCTCAAGCACATCTCGGCGCAGCTGGTCGACGACGATCGCGGGGTCACGCTGGTCGGCGTGACGGACCGGAGCGAGGGGATCCAGGTGGACGGCGGCGGCAAGGTGGCCAAGGGCAAGGCCACGGGCAAGCTGCTGGCCGAGAAGGCGAAGGCTGCCGGCATCAGCAAGGTGGTGTTCGACCGGAACGGGTATCGTTACCATGGTCGCGTGCAGGCCGTCGCCGACGGTGCGCGCGAGGGCGGATTGGAGTTCTAGGATGGCCGACCAGCAGAGCACGAGCACGACGGCGCGTCCCTCCGGGGCCGCCGAGGCGCCGGCGGCGACCGAGCAGCGGCCCGCCGGCGGCGATCGCCCGGGCGGTGATCGGCCGGCCGG
>JBOHSY010000178.1:0-1374 GCA_050733355.1 Gemmatimonadales bacterium | reverse complement strand
CAAGTATCGGCCGCAACCGGGCTCCGGCTCAAGATCGAGTTGCGAATAGAGCGGTCCAGTGGGATGGCAGGCAGAGGGGGGCGGCGAGGTGGTGCGGTTTCCCGGCCGCACGGCGCGGCTTGCTTTGACATGTGCACCACATGCAGTTAGCCTGCGCGCATGTCGAAGATGATCCAGTTGCGCCACGTTCCCGACGAGCTGCACCGCAAGCTCAAGGCGCGCGCTGCGCTCGAGGGCCTGTCGCTGTCGGATTTTCTGCTGCGCGAAGTGAAACGCGTCGCCGCGCGGCCGACGCCCGCGGAACTGCAGGCCAGGCTCGCCCGCCGGACTGCGGTCGTGGCGCGCGAATCGGCGGCCGGCGCGGTGCGCGCCGAACGCGAAGCGAGGTGATCGTTCTCGACGCATCGGCGGCGCTCGAACTGCTGCTCGCGACCCCTGCCGCGCCGAGAGTGGCGGCGCGCGCGCTGGCGCCGCGCGAGACGCTGCACGCGCCGCATCTGATCGACCTCGAAGTGGCACAGGTGCTGCGGCGCTGGGAGCGTGCCGGCACCCTTGCCGCGGCGCGCGGCGAAGAAGCGTTGCAGGACCTGGCGGACCTGCCGCTGCAGCGCTATCCGCATCAAGTGTTGCTACCGCGAATCTGGGAGTTGCGCTCGAACGCAACCGCGTACGATGCCGCCTATCTCGCGCTCGCCGAGGCGCTCGGGGCGGTCTTGTTGACGCGGGACGGCGCGCTGGCCTCGATTCCCGGACACGCCGCCCGGGTCGAAGTGATCCGCTGAGAGCCGCGCCGGAGGACACCGGCGGAGGCGCGCCGGCGGGAACGCAAACGCATGCCCGGGGTTGACAACGATCGCGACTATCCGAACCGGCTGGTCGTGCCGTTCGCTCCGGGCGGCGGCACCATCCGGATCCACGTTTGCTGACGCGGCACCCCAGCGCTCGGTCAGCGTGACGTGCTTCTCGCGCAGGATCGCATGCACCGCCTGCACCTGCCCGACGCAGGAAGATTCGCCGAGATCCACCACCAGCAGGCAGGCATCCGCCGTTTGCAGCGCCGAAGCAAGCCACGGCACCGGATGCTCTGCAGACACCGCCGGCAGGTCCACGAGTTGCAGATGGATGTCCTCGTGCGTCATCATGCCCGGCTCGGGATGCTGGGTCGTGAAGGGATAGGGGGCGACGTGCGCGCCCGATCCGGTGAGCCGCGCGTGCAGCGATGACTTGCCGGAGTTTGGCGGGCCGATCAGGGCGAGTTGCGCCGCACCCTCGGGGCGCACCACGTGCGAGACGCCGCCGCGGGCCGGGCCCTTCTTCGGCGCCTCGAGTTCCTCGTGCAGTTCCTTGATGCGGCTCTTGATATCGGCCTGCAGG
>JBOHSY010000177.1:0-5566 GCA_050733355.1 Gemmatimonadales bacterium | reverse complement strand
CTCTACAAGCGGGTGCCGGTCTACGAGAGCTTCGTGGAGGGGGCCAAGGAGGGATTCCAGGTCGCTGTTCGCATCATCCCCTACCTGGTGGCGATCCTCTTCGCCATCGCGATGTTCCGCGCCAGCGGCGCCATGGAGGCCCTGACCCGGGCGCTCGATCCGGTGCTTGGGCTGATCGGCTTCCCGGCCGAGCTGCTGCCGATGGCCATCATCCGCTCCCTCTCGGGCTCGGGCTCGGCGGCGCTGGTGGTGGACATGATCAACCAGTACGGCGAGGACTCGATCTTCGTGAAGATGGCCGCCGTCATGTACGGGTCCAGCGAGACCACCTTCTACGTGATCGCGGTGTACTTCGGCGCGGTGAACATCAGGAAGACGCGCCACGCGGTGCCGGCGGGACTTCTGGCGGACTTCGCCGCCATGCTCATTGCAGTCTGGACGGTACGGCTGCTGTTCAGCCGATGACGATGAGTTCGGCTACACGTCCAACCGACGGATTCGCCGCGGCAGCCGAGCCTCTTCCAGCGCCAGCCCTGCCCGGTCGCACCGCGCGTCCACCAGGCACTCGAGCCGCTCGATCATCCCGTAGCCCAGCAGGACCGTGGCGTAGATGCCAAGACTGACGCCCGGGTCACCCCGTTCGACTTTGTATAGAGTCGAACGCGAGATCGACGCGCGATCGGCCACATACGCCATCGGCATCCGGCGGCGCGCGCGGAGGTTCTTGAGGTCCGCGCCGAGCTTGACGAGGGCTTGGGCGGCGCGTGGCGGGAGTGGCGATCGCGCCTTTCTCACGACTGTCTCGCAACTCGGCCGTTATCTCACATAAGGTGTGCAATAATGAACTTGATCGGCTTGCCGCCTGGGAACGGCGGGGCGAACGCTCTCCCCGATCGTCGGCACCAGTGCCAAGTTTGGCGCCGGCGCCCGCACCAGTTCAATCCAATTCCCGCAGCGAGTGCCGAAATTGCCGAGGAGATCGAACCCTCGCCCGTCAGGCTCGGATCTACCGCATTCGTGGAGTGTACCGGTTCAATGTCGCGTACATCGGCGGCCAGGGCAGCGTGTGGCCCAGGTCGGCGGCGGCATGGCGGGTCCAATACGGGTCCCACAGGTGGGCCCGCGCCAGCACCACCAGATCGGCCCGGCCGGCCGCCAGGATGGTGTTGACGTCGGCGGGCGACGAGATGTTCCCCACCGTCATCGTCGGCACCCGCGCCTCGTGCCGGATTCGATCGCTGAACGGGGTCTGGAACTGGCGGCCGTAAACCGGCTTGCCCTCGGGGACGGTCTGCCCGGCGGACACGTCCACGATATCGGCCCCGGCGGCGACGACCATCCGGGCCACCTCCACCGAGTCATGTGCCTCCATCCCGCCGGGTACCCAGTCTACCGCCGAGATCCTGACCGACAGCGGCTTGGCCTGAGGCCACTCCGCGCGCACCCGGGTCACGATTTCCAGCGGGTAACGCATCCGGTTGGCCAGGGATCCGCCGTACTCGTCGGTTCGCCGGTTGGTGAGCGGCGAAATGAACGAGGCCAGGAGGTAGCCGTGCGCGAGGTGCAGCTCCAGCAGGTCGAACCCGGCGGCATCGGCCATCCTGGTGGCGTGGAGAAAGTCGGCGGCCACCTGGTCCATGTCGGCGCGGGTCATCTCCCTGGGCGTCTGGTTGTGCGACCGGTAGGGGATGGGAGACGGCGCGATCAGCGGCCAGTTTCCTTCGGCCAGCGGCTCATCCTCGCCTTCCCAGGGCACCCGGGTCGAGCCTTTCCTCCCCGCGTGCGCCAGCTGGATGCCGATCTTGCCCTCGCTCTCCCGGTGCACGAACTCCACGATCCGCCGCCACCCGGCGACGTGGGCCGGGAGATACATCCCAGTGCAGCCGGGGGAGATCCGGGCCTCGCGGCTCACGTCGGTCATCTCGGTCATCACCAACCCCGCGCCGCCGATCGCCCGGCTGGCGAGGTGCACCAGGTGCCAATCGTTCGGAAGTCCGTCGTCCGCCCGGTACTGGCACATCGACGACACCACGACCCGGTTCGGCAATACTAGGTCTCGGAGCCGGTAGGGAGTGAACAACGGTGGAGGGCAGGGATCGACCGTCACGGGGCGCCCGCTCTGCCTGCCGGCCTGCTCGGCGAACCAGCGGTCCACCTGCCCCACCAGCGCCGGATCGCGCAGCTTCAGGTTTTCGTGAGTGATGCGGAGGCTGCGGGTAAGGAGGCTGAAGGCGAACTGGACCGGCTCGGTGTCCTGATAGCGCTCGGTGGACTCGAACCACTCGAGGCTCGCCTGGGCCGCCCGCTGGAGACTCTCCACCAGCGGCCGGCGCGCGGCCTCGTAGCTCGCCAGCGCCGCCGGGATCGCGGATTCGGTTCTAAGAGCCGCCGCAAGCGCGATAGCGTCTTCCATCGCGAGCTTGGTGCCCGACCCGACCGAGAAGTGCGCCGTATGCGCTGCGTCGCCCAGGAGCACGACGTTGCCCGAGTGCCACCGCGCGTTCCGCACCGTGGGAAACCGCCGCCAGATGGAACGGTTCGCCAGGAGCCGGTGGCCGTGCAACTCTTCCTTGAATAATTGCTCCAGGTACGCGACCGTGGCCTGCTCGTCATTCTCGTCGAGACCGCTCGCCTTCCAGGTCTCCTCCCGGGCCTCGACGATGAAGGTCGAGCGACCAGGGGAATACTGGTAGGCGTGGGTGCGCCAGAGCCCGGCCGGCGACGGCTTGAAGTAGAAGGTGAAAGCGGGAAAGGGGCGGGTGCTGCCGAGCCAGACAAAGCGGTTCCGGCGCCAGTCGAGCTGCGGCTGGAACTGGCCGGACATCCGGTCGCGGATCAGGCTGGCGGCGCCGTCCGCCGCCACGACGAGATCAGCGGTGGGCAGGCCGCAATCGGAGATGTCTTTGATCTCCCGCTGCCAATGGACTTCCACCCCGAGCGATCGCGCTCGCCGTTCCAGCAGCTCCAGCAGCGTCTTCCGTTCGAGTCCAGAGAAGCGGTGCCCCGTCGACCGCATGACGGTGCCCCGGTAATGGATCTCGATCTCCTCCCACCGCGCGGCCGTGGCACCCATCGCCTGGTTGGTCTCGGGATCAGCCTCGCCGACGTTCTCCAGGGTCTCGTCGGAGAAGACGACGCCGAAGCCGAAGGTGTCCTCGAGCTTGTTCCGCTCGTAGACCGTCACCTGGTGGCGAGCGTCGCGGGACTTAAGCAGGATGGCGAGATAGAGGCCGGCGGGCCCCGCCCCGACGATCGCGACGTTCACCGGGTGGCCGGCTCCCACGCGGGGGCCACCAGCCGGCGGCGGCCGTCGTCGGTACGCGGCGTATCGTCACCCTCGAGCTTGACGTGGTCCCACAGTTTGCACGTCACCGGCTTGTGCACCTGGTCGAGGCCCTCGCAGTAGTTGGTGAAGACACAGCGCCGCACCTCGCCACCCAAGCCCAGTCTGAGCTTCCGAAACCAGTCGGGATCGGCCAGGCTCTGCCGGGCGGAAGCGATGATGTCCGCCCCGCCCGACCGGAGCAGCTCCTCCGCCTGCTCGAAGGTCGAGATGCCACCTGAAAAGACTACCGGCGTTCGGCACCCCGCGCCGTGCACCGCCTCCCGCACGGCATGGACGGCCGCCCGGTTCCGGCCGAACGGTCCTCGCTCATCCGACCGCACGGTCGGGATACACTCGTAGCCACTGGGCCCCGTGTAGGGATAGCGGGCCCATCCCACCCGCGGCTGCTTGCCGTCCTCGAACTTGCCCCCACGAGAGAGCGAGAGGTAGTCCATCCCGGCCCGCGCAAACTCGGCTCCGAACCAGGCCGCATCCTCGGCGGTGTAGCCTCCCGAAATGCATTCCTCAGCCAGGAACCGGCACCCCACCACGAATCGCTCGCTCACCGCGCCTCGCACCGCGCGATAGACCTCGAGCGGCAGCTTCACCCGATTCGTCCGCGATCCGCCGTAGCCATCATCCCGCTGGTTCAGCGCCGAGAGAAACGACGCCATGGTGTAGGCGTGGGCGTAGTGCAGCTCCACTCCGTCGAACCCCGCCTGCTCGGCACGTGCCGCCGCTCGAGCGAACAATCCCGGCAGCACCTGTGGCAGCTCCCGGATGTGAGGCAGCCCGGTATCGGTGATCCGCTCCCGCTCGCCGAATCGGAGGCTCTCGAGCTCCCGCTCATCCAGGAATCCGGGCCACTCCGCCTCAGGCAATCGCGTCAGCGCCTCCCGGATGGTGTCGTCCGCGACGCCTGGCAGCAGGGCGCGATGCCGATCGGTGAGAACCAGGAACTCGCGGAAGTATCGTTCCGGCTCGGGCCGGCGGCGGATCCTGAGGAAGTCGATGATCTGGATGAACAGCCGAGTGTGTCCGCCGCTCGCCTGACGGACGGTGCGCACCAGTTCAGCCAGCCCGGGAATGAACCGGTCGTCCCCGATGCGAAGGAGCGGTCCGCTGGGAATGTCCCTGATGCCGGTCGCCTCGACCACCAGCGCCCCGGGCTGCCCCCGCGCGAAACGCTGGTACCACGCCAGGACTTCGGGCGTGACCAACCCATCGTCGGTGGCCCGCCAGGGCACCATGGCCGGGACCCAGGTGCGCTCTTTCAGCTCCAGCCGGCCGGAGCGGAGGGGGCTGAACCAGAGCGACCGGGCCGCCTCCTCCGCGGTGGGCGGATGAGTCGCCGGGATGGGATGTTTGACGAAAGGATCGGGGTGCCACATATCAGCAGGCGTATCAGCTGCAGGCTCTCAGGCCCGGGCCCGGGCCCGCATGAACCTGGGTTCCACCGCGCGCGCACCGCTCAGCCGAGTTTACGCTTGGTTCTGACCTTCCGATTGAGACGCACTTGGCGGGGGCGCGGAGCCAGTTCGATCAACGCATCGGCAGGAATATGGAGCACATTGCGCAGTCTGATGATTTGAGTCATAGAAAGTCGGCGCTTACCGGCAAAGAACTCAGATACACGGCTCTTTGATCCGAATATGTCCGTCAAATCAGATCGCCCTAGGCGATTCTGCTCCAGCATGAAATCCACTAGTGACTGCTGAGTGCTCAATGCACCCAGTTGGTAGTGCTGGTCATCATAAGCTTCCACCAGGACAGAAAGGAACTCCAGGCGTTCGAAGTCCGCTGACCCTTCGGCTGGATCATTGTCCAGGAGCTCATCAATTTCGGCGACAGCGGCATCGTACTCTGCTTCGTCGCGAAGGAGATGCGGAGTCCGGAAATTAAGCCGCTTGGTTGTTCCTGCAGGCATTGGAAAACCCTTTCATAGGTGCGATTCGGATAGTGGCTTCAGCGCTTTTTCTTGCGCTTCCTGCGTTCATCGCTCCAGACGTCGTACTCGTCGTGGGTGAAGACATGCCGCACATAGACTCTGCCCTTGGTGCCCTCTTGGGCGTAGTGGAAGATTGCAACCAAGCGAAACTTGCGGCCAGCGATGTTGAAGACGACTTCGCGATCTCCCAGAAAGCTGGCGGTCCCAAATGCAGCCTTCACGTCGTCGGAACTGCAAAAGCGGGCCGCCTTCAGTGCTCGATACCAATCATCGAGCGGTCCGCGCGAATCTTC
>JBOHSY010000176.1:0-11373 GCA_050733355.1 Gemmatimonadales bacterium | reverse complement strand
TTCGGGCCCAAGATCATGATGTTCTATCCCGAGGAGGTCCTCCTCCCCTGGGCCGCGATGCGGCTGGGGCGGCCGCTCAAGTGGATCGAGGATCGGCTGGAGAGCTTCACCGCCACCACGCAGGAGCGGGGGCAGGTGCACGAGGCCGAGCTGGCCGTGGACAGGGATGGCCGGATCCTCGGCGTCAAGGATCGGTTCGTGCACGACACCGGCGCTTATGATCCCTACGGCCTCACGATTCCCCTCAACACGCAGTGCACGCTCCTGGGCCCCTACCGCGTGCCGGCGTACGAAAGTGAGTTCACGGTCGCGTTCACCACCAAGACGCTGGTGACGCCGGTTCGCGGCGCGGGCCGCCAGCACGGGGTGTTCGTGATGGAGCGCCTGCTCGACCTCGCCGCGCGGAAACTCGGCCTCGACCGGGTCGAGATCCGGCGCCGGAACTACCTCCGCCCCGACGACTTCCCCCACGATCACCGGATCATCTTCCAGGACTCGGCCCCGCTGGTCTACGACAGCGGCGACTATCTCCCCGCCCTCGACAAAGCCGCGCGCATGGTGGACTACGAGCGGTTCGTCCGCGAGGAGCAGCCGCGCCTCCGAGCCGAAGGACGGCGGGTGGGGATCGGCATCGTCTCGTACGTCGAGGGGACCGGCATCGGGCCCTACGAGGGCGCGCGCGTCACGATCGAACCGAGCGGGAAGGTGCGGGTCGCCACCGGCGTCGGCACCCAGGGGCAAGGCCACTTCACCTCGTTCGCGCAGATCGTGGCCGACGTGCTCGGCGTCGAGGTGGGGGACGTGCACGTCCTCACCGGCGACACCAGCGCGTTCCACTGGGGCACGGGCACGTTCGCGAGCCGTGGCGCGGTGGTCGCGGGCAGCGCGTGCCACGCCGCGGCCATGGCGGTAAAGGAGAAGGCGATCGCTCTGGCGGCGGACCACTTGCGCGTCGATCCGTCGTGCGTCGAGCTCGCGGGCGGGAGCGCGCGGGTGACGGACGATCCCGCCCGTGCCATCGCGCTCGGCGACCTCGCCCGCCGGGCCAACCCGCTCCGCGGCGCGGTGCGGCCGGGGACCGAACCGGGACTCGAAGCCACGGCCTATTTCGGACCCGACCGCGGCACCACGGCGAGCGGCGTGCATGCGATGAAGGTGGAGGTGGACCCGGAGACCGCGATGGTCCGAATCCTCCGGTACGTCGTGGTGCACGACTGCGGCCGGGTGATCAATCCGTTGATCGTCGAGGGGCAGATCCAGGGCGGCGTGGCGCACGGCATCGGGAACGCGTTCTACGAGCAGCTGCGCTACGACGACAGCGGGCAGCTCCTGAACGCGTCGTTCATGGACTATCTCCTCCCCACCGCATCCGAGGTGCCCGCGGTCGAGATCTCTCACGCCGAGACCCCGTCGCCGCTCAACCCGCTCGGCGTGAAGGGCGTGGGTGAGGCCGGGTGCATTCCCACCGGCGCGGCGTTCGCGCAGGCGGTGGAGGACGCGCTGGGGATTCCCGGGTTTGAGATCCTCGAGATCCCATTGAGTCCAGGCCGGCTCTTCGAGCTCATGCAACAACTGCGATGAACCACAAAGGGGGGAAGGACACAAGGAACTCCCGTACAATCCGCAGGCTGGCCGGTGTTCCCGGCAAAGCTTCTGGAATGTCCGGAACCGTTGGTGTCCTTCCTCCCTTTGTGGTGCTATCAACTGCGAGCATCGCGGACCGATGAAGCCCGCCCCGTTCGAATACCATCGCCCTGCCTCCCTCGACGAAGCCCTGGCGCTCTTCGCCGAGTTCGGCGACGAAGCCAAAGCACTGGCCGGCGGCCAGAGCCTGGTGCCCGCGATGAACTTTCGCCTCGCGCGGCCGGGCGTGCTCGTGGACCTGAACGGCATCGCATCGCTCGCCTCCATCGAGGAAACGTCTGAGGGCGGCCTGCGGATCGGCGCGATGACCCGGCAGCGGGCGGTCGAACGGAGCCGGGCGGTGGCCGCGCGCGCCCCCCTGCTCGCCGAGGCGATGCCGTGGATTGCCCACCCGCAGATCCGGACCCGGGGAACGATCGGGGGCAGCGTGGCCCACGCCGACCCGTCGGCGGAGCTTCCCGCGGTGTTGCTGGCGCTCGGTGCACGCTTCGTCGCCCGGAGCCGGGCGGGCACGCGCACGATCCCGGCGTCCGAGTTCTTCACCGGCATTCTCAGCACGGCGCTCGCGGCCGACGAGTTGTTGACCGGGATCGAGATCCCCGCCCCTGCGTCCCGTTCCGGCGCGGCGTTCGTCGAGGTCGCGCGCCGGCACGGCGATTACGCGCTGGTCGGCGTGGCGGCCGGGGTCGTGCTCGAGGGGCACGGAGCGTGCGCGGCCGCCCGGATCGCGCTCCTGAGCGTGGGCGACGTGCCGGTGCTCGCCGCGAGCGCCATGGCCGCGCTCGGCGGGACGACCCCGGACGCGGCCGCGATCGAAGCGGCCGCGCGCGCCGCGGCCGAGCGGGATATCGACCCGCCCGCCGACATCCACGCATCGTCCGCGTATCGCCGCCATCTGGCGAAGGTTCTCGTGGCGCGCGCGCTCCGTACCGCGGTCGAGCGGGCGGCGGCCGCATGACGGATGCCGCGGGGCTGATCAACGCGGACCTCGCCCCCACACCGACCGACCGGCGCACCTGGGGACGGTGGCACATCGCGTCGCTCTGGGTCGGCATGAGCGTGTGCATCCCGACCTACATGCTCGCCGCGAGCATGATCCAGGCGGGGATGTCCTGGGGGCACAGCGTCGCCGCCATCCTGCTCGGCAACGCGATCGTGCTCGTCCCGATGATCGTGAACGCCCATGCCGGCACCCGCTACGGCATCCCCTTCCCCGTCTATGCCCGCGCCGCCTACGGCCCGCGGGGCGCGCACGTCCCCGCCCTGCTCCGCGCCGTCGTGGCCTGCGGATGGTTCGGCATCCAGACCTGGATCGGCGGGCTCGCCATCAACGCGCTGCTGGCGTTCCTCTGGCCGGGCTGGGCCGCGCTCGGCGGCGACTGGCGCTTCATGGGCTACGCCGTGCCGCAGTACGCCAGCTTCCTGATCTTCTGGGCGATCAACCTCTGGTTCGTGTGGGCCGGTACCGAGAGCATCAAGTGATGGAGACGCTGTCGGCGCCGTTCCTCATCCTGATCGGGCTTGCGCTCCTCGCCTGGGCGATGAACAAGGTCGGCGGGCTCGACGTGATCCTGCGGCAGTCTGACGCGCTCACCGCGACGCGGACCGGAGACGGGAGCTGGCTGCTGGGCGTGTTCGTCCCGTGGCTCACCGCCATGGTGGGCTACTGGGCGACGCTCTCGCTCAACATCCCCGACTTCACCCGCTACGCCCGGAGCCAGGCGGACCAGGCGGTGGGGCAGGCCATCGGGCTGCTCACGACGATGCCGCTGTTCGCGTTCATCGGCATCGCGGTTACCAGCGTGACCGTGCTGCTCTACGGCGAGGCGATCTGGAACCCGGTGGACCTCGTCACCCGGCTGACGGGTGAGTACGGCAACCCGCTGCTCGGCGTGCTCGCGATGTTCGCCATCCTCATTGCCACGCTCACCACCAACGTCGCCGCGAACGTGGTCGCCCCGGCCAACAGTTTCGCCAACCTGAGCCCGCGGCGCATCAGCTTCCGCGTCGGCGGCCTCATCGCCGGGCTGCTGGGCATCGTCATTCTCCCCTGGAAGCTGCTCGACATGTACCAGGGCTGGCTCATCAGCTATTCCGGACTGCTCGGCGCGGTGGGCGGGGTCATCATCTGCGACTACGTCGTGATCCGGCGCGGGAAGCTGAAGCTGGCGGATCTCTATCGCTCCGACGGCGTGTACGCCTACACCAGCGGAGTGAACTGGCGCGCGATCGCGGCGACCGCGGGCGGGATCCTCGTCGCCCTCCTCGGGGTCGTCGCGCCCGGACTGGGCTTCCTCTTCAGCGGCGCCTGGTTCAGCGCCACGTTCACCTCCTTTATTCTCTACTACGCGCTCATGCGGAAGGCCTCATGAAGCTCTACGACCTCTCCCAGCCGCTCAACCAGGAAGTCTCGTTCTGGCCCTACTACCCGCCGTTCGAGGTGAAGTACATCAAGCGGAAGGCGGAGCACGGGGTGAACGCGCAGTACATCCAGACCTCCAACCACATGGGGACCCACATTGATGCGCCGCGGCACTTCGTCACCGCGGGCCGCACGATCGACGAGATCCCGCTGGAGTGGCTCTGCGGTCCGGGCGTCATCGTGGACTTGCGCGACGAGATGGACGACCTCGCCATCTACACGCCGGCGATGATCGAGAAGCGGGTGAAGGTCCAGGAAGGCGATCTCCTGCTGCTCCACACCGGCTGGCACCGCTACGCCCAGTTCGGCGCGGAGCCGGACGAGGAACGCTACATCCACCTGCACCCGGGTGCTCATCCCGACATGGTGCCGTGGCTGCTGGAGAAGAAGATCCACGTCTGGGGCGTGGACGTGGTCTCCACCGACCACCCCATGAATCTCCCGATCGGCCGGTTTCTGGGAAAAGGGATGCACGGCCACTGCGACCGCGTGCGGGCAAAGGCGGAGGCGAAGTTCGGGGGCAAGGCAGCGGTCGACAAGCTCTTCCCCGACAGCGCCTACCAGCTCACCCACAACGCCCTGTTCCCCAAGGACTGCATGCACATCGAGAACCTGGGCGGGCAGATCGACGCGCCCGAGCTGCAGAACCGGCGCTTGGCACTCGGCTGCTTCCCCTGGAAGTTCAGGGGCGGCGAGGCGGCGTTCGCCCGGGTGGTGGCGTTCGACGGGGAGTGGAAACTGGCGCCCTAAAGACGCAATGTGCCTCGTCCTTATCGTGCTGGATTCGCATCCCGATCATGGCTGATCGTTGCGGTAGACTCGGCTCCCCACACCGAGACTGCGCAAGACTCCGGCGTCGACGCCGCCTCGACAGCAGCAATCCGCAATCGTCCCGTTGACCACAACGGTGGGGACCCCGGTGATGCCGTATTCTCTGGCCTTGGCTAGGGCGGCCGCAGTCTTCAGGTCAAGAACCTCCAGATTGCAGCTCTCACAAAGCAGCCCGCGGATCAGAGTAACGGCCTCTTCGCACACGGGGCAGCCTGCCGTGAATACTTCAACCATCCGCGATGTCATGGTTCATTCCCTCCGGCGCCGAACGTCGCGGCATTGGCTCGCTTTGCCATTTCGAAGGCCTGGTCCAGGGTGAGAAGGAAGGTGCCCTCGTGGCGGGCGGTCCATCTGGCTCCAGCCTCTGCCGAGGCCAGAAAAAAGATGTGGTGACAGAAGCTGGTGACGACGTTCGCGGCAGTCGTGCTCAGAACCGCCGCATCGGGCAGGACAAACGACATCACCGCACCCGAAGGATCCACGTCGCCGATCCGATCAGGTGTTACGCTCAGCTTGATCATCGTGCCGGTTTCCGGACAGACCGACTCCACGAGCGCTGGCGTTCCAAGGAGCTCGGGCAGAAAGAGGCTGTCCCAGGCACACCAGGTGTAGAGCTGCCTCCCCTCCACGGCGAACCGATGGTGCATCGGCAGCACCGCGAGCCCGGCGAAGCCGACCAGCCGCTCCTGGTCGTCGCGGTAGATCAGCGCCCTGAGCGGGTCCCGGCCGAGGAGCGTGGCGGCATCCTTGGCAGGCAGGCCAGCCGAATCGGCCACGCTTTCCACGGGCACCGGCCGCCCCCGGGCAAGCTGGCGGTACAACGCAAGACCGAGTCGCTGCTCCTCGATGGAGAACCTGGGCAACGCCCGGAGAACAGCCGTGTTGACCGCCTCCAGGTCTGCGACCTCAACCGGCATCGTCAGGTCCTCCCGGTCACGCCGCGCAGCACGACAGCATTCTCACGTCCTTGGAGAATGCCTGCGCGGCCAGTTTGATCCCCTCGGACAGGGTCAGGTAGGGGTGGAACGTTGAGGTCAGATCGTCGACCGTCAGCCGAAACCTGACTGCAAGCGTGGCCTCCGTGATCATCTCGCCCGCCTCGCTGGCCAGAACGTGCGCGGCGAGGAGCCGTCGCGTCGCCGGATCGGCGAGGAGCTTGATAAAGCCCCGCGTATCTCGCGCGGCGAGTGCCCGTGGCACGTGCTCCAACGGTAGAAGCGAGACGAGCGGTTCCTGGCCGCGAGCGCGCAACTCGGATTCGGCCGGCCCGACCGAGGCGATGGCCGGATCCGTGAAGGTCACTTTCGGCACTGCGGATAGGTCAAATCGCTGAATACTGCCCCGGAGCGCGTTCTCCGCCGCCAGAGTCCCGCCATAGGCGGCTACGTAGACCAACATCGGGTCGCCCAGTACGTCACCCGCTCCATAAACGTCGGGGTTCGCGGTCTGCAGATACTCGTTGACCACAAGCTCGCCCTTCTGGCCGAGCGCCACGCCGATCGTCTCGAGTCCCAGCCCTTTGGTGTTGGGCCGCCGCCCCGTCGCGACGAGGAGTTGGTCGGCCTGCGCGGCGCGGCTCCAGCCCTCGCTCTGGAACCGGATCGAATAGCCGTCATTCGTCCGGCTCACCTGCTCGATCTGGACGCCCGCCTGCACCTCGAGTCCCTCGGCGCGCAAGTAGTCCCCGAGGGCCTCCCCGATCGCCGGATCTTCGGCCGGCGCGACGCGGGGCTGGGCCTCGAGCATCGTCACCCTCACGCCGAGCCGCGCGAACATCTGCGCCAGCTCGAGCCCTGCCGCGCTCGCGCCGATCACGATCAACGAGCCTGGCAGACGCTCCAGCGCCATCGCGCTGGCGTTGTCGAGATACCCCGATTCCGAGAGGCCGGGGATCGGTGGCGCCCAGGGCGAGGAGCCTGTCGTGATCAGCGTCTTGCCGGCGCTCAGCGTGCGGCCATCCGCCAGGCGGATCCCGTGGGCCGAGGTCAGCGTCGCCCGCTGCTGGATGAGGGTGACTCGCTCGTATGAGCCCAGCACGTCCGAGTACTTCGCCTGCCGGAGTTCGGTGACCAGCTCGTCCTTCTGGCCGCGGACCAAAGCCCAGTCCGGTCGGCCGTCGGTCGCCGGAATCCCCTCAAACCCATGATGGGTCCGCCGCTGGTTGGCTTCGGCGGCCCGGAGGAGAGTTTTCGAGGGCACGCACCCAACGTTGACACAGGTGCCGCCGAGCGTGCCCCCGTCCACCAGGGCGGTCCGCGCCCCCAACTCCGAGCCCTTGATCGCCCCCGCGAACCCGGCTGAACCGCCCCCGACGACGATCAGATCGAAGGCGTGCTTCAGTTCCCGCGCTTGGTTCATATGGCCTCAGGCACCGTTCGAGCGGCCCGGCGTCTTGGTCGAGTCTGGCAGCATCGTCGCGCCGAATCCTGTGGCTCGGCTCAGGTGGGCCGCGATCTGTTCCGGCGTAACCCGCCCGGGGTCGTAGGACACGACGCCGAGGCTGTCATGCAGCGTTACTGTGGCCCGGTAGACGCCTGGCAGCTTCATCAGAGCGAGGCGCGCCGTGGCAGGGCAGCTGCCGCACGTCATTCGGGAAATGTGCAGCCGCGCCGTGGCCGTATCCGCTGACTGCTCGTGCACGCTTTCCGCCTGAGCGAGTGCGGGCCCCCGGTCACACAAGGGACACAGCAGCGCTGCGCTCCCGAGCCCGGCGGCGAGCAGGGGGAGTACCCTCACCAACGAGATCATACGGAGTCTCCAGTGCGAGTTTCGCGGGTTACGTATTTGCTCCAGATCCGTTCCGGCAGGTAGACAAGCACGACGCTTCCGCCGGCGAGCCCCAGGCCGATCCACGCCCAGCCGTTCGGGCCAAGGGGGAGAACGCCAAGCCCGTAGGCGAGCGTGACGGCGGCACCGAGCAGATAAAACGGACCGGTGACGTAGCAGTGCAACCGGCCCGAGCGAGAGGCGTTGGCAGCACAGCCACCGCCGGCCACGGCAAGGGCGGCGGTCCACAGGATCGTGCGCCAAGTCGAGTTGACGAAAACCCCCGCCAGAAGCGCGACTGCCGGCAACTGCCAAAGGACAAACCGCGCGAGCTTCCGCCGAGTGAGATCGCGTTCGTTCGGCGTGCGGCACTCGATCATACCGAGCCTCCTATCCCAGTACGAATCCCGCCCACCACGGGAACGTGACGAGCGGAGCAGCGGTGGCGGTTGCGATCCAGAGCAGTCGCTTCATGCGGCGGCGGACCGTCGGGGAGGCGCAGCGCTGGCCCTCCTGACACGCCTTCTGTTCCTCGCGGTGGAGCGCGAGAAATCCGAGCCCGAGAAACAGCGTTGTCGCGGCGACAAGGTAGGGCCGGAGCGGCTCGAACGTCGCTGCGAGGCCGGCTCCACTCAGGCCCAGGAATACGGCCGCCAGCGGTCCTGCGCAGCACAGGGCCGAACCGATCGCGGCTGCGAGTCCTCCGGCGGCGGCAAGTAGTGTCTTACCGATCGGAGACGACATGGTCTTCCAGCGCCTCCAGGATGGGACAGTCGTCCGTCGGGCGCCGCGAGGCACATGCTGCGGCCAGTTGCTCCAGGGTGGATCTGATCCGGTCCAGGTCCCGGATCTTTCGTTCCACGAGTTGGATCTTCTGCCGGGTCTTCCGCTCGACGGTGTCGCAGGCGGCAGCATGCCGGACCCGGAGCGCCAGCAGCTCCTGGATCTCCTTCAACGAAAAGCCCAGCTCCTGCGCGTGCCTGATGAACCGAAGACGCGTCACGGCATCCTCGGCATACTGGCGATATCCGGAACGCGTGCGCCGTGGAGTGGTGAAGAGACCTCGGCGCTCGTAGTACCGAATGGTCTGGATGTTGACGTCGGCCGCCGCTGCGACCTGTCCGATGGTCAGCATCATCGTTGCGCCCTCGGCTTCGCTCTGGTACCCAGTATAGGCTCTGTACCTAGGTATAGGGTCAAGGGGGAGGCGTCCCAGGGTGGGACCGGGGGGGGCGGCGAAGGATCGGCTCCTCAGCTTCGCTCTCCGAACCATCCGTTCGTCGGCCCTAGATGGGCTGCTCGCTCGATGGGGGCCGGGCGGAACAGCTGGCGCGGTCCGGCCACCGGCCGCGAGTCGTGGCCTGGTGTTTGACCCAACTGGCCGCCGTGGGGCATGCCCGCCGCGGGCCGGAGGGCGCCGCCGCACTCTGGCGGCGCGCGCTCGCCGGCGTCCCCGCCCGGTATCATGTGGCCCGACCCGGCACCCAGCCGCGCCCGTCCGCTTTGCGGCCGGTGGCGGTCGCCGAGGACGACGAGCCACGGCACCTGGCCGAGCGCACGCAAGCGGTACGAATGGGAACGGTGTGCATATCGCCTACCGGACGGCCGCAGAATAGTCCTTGCAGTTTCTGCAGCGGCCCGGTCCGACCCGCATCGTCGACCTCGGATCCAACGCTCGGGCGGTGCTGGAAAGGGTGTGGGATACCGAGGGGATGCAGCTCCTGCTGGGCGACCCCGAGGACGCGCGGGCCATGCTTGGGTCGCTCCATGCATGGTGCGCCGCGCATGAGCGGCGTGTCTTGTTCTACACTACGCTCCCGGAGATGAGCCGGGCGGCATGCGATGCCAGCTTCGATTCAATTGACGGGGCCATCCGGGTCGCCGTCGGCGATCAGGCCGTGCTCGCCCGCGCGCTCGCGGTGACAGGGGAGACGGGTCCGGCCGATGCCGCGGCCCTGGTCGAGCCGACGGGTCCCTGGTTTCTGGGCGACTGGGACGTTCAGGCGGGCGACCGGGAACCGGCGGCGCCCGCTCCACCGCGCCATACCATTCGCGACGACGGGTCGGCGCGCATTCCCGAGGAAGCCCGGCGAGCTCCGCGCCGGCTGATAGCTCACCTCCGCATCAGAGCACGCCGCGATCGACGGCGCCAGCGCACCCGGCTGGTTGCGACACCGCTTGACAGCAGCCCTGCCGGCCGGCGTTCGTCTGAGTCCCGCCCCACCCGATCAACGGCTCCGGCCGTCTCCTCCTCGAGGGTCCGGGATGCCCCACGCTGCGCGACGGTTGCTGATGATTGCACTGGACGCGGCCGATCCGGCGCTGATCGAAGGTTGGACCAGCGACGGCACGCTCCCGCACCTGGATGCCCTGCGCCGCCACGGGGTGTCCGGGCGGCTCGCCACGTCGGCGCGGTATCTGGCGGGTTCGGCCTGGCCCACATTCTACAGCGGCCAGCCGCCCTCCCGGCATGGCCTCTACCATGATTTCCAGTGGCGTCACGACACGATGACGTTCGCCGCGCCGCGACCGGATTGGCTGTCGGCCTCCCCGTTCTGGCGGCATCTGGGCGGCGACGTGTCCGTCATCGCCTACGACGTGCCCATGGGGCTCGGCGTGACGCCGTTCAACGGGCTCGAAGTCTCGGGCTGGGCGGCGCACGACAAGCTCGCACCACCTGCCTCCCACCCGGCGGACCTCCTGGACGAGATCGAGCGCCGCTTCGGCGAGTGGCACATCGGGCCTGAGCAATACGGCCCCTCGCCCGTAGCGGAGCTGCTCGAGCTGCGGGATGCACTGCTCGAGGGCACCCGCCGCTCGGCCGACCTCGCACTCTGGCTGCTGGAGCGGCCGTGGAATCTCGCCATCGTCGCCTTCGGTGCCCTCCATCGCGGCGGGCATCGGCTGTTCGACCGCACGAGCATCGCGGGGCCGGACTCGGCGCTCGGTATTCTCATCCTTCTCCTTCGGCCCTACGGTGTTTCGGGTGCCGAGGCTGTGGCACTTTCGTTTCTCCAGCTCGGGGGGACCCTGGTGATGGCGGGCCTCGGGGAGCTCTTCGAGCTCAGGAGTCTCCGGCGGATGCAGCGCTCCGCGGAGACGGGCGGTGCGGCCGCGCCGCCCGAGGAAGACCAGTGAAGCGGAAGCCGTAACGGGCTGGCTCACCCTGTCAGCGCTTCCGTGAACCGCCGCTGCATCTCGGTGGGGCTCACGTCCCCGATAGGCGCGGCGATGAACCAGCTGTGGCCGAACGGATCGAGGATCATCCCGCTGCGATCTCCGTAGAACTGATCCTTCGGCGGCCGCAGCACGGTAGCGCCGGCCGCGACGGCCCGCGCGATGACCGCGTCGGCGTCGGCGACCTCCAGACGGAACTTGACCGGAGAGCCGCCGACGGTGGGCGGGCTCAGCGCGCCGAAGTCCGGGTATTCGTCGGCGAGCATGATGGTCGCGTCGCCGATGCCAAGCTCGGCATGCCCGATCTTGCCGTCCGGCTCGGACAGCCGGAACAGCTCCCGGGCACCGAAGGCCTTGACGTAGAAATCGATGGCGCGCGCGGCGTCGCGTACGATGAGGTAGGGTGTCACGCTCTGGCGGGCGCGGGCGGCGGGGGAAGGCGTCGGCATGGGGCGATCCTCGGCGCGGGGTTGCGTTTTAACGTTACGTTACGTATCGTAATATTCATGTCCCCCCCGCGCGCTGTCAAGCAC
>JBOHSY010000175.1:0-1804 GCA_050733355.1 Gemmatimonadales bacterium | reverse complement strand
TGGTGCTCAGCCATCAACCGTTCCAGGGGCCGATGACGCTCGACGTGGACGGCCACGAGTGCGTGATCGGTCACGAGCTCGCGCAGTCGCTCTTCGTGGGCCGGGGCCACACCGCATGAGCGCCATCACACCTCCCGCCAACGACATCACCAGCTGGCGCTTCCCGCGGACGCAACCGAGCCTCCCCGAGTCGCACTCCAGCATCCCGGTGCCGACCGGCACCCGCGGTTTGCCGTTCCTGCGGAAGGCGCTGGCGTTTGCGGGGCCGGGGTACATGGTCGCGGTCGGCTACATGGACCCGGGCAACTGGGCCACCGATCTCGCCGGCGGTGCGCGCTTCGGGTACACGCTGCTCAGCGTCATCCTGCTCTCGAACCTCGTGGCGATCCTGCTCCAGTCGCTGTCGCTCAAGCTGGGAATCGTCACCGGCCGGGACCTCGCCCAGGCGTGCCGCGACCACTACTCGCGGCCGGTGAGCTTCGGGCTGTGGGTGCTCTGCGAGATCGCCATCGCCGCGTGCGACCTGGCCGAGGTGATCGGCTCGGCGATCGCGCTCAACCTGCTGTTCGGGATCCCGCTGATCTGGGGCGTGTGCCTCACGGCGCTGGACGTGCTCCTCATCCTGCTGCTCCAGCACAAGGGCTTCCGCTGGCTCGAGGCCTTCGTGATCTCGCTGGTGATCATCATCGGCGTGTGCTTCGCGGTGGAGCTCGCGCTCGCCAAGCCGTCGATCGCCGCGATCGCAGGCGGGCTGATCCCGTCTCCGCAGATCGTGACCAACCCCGCGATGCTGTACATCGCGATCGGCATCCTCGGCGCCACCGTCATGCCGCACAACCTCTACCTGCACTCGTCGATCGTGCAGACCCGGAAGATCGGCCCGGACTTGGCGTCCAAGCGGGAGGCGATCCGGTTCGCGACCTTCGATTCCACGGTCGCGCTGCTGTTCGCCTTCTGCATCAACGCGGCGATCCTGATCATGTCGGCGGCCACGTTCCACTTCTCCGGCAACCAGGAAGTGGCCGAGATCGGCGAGGCCTACCGGCTGCTCACGCCGCTCCTCGGGGTCACGTTCGCGAGCACGCTGTTCGCGGTGGCGCTCCTGGCGTCGGGCCAGAACTCGACGATCACCGGCACGCTTGCGGGGCAGATCGTGATGGAAGGGTTCCTGAACATCCGGCTGCCGGCCTGGCTCCGCCGGCTGATCACGCGGCTGATCGCCATCATCCCGGCGGTGATCGTGACCGCGCTCTACGGCGAGAAGGGCACCGGTGCACTGCTCATCCTGAGCCAGGTTATCCTGAGCCTGCAGCTCTCGTTCGCGGTGGTGCCGCTGGTGCAGTTCACCAGCGAGCGGGGGAAGATGGGTGTGTTCACCAACGGACCGGTGCTCAAAGCGGGCGCGTGGAGCGTGGCGGTCGTGATCATGGGACTCAACGGGTGGCTGCTGGTGGGGACCTTCCGGCAATGGCTGTCCTGACCATGTGCGATGACGAAGGGAACAGCGGTTTGCAGCTCTTCTGCTGGCTGGCACTTGCGCTTCCGCTGCTGGCGGGGTGCAACGCGCTGCTGCCCTCCGCCCCGGACGACACCACGCTGCTCGACGGGCCGGTCGAGGGCCTCACCAGCCAGCAGGTCGCCGTGTTCGCCGCGGGAGACGAGGAGTTCAACCGCGTGTTCGGCGCGGCCGAAGGCATGGGGCCGCTCTTCGTCGCCGCCTCCTGCGGCTCTTGCCACCCGGGTGATGGGAAGGGCCATCCGGTCTTCAGTCTCACGCGCTTCGGCCGCATGTCGACCGGCGGGT
>JBOHSY010000174.1:0-1037 GCA_050733355.1 Gemmatimonadales bacterium | reverse complement strand
GCTATCCGCTATCCGCTATCCGCCCGCTCCCTGAAATGACGAGCCTCCGATGCCCCTGGACATCGGAGGCGCGCTTCTTCATCGGAACCCGCGGATAGCGGATAGCGGATAGCGGATAGCGGATAGCGGATAGCGGATAGCGGATAGCTATCTTCTCTGCATGTCACTGATCGGCATGCCTGCAGCCTGGAGCCGCGTAGCGCGGGAGTACCACCGGCAGATCGCGCCGGACTTTGCCCGGGCGGCGCGCCGGCTTTGCCAGGAGCTCGGCGTGGGTTCAGCCGACTGCGTGCTCGACGTGGCGTGCGGGCCGGGCACGGCGGCCGCGGCCGCGCGCGCCTCTCGCGCGCGTAAGGTGGTCGGCGTGGACTATGCGCGCGACATGCTCGTCGTCGCCAGCGCGGAGGCGCGCGACGATCCCGCCGTCCACTACGCCGCGGCCAACGCGCTGTCGCTCCCCTTCCCAGCCCGGCGGTTCGACGTCGTGATTTCCACCTTCGGGCTCATTTTCGCACCCGACCCCGAACTCGCAGTGCGGGAGGCCGCTCGCGTGCTCCGCCGCGGCGGCCGCCTCGGCCTGCTCGCGTGGCCGCCGGACGGGTCGATCGGCGAGTACCAGCGGGTCGCGTTCCGTCACCTCGACATCCCGCCCAGCGCACACGATCCCTTCCAGTGGGGCGTGCCGGCGCAGGCTCGGGTCTGGCTCTCGGCCGGGTTCGGGGATGTGGGGCTGCTCCCGGTCGAGGTGCCGTTCGAGGCTGAGTCGCCGGAGAGCGCGTGGCGCGTGCTCAACACCGCGACGGGCCGGGTCGCGGCGGCATACGCCGAGCTGGACTCAGGCGGACGCGCGCGGCTGGACTCGGAGATGGTCCGCTTCTTCGAGGCCTTCCGCCGGAGCGACGGGCGGGTGTTCTGGCCCCGGCAGGCGATGATGATCACGGCGAGGCGCGCATGAGCGAGAATCGGCTCGCCTCATCGGGTTCGGCCTACCTCCAGTCCGCGGCCCACCAGCCGATCCACTGGCACGCGTGGGGGCC
>JBOHSY010000173.1:0-2983 GCA_050733355.1 Gemmatimonadales bacterium | reverse complement strand
AGCGCGCGAATCCGGCGCTGGAGCACGCGCCGCACCTCCGGACGGTCGCGCAAGAGATCGCGGGTGAGCACGATCATCGAGTCGAAATCCACGGCCGATCGCTGGCCCAGCCTCTGCTGGACCAGCGCCAGGGCTCGGCCGGCCAGCTCAACCAGCGCCCGCTCCCGCGCATCGAGCCCGTCATCCCGGGCGATGTGGGCGAGCCGGTCCGCATCGGACGCCAGCCGCGCGGCATATCCCAGTACATCCTCGACGCTGAGCTCGCCCAGCAACTCGTCCAGGCCCGGCAGGCTTCGCTCCTCCAGCGCTTCCAGAAGCGCGTCGCGCGCGGCCTGGGACCCCAGTACGGCGGCTTCCGCCTCGTCGAGCGCGGTGAGGCCCGGCGGGCGATTCACCTGGAGCGCGAACTCCCAGAGGATCTGGCCGCAGAACGCGTGAATGGTCCCGATGCGCGCCGTGTCCACCCGGGCGGCTTCATCGCCGCGGCCCGCCTCGCGCAGCGCCTCGCGCAGCTTCTTCTGGAGGTCGGCCGCCGCCGCGTTGGTGAAGGTGATCGCCGCCACGTCCCGCAACGCCACCCCCCGCTCGGGCGGGAGCTGCCTGCCGGCGACGGCTTCGCCCAGCAGGTAGAGGAGCCGCGCCACCACGCAACGGGTCTTGCCGGTACCAGCGCCCGCAGCGACGAGCACATGCCGGCCCACGTCGTGGGCCGCCGCCGCCTGTCGCTGGTTCAGCAGCATCAGTCGCGCCCCGTGCTGGGGCCGCCGCGGACCCGGCAGACGTCCCAGGCATGGCAGAACGGCGGGCAGTTGCACGAGGGCGCAGGCGCGGCTGGAAACTCGCCCGCGCGAATGCGGCCCACGTGGCGCGCCGCTGCGCTCAGCGCGCTGTCCATTCTGGCCCGCTCCTCGGCTCCCTCCGTCACGCCGCCCTTCCCCACCCGCACCAGGCTCAGGCAATGGGCACGCTTGGCCTGCTTGATGGCGCGATACTCGACCCGCGCCACGGCCGCCCCCGGCCGCAGCACGCTCAGCGCCCAGGCGTACAGCGGTACCTGGAGCACGACGCCGTCGTCCCAGGCCGACGGCTGGCCGGCTCCGGGACAGGAATAGATGGTCGTCTTGTAATCCACCGCCGCGACCCACGAGCCGGGAGCGCGTTCGTCGGCTCCCACCTCGACCCGGTCTATCGTGCCGCGAAAACGGAAGGTGACACGTTCGCGCTCGAGGCTGACACCGTCGAAGGCGACCTCGTGCTCGGCGACGGCGGTCCGGACCGTCCTGCCGGCCGTCGTCCGACCGTCGAACGTCTTGCGGTTCTCCTCGATCTCGAAATCGAGAAACCCGAGCAACTGCTGCTCCAGCTCGGCATGCTTGAGGCCCCTCAACGCCGGATGGCCCAGCCACACGCTCGCCTCGGCGGCGCCCAGGGCCTCCGTCAGTGATTCGCGCAGCAGCGGTTGGGCCCACGCGGCATCCGCCGGTTCCAGGAAAACCGGTCCGCCGGCCCGGCGCCCGGCCGCCTCGTAGAATCGCCGCAAGGCGTCGTGCAGCACCGAACCCCTGGCTCGGGGATCAATGTCCCCATCGGGGTCCTCGTGCAGCTCCAGGTGCAGCAGACGCTCGGAGAAGTACGACCAGGGGCACTTGGCGTACGACTCGATCTGAGTGGGACTCCAGGGGCGGGAATCGCCGAAGGCCTCGGCGAGCCAGGCGCGAAGCCCGGCGTCCTCGATCGAGCCGTTCCACGGGGAAAGCCGGCCGGTGGCGCGCTCGCGCTCGATCGACGCCGCCCGGAAGGCGTGCGCGGCCATCGCCGGCGATCGGTACAGCGGCACCGGCCGCCACTCGGCGGATTCAGCTCGGCCGGCGTCCCGGAGCGCATCTACGAACGACGATGGGATCGCGTCGGCACCGGCCTCGTCGAGGCTCAGGTAACTGAGCGTCAACGATTCAGTGGCCCCGGCGACCAGCCCGCGGAACAGACCGCGCTCGCGCGCATCCCAGTCGGAGGTGGTATCCAGCGGCAGGCCGGCAGCGTGCAGCGCCTCGCGGTCGCGCTCGCCGAGCAGCAGCGACGACGGCGCTCGTTTGGGGAAGCGCCCGGTGTTCATGCCGACCAGGAAGACGTGATCGAACGCGCGATGCGACGCCGCCAGCGCTTCGAGGACGTGGACGCCTCGGGACGTCTCGGTCCACAGGGCCACGTCACCGGCGAGCATCCCCCGGAGCCGGAGCAGAAACTCGCCAGCCTTCAGCACCGCGTCCGGGACCGGCCATTGCCGCTCGGCAGCGAGCCAGTCCGCTACCACGGCGCGAAGGCCGCGCCAACCCAGCAGGTCGAGCCGCACGATGTCCCACCGATCGGCCGGCACGCGCATGATTCGCTCTTCCATGCGCCAAGGGTCCCGCTCCAGCCAGTCGGCCAGCCACTCCAGCCAGCCGGCGACCGGCCGCTCGCCGTCGATCGCGACCGCCATGGCGGTGAATACCCCAAAGCGCTGGGCTGCCCGCTCGACCCATTGGGCCGGGAGCGTCCTGGCGCGCCGGTCGGTCTCACCGGCCTCCACCGCCTCGGCCGCCTTCGCCTCCGCCAGCAGCCGATCGAGCGCCGCGGTCCAGCCGTCCAGCCCGGCGACCCGCACGCGGTATCCGATGAAGTTGACGACCCGGGCGTCAACGTCGCCGCCGAAGTACGGCTGCGAGCCCAACTCGGCCAGCCCGTGACGGGTCCACCCCTCCGCTCCCGCTTCGAGCAAGGCGAGCACCGCGCGGACGGCGGGGATCTCGCGACAGGCGATCCGGCGGCGGGCCGTGGCCGGCACCCCCGCGGCTGCCAGAGCCCGAATCGCAAAGTCTCCATAGGGCCGCGCATCCCGGGAGACGACGGCGATATGGTGGGGTGGCGTGCCGGCGTCGATCAGCGCCCGGACCTTCGAGCTGACAGCCTCCAGCTCGCGATCCACGTCGGGCTCGCTGACCAG
>JBOHSY010000172.1:0-7457 GCA_050733355.1 Gemmatimonadales bacterium | reverse complement strand
GGCGGTGCTGGCAGGATGGCGCCGGCTACACCCCGGCGCACCACCGAAGGGCGCTTCCCTTCTTCACGAATCAATCCGCTCCCGCCGCTGCTTAACCACCGGAGGGTTGACACAGGGTGTCTCATGCCGGCGCCTCGGCCATGATTCTCTGGAGGTGGAAATGGTGCGGGCCGAGCTTGCCGCCGTAGTTGCCCGCGCTGATCGCGACGACCCCCTCGCGGCACGCCGCGTCGATGCCCAGCCGCATGGCGCGCGCGATCGCGGGCGCGTCCACGCCGTTGATCACGATCTCGAGCACCGAGTTCACCCCCTCCGGCAGCGCCGACGTGGTCACGGCGCGGAGCGTGGGGCAGAAGGCATCGTTCGTGGAGGCGATCATGGTCTTCGAGCGCCGCGATCCGACCTTGCTTCCGCTCCGCACGACGCCGCCGGGGAAGGGCATGATGATCCCGGGCAGCGGATCGATGACCTCGACCGCCGCCTCCGACGCGGCAAGCGCGGCCTCGGCGCTCCCGGCGAGAATGAGGAAGTTGCCGCCGCCCACCGCCTTCAGCATCCCGAACTTCTCCTGCACGAGGAACTCGCCCTCCATCACCGGGATCCGCCAGAAGCGCTCGCCGCCGAGCACCTTGCTCGCCTGGAAGCCGTCACCGAAGTAGCGGAGGGACGAGCCGACGCCCACCCGATCCGGCGCGTCGGGCAGCCCGTCGAAGCACGCGGTGGTCGGACAGGTGAGCACCGTCTGGCCCACCCGCTCGATGAGGCGCTTGGCGAGATCGTCCTTGCTCATCGTCATGAACAGCACGCTCACGCCCGGGCGGCCGTCGGGCGTCTCGCCCGGCTCGAGCACGCGCTCGATACCCGCCTCGCACTTGCACCCGATCACCGACGTCGCGAAGCCGGTGAGCTTGAGGGCCGCGGCGTTCGCCCAGCGCGGCGTGGCACCGGTGATGATCAGCCGCGCCACGCGCATGGTGAACGCCTCGGCGAAGGTGTCCTCGATGAGCGTGCCGCGGATCAGCATCGGGGCTCGTCCGGCACGTCCCGCACGGGATAGTGCTCGAATTGCACGGTGGAATGCTCGGCGAAGTGCCGGCGCACGTCCGCCAGCACCGCCTCGTCGTAGCCGGGCCGGACGTGGAGCCGCCCGCCCCTCGGCGCCCGGCGGAGCTGCCCCTCCTCCACGACCATGCGGCCGCCCTTGAGGACGTAACGCGGGCTCGCGAACATCTGGGCGATGTCGGCGGAGCGGGCGTAGACCGTCACGTCGGCGTCGGCGCCCGGGCCAAGGTGCCCCTTGTGCCGGAGCCCGAGCAGCCGGGCGGGGCCGGCGCGGGTGACGACCGCGATCTCGTTGAGCGTGTATTCGCGCGCGAGGCCGTCCAGCAGCGCGCTCCCGGCCAGCAGCTTCTGGTTGACCCGCTTCAGCGCCTCGTCCCGCACCGAGCGGTCCATCAGCAACTGGATGAGCTGCGGATAGGCGAGGAAGCTGCCGCCGTTCGGGTGGTCGGTCGACAGCACTACGCGCCAGGGGTCGCTGGAGAGGAGAAACAGCTCCAGTCCCACCGCCCACTGGAGGGCCGACACCGCGGCCTTCTCCTTGTAGGAGTAGGGCACGATGCCGCAGCCGGTCTCCAGCTCGACGTCGAGGTTCACCCACTTCCGCCCGCTGGTCTGCCAGAGCAGGAACTCGATGGGGCCGTCGGCGGTGATCGTGACCGCGGGCCCGAACATGACCTGGCCCACGTCGCTGCTCACCTCCGGATGCGCGTTGACGTACTCGATCACCCGCGCGGCCGCGGACCCCCAGCCGGTGCCGTCGGGGCCGCCGTAGCAGTGGAACTGGAGGTGCGTGAAGTGCGCCCGGCGTCCGGCCAGCGCCTGCATCGTGGCGAGCGTGGTCGCGCTGTTGCCCGGCTGCCCCAGATTGTTGCAGTGGATGTGCGTCGCGTGCGGCAGCGCCAGCGCGTTCACCGCGTCCGCGAGCGTCTCGAGGATGGCGCGCGGGGTCGCGCGGCGGCCTTCGAGCGGCTGATCGAGATCGGTCAGGTTCCGCTGTCCCGCCTTCCAGGCCTCGATCCCGCCCGGGTTCACCACCTTCACGGCGTACCCGCCGGTCGCGCCGAGCAGCCACCCGACGTAGTCGCGGGCGCGGTCCCGCTCGCCGGCGTCGATCTGGCGAAGCAGGTACTCGTCGTTTCCCAGCAGCGCGAAGAACCCCGCGTCCACGCACGGCGTGTCGTCCATTTCGGCGTGGCTGTGCCGCGCCATCACCGGCGCGACGGCCGCGTCGAAGACCGTGGTGTAGCCCAGCCCCGCGTAGCGATAGCCGGTGGTGAACGTGCTCGGAACGGTGCCGCCGGTGCCGGACCGCGGCACGCCCTCGCCATCGATCAGCGCGGGCGCGAACGCCGGATCGGCGGCGTGGTCTTCGGGTACGAGGCGCCGCGCGTGGTTGCAGCTGGAGCTGGCGAAGTGCGAGTGGATGTCCACGCCGCCGGGCATGACGACCATGCCGCTGGCGTCTAGCGCCGGCGCCCCGGCGGGCAGATCGGCCACGATGCGTCCGTTCTCGATGCAGACGTCGCGGACCTCGCCGTCGATCCCGTTGACCGGATCGTGGACCAGTCCGCCGGTAATGCGGAGCCGATCGGCGCTCATCGGGCCGACGCCCGGCGCGCGAGCGCGCCGGTCATCGCACCGAGCACCGCCGCCGCGAGGAGCGGATGCTCGAGCATGGGCGTGAGCGGCAGCGGCACGTCGTCCAGGCGGTACGCGGTGCCGCCCTCGTGAATGCCGGCCACCCCGGTGTCGATCGCCACCTCCGCCGCGAACGGCGCCTCGCTCGCCCGGGGGCCGACCACCGCGACCGCCGGCGCGCCGAGCGCCCGGACCACCGCCTGGGGGAGCGCGGCCGCCTCGCCGGCCACCAGCACCGACCGCATGATCCCGACGACGTTCGACGCCGACTCGTCCGGACGATAGCGCGGGACGCCCCAGGTGAAGTCCACGGCGAACGGGTAGCCGGTCTGCCATGTGATGGCGGAATCGGCGCCCGACCGGTTCCCTCCTGCACGCAGGCTGCTCAGCGCGCACCGCGTCGGGATGTTGAGCACCTGGGCCAGCCCGATCAGCCCCTCCGCCCGCTGCGGGTCGGCTTCGCCGGCCGGCTCGGCGTCGTGCACGATGGCGACGTAGCGGGCCCGCGCCATCCGCCCGGCGAGCGCCGCGGCGCCGGCCAGCGGGCCGGACAGGTCCGCAATGGCGCGGCCGAGGAGCGTGGCGCGCATCACCCCCAGCGCGGCGACTTCGGAGCCGGGCGGCAGCGCGACACGATCGGCGGCGTCGGCGGGGCCGCGCGCCGCCCCCACGTCCACCGCCACGACCGTCGCGCCGGACCGGGTGTAGCGCTCGCGATAGCGCGGGTAGCGCTCGGCGGGATCGAGGCCCCAGAAGACGATCAGGTCGGCACGGTGTCGGATTTCGCCCAGCGTGGCGGTGGCCCGCCCGCGTCGCTGCCCGGCGATGACCGAGAGCGCGCCCGTATCGGAAGTCACGCTGTCGAGCCGGGCGCCCGCGACATCCGCCAGCGCAATCGCCGCGCGGTACGCCTCGGTGGACAGCCCCGGCGCCAGATAGACCAGCGCGGGCCCGGCGCGGAGCAGGTCCGCCGCGCGCGCCACGGCCGTCTCCAGCGCGGCGTCGGTGCCTCCGATCCGAACCAGCGCGGGTACCACGCCGTCGCCGAACCAGGCGCGCCCGAGCGGGCATGCCCGCTCGGCGCCGGTGACGCGGCCCTGCTGCAGCGTGACAGCGACGTCGTCGCACGCGCAACCGCATCCGAGGCACACCGCCGGGCCCACTGTCCGGGCGGCCATCAGGCCACGCTCCGCTCGGCGATGGTCGCCGCGGCGTAGACCTCCGCCGCGTGCGCGGCGAGCGCCTGCCGGCAGTCGCCGGCGCTCGAGGCCGAGCCCAGCAGGGTGCAGATCGGACGGCCACGAGCGATCCGCTCGCCGGGATGCGGCACGTCGCGCACGCGCTCGTCACGCCACCAGCGCCGGATCTCCCGCATCGTCACATCGCCCGTGGCGTACACGATGGCCTTGCCCCAGACCGCGCCGAGCCGGCGGCCCACCAGCGAGTCGAATCCCGGCAGCTCCCCGGCGCAGGCGCGGGCATGCAGCTCGAACACCGATACGCCGTGCGCCCGCTCCACCAGCTCCATGGAGGCGGTATACCGCGGATTCACCTCGATGGGCCACGGCACGCCGTCGCGCGCGACGAAATCGATCCCGTTGACGCCCACGAGTCCGAACGCCTCGGTCACCGCCGCGGCGAGGCGCACGGCGTCGGCCGCGATCTCGCCCTCGCGCTCGAACACGGGAGCGGCGCCGCACAGGATGCTCCCCGAGTAGCGGAAGCCGGAGCCGCCGAACGCCGGATCGCCCACGAGCTGGCGCGACACGCCGAGCGGCACGGCGCGCCGGCCGTCCGCGACGAACACGATCGAGCCCGGCGCGCCGTGAATGCGCTCCTGAAGACAGGTGCCGCGGGGGAGTCGCGCGCGGCCCCGCCACGGGCGGATCCCGTGGCCGCCGCCGGATCGGACCGGCTTGAGCAGCCACTCGCGCCCGTCGGCCGGTGCACTGCGCTGTCCGGTACGCAGGTCCGGCACGGCGAAGCCGCGGGCTCCGAGCGCCTCCGCCAGCGCGGCGGGACGCCGGACCCGCCGGACCGCGGCGGCGGAGTTGCCCCAGAGCGTCCGGCCGCGCGCCAACGCAGCGAGCGCCACCGGGTGATTCTCGAACCCGGAGGTGTAGGCGACGGCAAGTGTCACGATGTCGGCGGCGGCGCGGGCCGCACGCGCGGCCGAATAGTCGAGGCCGAAGTCGCGGCGGAGTGAGAGGGCCGGGACGCGCACGCAGAGATCGAGATCGGCGTAGCCGTCGAGCGCGACCACCCGGTAGCCCGAGACGGCCGCGGACTCCGCGAGCGCCCGCACCGAGGCGCCGGCAATCAGCACGTCGGCGGCGGGCTCAGGCACCGAACGTGAGGCCGAGCTGCCGCCGCACCGCCGCGGCCGGCACGGAAAAGAGGTGGTCGAGCACGGTCCCGGAGGCGTAGCGAATGCGCATGGTCTCCACGAGGTCTCGATGGCGCCCGCCGGCGAGCCCATCTGCGAGCAGCGCCGCACCTTGCGCGGCGTGCTTCACCGCGGCGAAGCCGCCGAGCGGCGTGACGACGACATCGGGTCCGAGCCGTTCGCGCAGAGCGTCCGCGACGCCGGGGTCGCCCGCGTGCCGCCCGCTCAGCACGACCCGGCGCGCGCGGGGCGCGGCTACCTGCAGCGCGCGCACGGCCTTCACCGCTCCCTCCATCACCGCCTCCAGGGCCATCGGCCCGAGCCCGGCGTCTTGCGCGACGATCGTCTCGAGCCCGCCGACGAAGAGCATCGCCTTGGTCACCTGCCCGGCGAGAAACGCGACCTCACCGTCCCACGCCCCCGCCGAGCGCCAGCCCGGAGGCCCGGCCGTGCCGCCGAAGCCGTCGACGATCCGGCCGTCCTGGACCGCGAGTGCCGCCGTGAACGCTCCGCCGAGCTCGAGCAGCACCAGCGAGACGCGCTCGGCGCCGAGACCCGCTGCGTGCGCCTGTTCGGCGATGGCGAGCGCGCAGGCGCAGACCTTGTCCGCGGTGCCGAGGTCCACGCGGTTCAGCTTGCGATGCCGCGGGACCGTGTCGAGGTGCACGACTCCGGGCAGGAACACGACCGGCAGCGACGCCTCGACGAGCGCACCGGCCAGACGGCGCAGTCCGCCGATGCCGCCGTCCTCGCCCGGCGGCGCGAGGAACGCGAGCCGCCAGTCGCGGTCGGTGGCACGGTCGGCGGGCACGAGGGGCAAGCCATACCCCGACGGCCCGGCCACCAGCGCGGGACGCTGCTCCGCGAGCCAGGCCGCCACCTCGGCCGGCTCGGCCACGGCATGCTCCGTGGGCCAGGAGCGCTCGGCGACGAGCCGGCCGTCGTCCAGCACGCAGACGTCGATCGTGACGCTGCCGGGGTCCACGCCCGCGACCCGCGGCATCCGGCGTCAGCCTCCCTGGGCCGTGACCAGCTCGCGGGCGACGTCGGCGATCGCCTCGGCGTCCAGCACCAGATTGTTGCGTTCAAAGAGCCGCGTGACGCATGCCTTGTGGAGCTTGGTCTTGAAGTTGCCGACGCCGAACGCGCCAAATACCGCGACGCCTTCGCGCTCCTTGCCCGCGTCGGCGAGCCCCACACCTTCAATCCCGAGCGGCGCGACCGCGTTCAGGTCCACCGCGACCAGCAGCCCCTTGCGCCCCGCCCACGCCGCTTTCGGCACCATCAACACGCCGGCCGGGCCGGAGCTGAGCAGGACCTCCGCTCCCTCGAGCACCTCGGCCGCCTGGGACGGGTCCGCCATGCCGACGATCTCGACCGGCACATCGAAGCGCTCCTGGATCGAGCGGCGCGCCCTCTCACCCTGCTCCGGCTTGCGCGACGTGATCGTGACGTGCGCCCCGTCCTTCGCAAGCAGCCCGGCCGCGCGCTGGCCCACCGGTCCGGTGCCGGCCAGGATGACCACGTGCTTGCCGCGAAGGTCGCCGACCAGCTCCTCGATTTTCACCACCGCCGCGACCGCCGTGGTGTTCGAGCCGTTGGAGTCGAGCATCACCGACACCGTGAACGGCTTGAACATCGAGTCGAGCGCCATGGCGAGCAGCTGTTCCCCGGCGGACATGTTATTCCCGCCGATCCACACGGCGGTGTTCTTCAGGTCCTTCGGCGCCCGCGTGAACATGCAGCCGTGAATCAGGTCACGCACGTCACCTTCGGTGATGCCGCCATAGCTCATGATGGCGTCGGCGCCGGCGTCGTGGGCCACGACCTGGTCGAACACGCTGGGAAGCCGGGAGCTGTCGAGCTGGAGCAGGAGCTTCTTCATCGCGGGCCGCGAACTCCCTGATATGGACCGGACCTCGGGCAAACGACGAGGGGCCACACCAAGGCGGCCCCTCGTCGGACGATCGGCGGCGCCGGGCCGGTGGCGATCAGCCCTCGGCGCCGCTTGCGAACGGATGGCGGGCGGCCTTGTACTTCGCGAGCACCTCGTCCACCGTCGGCTTGCCGGCCAGCGCGCGCTGGATCGACTCCTTCACCGCCTGGTAGTTGTAGTCGTAGATCTTCTTGTCGCTCTCGGCCTGCCAATGGATGAACACGCCGACGAGGATGCAGTAGTCGTTCGCCTTGTCCTTCGGGATCACGCCGGTCGCGACGCTGTCCATCACCGCGCGGGCGACGGCCGCCTGCGCCGGGCCGAACATCTGGACCGCCTGTTTGGCGCCCTTGATCGTGACCTTGTTGAACAGCAGCGTGTCAGGCCTTGCCTGGAGGTTGGGCGTCACGACGGCCAGCAGGGTGGAGAACCCGT
>JBOHSY010000171.1:0-2248 GCA_050733355.1 Gemmatimonadales bacterium | reverse complement strand
GGCGAGCCCGGCGCTCGCGCACCGCCTAACCAGCGCATGCAGTTGACGGGCCGGCGGAGGGCTCAGGCTCCGGCGCACGTCAGCTTCCGTGTGGCCGCGGTGGAGGCATTGATTTGTGTGAGGCGGGTTTGCACTGCCCGCAACTGCTGCGCGATCCGTTAGACGGACGCACTCCGGTCTGGCCTCGGGCCCCGAGCGGCCGCGGCCTGCAAAGGGCTCCTGATGCCCGTGGATAATGCGGTCTACGATCGCCACGCCGACACCTGGTGGGACGAGCGCAGCTTCCTCCACACGCTCGCGGCGCTGACTCCAGTGCGGTTCGGCTACATGCGCCGGGTGCTTCTCACGGAGGTTCGGTTCGTTCCCACTGGCCTGCGGGCGCTGGACATCGGGTGTGGCGGGGGATTCTTGGCCGAAGAATTTGCCCGTTTGGGCTTCGCGGTGACCGGCATCGATCCGTCGGCGCCGTCGCTCGCGGTCGCACGCACCCACGCCGCCACGCAAGGCCTGCCAATCACCTATTGGTGTGCGATGGGCGAAGCGCTTCCGTTTCCGGACGCCAGCTTTGACGTGACCTACTGCTGCGACGTCCTGGAGCACGTGGCGGACATCAAGCGTGTCATTGCAGAAAGCGCGCGGGTGCTCAGGCCTGGCGGCGTCTATCTCTATGACACGATCAACCGGACGCTGCGGAGCAAGCTGATCGTCATCTGGCTCCTGCAGGAGTGGCGCTGGAGCAGCCTCATGCCACCTGACCTGCATGACTGGCAGATGTTCATCCGGCCGGCGGAGCTGCGCGCACTGCTCGAGCGGCATGGGCTGCTGCCTCAAGGCTTCACGGGGCTGACGCCGCGGGCGAAGCCGGTTCGCATCCTTCGGGCACTGCGCGCCCGGAAGCGGGGGGTGCTGAGCCATGCCGAGGTATTCCGCCGACTTGACCTGGGTGAGAGCGCCGATACTTCCGTGCTGTTCATGGGCTACGCTCGAAAAGCTCCGGCCGGGTCAGTCTCGAACTAGGAGGTGGGACGGCCGTGCTCCGCGCGGTCTAACCAGCGCATGCAGCCGACGGGCGCTTCTGGCCCCGCGCTCCATGCCGGCGCGGCCTCCGTGGTGGGTCAGCGGAACGTAGGTTTGTGCGGGCGTTGGCATGATCGCCCGCAGCTGATGCGCGATCCGTTAGGCGCACGCCCGCGAGCATCAGGGCTCGTCGGCGGATCCGCGGACGAGATTCCAGAACCCCCGCGGGTCGAGCACGGGCAGCGGAGCACGAGGCCCGAGCACCAGCAGATCCTGGTCGCCCGTGACGAGCACATCCGCGCGGCCCGCAACGGCGCTCGCCACCACCCAAGCATCCGCCCGATCGCGGATCGCCAGATCGAGCAGGCCCGCCGGCTTGGGGAGTACTTCGTGTTCACGAAGGAAGGCCTCGAAGGCATCGATCTGGGTGCTCGGTAGCTTCAGCTTCTTGGCGAGGACCCGTTGGAGCTCGGTGAGCACCACCTCCGGCACCAGCAAATCGTGCTCTGCCAGGATCAGTCGCAGGACGTCGGCGGCTAAACCCCGGGTTGCCAGCGCCGCCACCAGTACATTGGTGTCGAGGCAGACCCTCACGAGACGTCGCGGTAGACGTCCTCGTCGGTCAGGTAGCCGCGGGCCTCCGCATAGGGGAGGGTACGGCGGCGGAGGCCCTCGAAGCGAGCTAGGGCGAGTTGGCGCCGGAGGGCGTCTCGGACGATCTCGCTCTTGCTGCGTCCGGAGGCCCGCGCGACGGCCTCAAGCTGCCGCTCGAGCCCGGGGTCGAGGCGAATGGTCAGGGCGGCGTCCTTCATGTATGACAATGTAGTACAGAGGGCGGCGCCTAACAAGCGCATGCAGCTGACGGGCGCTTGTACAGGCGAGCGCCCGTGCGGGCCGGACTGCCGGCCCGCGGTGGAGCATCGAATTCGTATGCGCGGAGGCTGCGTCCGCAGCTGATGCGCGATCCGTTAGGCGCAAACACTCCGGGTTGCGAACACCGGTGGTATGACGTATCTTCATACCCACCGGAGGCCCCCGATGCCCAAAGCGAAGATCGCCATCGCGCTCAGCCGCCAGACGCTGCGCCGCCTCGATGCCCTGGTCGCCCAGCGGGCCTACCCCAATCGCAGCCAGGCGGTGGAGGCCGCGGTCGAGGAGAAGCTCGCCCGCCTCGAGCAGACCCGCCTCGCGCAGGAGTGCGCCAAGCTCGATCCGGCGTTTGAGCGGGCGC
>JBOHSY010000170.1:0-1422 GCA_050733355.1 Gemmatimonadales bacterium | reverse complement strand
GGGAAGGGCGGCGCCGGCGAGCATGGCGGCATCCACGTCCGGCGGGTGCGCTACGCCGTGCCGGCGCGCGAGACACTGGCCTACAGTGGGCGCATGCAGGACGCGATCCGCACGCCCGGTGGCCTCGTCGCGCTGGTGGATCTCTGGCGCGCCTTCCGGCGCGCCGTCCGCCGCGAGCTCCGCGAAGGAGCCGATGTCGTCCACGCCCACTGGTGGATTCCGGCCGGCTTGGCACTGCCTCGTGGAACGCCGTCCGTGCTCACCAGCCACGGCACCGATGCCGCGCTCCTGCGTCGATCGGCGCTGGCCCGGGCGCTCGCCCGTCCGGTCTTCCACCGCGCCGGCGTCGTCACCGCCGTCTCGAAGGAGCTGGCCGGCTGGATCCAGAGCGCCACCGGGCGCCACATCCCCAAGCAGTACGTGCAGCCGATGCCGGTCGACACGGAGGGATGGGCCTGGACCGAAGGGGGCGGCGGCGCCATCACCATCGCGCGGCTCGTACCGCAGAAGCGAGTGCACCTGGCGGTCGAGGCGATCGCCGCGCTGCTGGACCTCGGCCAGCCGATGCCGCTCACGGTGATCGGCGACGGGCCGGAGCGGGCCGCGCTGCAGGCGCTCGCCCGGCGACGCGGTGTCGGCAAGCTGGTGCAGTTCGTCGGCACCGTCCCGCCGGAGCGGATTCCGGACGCGTTCGCGCGCGCCGACCTGATGCTGCTGCCGGCGCAGGCCGAAGGGTTTGGGCTCGCGGCCGCGGAGGCCCTGATGGCCGGCGTGCCGGTCATCGGGTGCTGGGACGGCGGCGGCCTGCTCGACGTGATACCGGAGCGCGGCCCGGGCCGGCTCACCTTGCCGTTCGCGGATGCCATCGCGGACGCAGCGCTCGGCATCCTCGCCGATCCTGAGCGGTTCACGGTCGCACGGGGGGCGGGCGAGGTCTGGCGTGCCCGGCTCGCGCCGGACCACATCGCGGAGGTGTACGAGGGGTGGTATCGCGAGGCCCGCGGTGAGTAAGGCCGCCCCCCGAGCATGGCGCGCGGTGCAGTGGGTCGTGGGGGCGGCCGTCATCGCGTTGGCAGTGCGGGCGCTGGTGAAGAACTGGGCGGACCTCCGCACCCAGCCGCTCACGCTCGAACCCCGTCCGCTCTATCTCCTGGCCAGCGCGCTGATCGTCGGGGCCATGTACGCCATCCTGATCGCTTCCTGGCGCGCGATGCTCAGCGGATGGGGCCAGCGGCTCGACCCCTGGACGGCCGCCCGCATCTGGACCGTGTCGAATCTCGGCAAGTACCTCCCAGGAAAGGTCTGGGCGCTCGCCGGCATGACGCTGTTGTCGCAGCGGGCGGGCGTGGCGCCGTGGGCGGCCGCGGCGTCCGCCGTGGTGCTCCAGGCGGTCGGCATCGCGACGGGTGCGGCGCTGGTCGG
>JBOHSY010000169.1:0-3284 GCA_050733355.1 Gemmatimonadales bacterium | reverse complement strand
CAGCGGCTCTTCCCGTTCCTCGCCCCCGACAGCGACCAGCTGGTGCAAGGCGCCGGGCGCGAGGCGGTCTTCACCGAGGCGCAGGCCTCCCGCGGCATCCAGCGCGTGGTCTACGGACACACCCATCGGGCCCGCCACGACTACTTCGCCGGCGACCACGCGGGGACGGTGAAGATGTACATCAACACCGGCACCTATCTGCCGTTGATCGCCCGGGCGCTTGATGGCCGGTCGTTCGTGAGCACGATGCAGATGTCGGTCGTGTACCTGTACCGGGAGGACGAGGACACCGAACGCAAGGTGGAGCGGACCTCGTCGGTGGACATCTGGACCGGGATCCGGCGCAAGCAGTACGCGTGAGAGCCCCAGGTGGGCCGGGGCTCTCGGGACCTTCAGCCGACGTCCTGTCTAGCGTCAGCGGGCCTTGCCGCCATGGGTAAGCCGGTCGACTTCGGCCTCGCTCATCTTCTCTGGGTCCACTTTGTGCTTCCCAGCACATCCAACCGACGCGCGAGGCTAAACGCTGACGCGCAGGGGCGCTACGGGTTCAGCTGGATCTCCGTTCGCAACTGACCGCCGCTCGGGCTTGGTTGCGGCACCCCGGTCCGTGGAACATTTTGAGGGGAGGGGCTCCCGCTCCCACCCACGGCCCATACCCTGGCCGTCCCAATGAACCAGCTCGAATCGCCCGCTTCGCCCGAGCCTGGTCCGATCACGGACGCGCTCCTCGCGCTCCGGCACGGCGACGAGCAGGCGATTGACCGGCTGGTCCCCCTGGTCTACGACGAGCTTCGCCGGATCGCGCACGCCCTTTTGCGCCGGCAGCGCACCGGCCATACCCTGAGCACTACCGGACTGGTCCACGAGGTCTATCTCCGGATGGTGGACCAGACGCGGGTCGAGTGGAACGACCGGCGCCACTTCTTCGCGGTGGCGTCCCGGGCAATGCGGCAGGTCTTGGTGGACTACGCGCGCCGATATCGGGCGGCCAAGCGGGGGGGAGCCGCCCGGCAGGTGCCGCTTAGGGAGGAGGATGCGCCGGCTGTGCTGGAGGAGCGCGCCGACACTTTCATCGTCCTGGACGAGGCACTCACCGCGCCTCGCGGCGATGGATCCCCGGCTCTCGCAGGTGGTGGAGTGCCGATTCTGAGGAAACGGCCGATGTGGTTGGCGTCACCGCGCGCACCGTACGCAGGGACTGGGTGAAAGCGAAAGATTGGCTGTCGCGGGAGCTCGAAGCATGAGCCGAATCCAGGAGTCGCTGGAGGAGCGGGCACTGGATCTCGCCGCCCCCTTCGTGCTCGGCGTCGAGTCGGCGCTCGACCACGTTGTGGACGGCACTCTCGTGGGGCCGTATCGGGTGCTGCGTGAGCTGGCCCGCGGGGGGATGGGTGCGGTCTATCTCGCCGAGCGGGCCGATGGCCAGTTCGAGCAGCGGGTCGCGCTCAAGCTCATCAAGAGCGGTATGGCCTCCGACGAGATCCACCGCCGGTTCCTGGCTGAGCGGCAGATTCTCGCACGGCTGCATCATCCCCACATCGCGCAACTCCTCGACGGTGGCCTCACTCTCGAGGGTCAGCCCTGGTTCGCCATGGAGTACATCGAGGGGGCGCCGCTCACGGTCTGGGGCGCCCAGCGGGGGCTCGGGCTCGACGCGCGGCTCCAACTGTTCGAAGACGTGTGCGAGGCGGTGCGCTATGCCCACCAGAACCTTGTGGTCCACCGCGACCTCAAGCCCTCGAACATTCTCGTGACCGAGGCCGGGGTGGTGAAGCTGCTCGATTTCGGGATAGCGAAGCTGCTCTCGGATGGAGCAGCTGAACAAAGGGGCAGAGGAGCGGACGAGACCCGGACCGGGCTCTCTCTCATGACCTGCAGCCCGGGTACAGATATCGGATCGCGTATCGGATCGCGAGCATGCAGCAGGGCCTCGCCGAGGCCCTGGTCGCGCAGCGCAAGTACGAGGAGGCCGAACCGGAACTGCGGGAGGCCCTGGCGACCCTCGAGGCCAGGTACGGCGCGGCGAATCAGCGCACCGTACGGGCAGCGGCGCCCTGACGCAGCTGTACCGGGCGTGGGGCAAGGCGCCCCCGTCGAAGCCCTGACCCTCACGAGGGGCTCGGGGCGGCAGCCGCCGAAGGGCCGGCGCCGTTCGTCCGGTGCTCGGGGCCGCCGGCAAGGGCGATCCGCTGGGCCAGCGCATCGCCGCCACCCGCCTCGTGTGGGTGCGGCCGCAGCGCCAGCAAGAGATCGCCTCGTTTGACCCGTATCGGTGTGTCGGCCACGTGGATTATGCAGGTACGGTAGGCGACCCCGAGCACACGCACTCTCCAGGCGCACGGGTCGGTCCCCGCATCCCCTTCGCTGGTGGTATCTGCGGCTCCCTTCAGGTCAACGCAGTCGCCGGAACGCGAGCGGCGGGTCACCACGAACACCGCGGCCAGTATGAGCGCGGCGTGGACGATCACCTCGGATGCTGCCAGAGCGTCGAGTGCTATTGAAGGACCTCCTGCCCGTCTACCGGTAAAACGCAATCGCCGGGGTAGAGCGGACAGTGATTGAAGCAGTCCCAGATCCCAGTGGCTACTCGAGGTACTTGAGGTCACGGCGGTCCTGGTCGTAGTACGTGACGTGCAGGCGCCCCCGCGGGTCCACCGCGACGGCGTTGTATCGCCCGACCCGGCCGCCGCCATCCATCGTGGTCCACTGCCAGCTCGCGGCATCGCTGCAGCCGGTAGCGCAGGTCGCGAGGAGGAGATTCTCGGCCCCGCCCCTGAAGAGCCAGTAGGTCACGTAGAGCCGGTCCACGTCGTCCACCGCGATCGCCACGAACTCGCCGGCGTCCGCCACCGGGTGCACGATCGCGGTCTCCCATTCGGCCGGGTTCAGGCAACCTCCGCCGCAGCTGGCGTAGCGCAGATCGTCGGTGGCGTCCGCGTGGTAGGCGACGTGCAGCCGGCCGTCGCCGCCGACGGCGATCGCCGCGCTCACTCCGGCGTCGTCGGTCGGGTCCAGCGTGCCGGCTTGCCACCCGTTGCCGATGCAGTCGCTCAGGCAGCTGGCGTACCGCAGCCCGCTCAGCGCGTCGTGATAGACCAGGTGCAGTCGGCCGGTGCCATCGATGGCGAGCGATGCCGCGCCGAAGATCCCGGGCAGATCCGGCACGGTGGTCGCCCAGTTCGCCGATTCGCTGCAGCCGGCGGAGCACACCGCGTATTTCAGCAGACCGTTGAAGTTGCCGTCGTAGTAGGCCACGTGGAGAGCATCCGCTCCGTCGAGCACCA
>JBOHSY010000168.1:0-9226 GCA_050733355.1 Gemmatimonadales bacterium | reverse complement strand
CGGCCCCGCTGCTGCCGCTCGTAGCGGAACAGCTGCGGAATCGAGAACCACCGGATCGGCTTCTTCAGCCCGTTGGCCCGCGCCGCCACCATCCGGGCGAGCGTCGGCGTCATCTCCGGCCGGAGCGCAACCTGGCGTCCGCCCTTGTCCTCGAAGGCGTAGAGCTGGCCCACGATCTCCGCGCCGCTCTTCGCGGTGTACAGGTCGAGCGGCTCGAGGGGCGGACCGTCGTACTCCTCGAAGCCATAGCGGGCCGCGATTGCCCGCCAGGTGGCGAAGATGTGACTGCGGAGCGCGAGATCGTCAGGGTAAAAGTCGCGAAAGCCCGGAAGGGCGGCGCTCTTCATGGGCGCAAAATAGACCCGTTCATGGTCCGGCGCACACCTCGATTCCGAGCGCCATCATGACGTCGCCCACGGTGTGGAACGAGCCCGTGACGAGCACGGTCGCCGCGTCGCGCTCCACCGTGCGCAGTGCCTCGTCGAAGTCGGGCACCAGCGTCCAGGAAGCCCGGGCAGGCGGGCGCGCCGGATCCCGGAGCCAGCGGCCCAGCCACTCCAGGTCCCAGCCCCGGCTCGCGGCGGTGGGGGCGCGGGTAAGAACCCCGCGGTCCACCACCTCGTCGAGCAGCACCAGCATTTCCGGCCACTCCTTGTCGCCGAGGATCGAGACCAGTGCGTGCAACGGACGCGGGGGGTGGAGCTCGCGAAGCGCGTGCACCAGCGCCCGGACGCCGTCGGGATTGTGCGCGACGTCGAACAACCAGCGTCCGCGCCGATCCAGCCGCCCAGCGATGTGCGCGTCGGCGAATCCCGCCGCGATGGCCTCGGCCGGCGGGCGGTACGGCTCCGGCAGCGCGTGGAGCACGCACTCCGCAACCGCGGCGTTCCGCCGCTGGTGGGCGCCGGCCAGCCGGAGCGCGCCGTGCCACTCGGCGCCGGGTTGCAGCACCCGGATGTCGGGTACGGCCTCGCGGTCGTAGCCGCGCACGGCGCACGCCGCCGCCTGACGCAGGATCGCCACGAGCTCGGGCCGGCTCTCGCCGATCACGAATGGAGCGCCCGGCTTGGCGATCCCCGCCTTTTCCCGGGCGATGTCCTCGAGGGTATCGCCCAGGTATTTCATGTGATCCATCTCGATCCGCGTGACCGCGCTCGCGAGCGGGCGCACCACGTTCGTGCTGTCCAGCCGCCCGCCGAGCCCGACCTCGATCACGGCGATCTCCGCGCCCCGCGCCGCGAAGTCCGCGAACGCGATCACCGTGGTGATCTCGAAGAACGTGGCCTGACGATCCTGGATGACCGGCATGAGCCGATCGGTCCACATGGCGACGGCGGCTTCGGCGATCGGCGCGCCGTCCACCCGGATGCGCTCGCGAAACGACACGAGGTGGGGCGAGGTGTACAGACCGACGCGCCACGCGGCGGCCGCGAGCGCCGCCGCAACGAGCGTGGCCACGCTCCCCTTGCCGTTGGTGCCGCCGACGTGGATGCAGGGAATGAGGTCGTGGGGGTTGCCGAGCGTGGCGAGCAGGGCACGCGTGGTTCCCAGCCCGAACTTGATGGTCGTCGTCCGGGGAAAGAGAAAATCGAGCGCCTGCTCGTACGTCAACGTCACATTCGGCTCACCGGGGTTCACCCGGAGGCGCGGAGGACGCGGAGAAACGCTTGTGCTGGTCTCATATCCAGGCAGGTCGACCCTCGAGGGTGAGACCACAAGCAAGGGCAGTTCTCCGCGTCCGCGCCTCGGTGTGAATCGCAGTCTTGAAATCACGACGCCCCACCCGGGGTCCGTGGTGGGGCGTCGATCGACCGCACGGGAACGGACGGCTCAGCTCAGCTCCAGCTCCTCGACCGGCGGGCGCTGGCCCTGCATGTGACGGAGAAGGCGCGCCGTGGTTTCGCGCAACGAGCCGCGCGGCACGACGTCGTCGATCTGCCCATGATCCAGCAGGAACTCGGCGGTCTGGAAGCCCTCGGGCAGGTCCTGGCCGATGGTCTGCTTGATCACACGCTGTCCGGCAAAGCCGATCACTGCCCCGGGCTCGGCCAGGATCACGTCCCCCTGCATGGCGAACGACGCCGACACACCGCCGGTGGTCGGGTCCGTCAGGATGCTGATGAAGGGAACGCGGGCTTTGGCGAGCTGGGCGATCGCGGCGGACGTCTTGGCCATCTGCATGAGGGAGAGCACGCCCTCGTGCATGCGGGCCCCGCCGGACGTGGAAACGATGATGAGGGGGATTTTCTTCTCGAGGGAGCGGCGCGCGAGTCGGGCGATCTTCTCTCCGACGACGGAGCCCATCGAGCCGCCCATGAACGCGAAGTTCATCACCGCCAGGTGAATCGGCGTGCCTTCGAGTCGCGCGGTGCCGGTGAAGATGGCATCGCTGTTTCCCGCCTTCTTGCGCGCGGCCGCCAGCCGCTCGAGGTAGTGCTCGAACGAGAGCGCATCGACGGAGCGGAGATTGGCGTACAGCTCGCGCCAGGTGCCCGCGTCGGTGAGCAGCTCGATGTATTCCTCGGCGGTGAAGCGCCGATGCCGCCCGCACTCCGGACAGACGTTGAGCGCCTTGTCGAACTTTTCCCGAATGTCGATGTGGCCGCAGCCGTCACATTTCTCCCACGCGTCCGCCGGGATCTCGAGGCGTTCGCGTTGGGACGTGCGCGGCTTGCGCTCCTTCTTGAACCATGCCATCACGGCCATAGGGCGGGTAGGGTCCAGGTTTGAGGGGGCCACGCCAGGATCACGAGAAAGTGACGTAATCTGGGCAGGGGGGGCATCCGGCGCCAGACCCCAAAACGTAACTCGTTGCTATACATCGGCATACCCAGCGAGCCTCGAGTCCCACGCCACCCGGAACGCCAGCCCCAGACAGAGGCAGCAAATGATGAAAAACGATCCCCCGTAGCTGAAGAACGGCAGCGGAATGCCCGTGATCGGCATCAGGTTCACCGTCATCCCGACGTTCTCGAACACGTGCGAGAACAGGATGCCGAGGATGCCGAAGGCGACCAGGCTGCTGAACGAGTCCGTGGCCCGCCGCGCGATCCGGATGAGGATCAGCAGGAGCGCCATGAACAGCGCCAGCGCGACCGCCACGCCCACGAACCCCAGCTCCTCGCCCACCACGGAAAAGACGAAATCGGTGTGCTGCTCGGGCAGGAAGGCCAGCCGCTTCTGCGGCCCCTCCGTGTAGCCCGTGCCGAGCCAGCCGCCGGAGCCGATGGCCACCCGCGACTGGATCGCGTGGTAGCCTGCGGCCCGAGGGTCCACCTCGGGATTCAGGAACGTCAGCAGCCGGTTCTGCTGGTAGGGCGCCAGTCGATGCCAGAGCGGCATCGCCACCGTTCCGCTCGCCACGTTCAGCAGCCAGAACGTGAGCCCGTCGAGCACGTACGGACGCCAGTGAAAGAGCAGCACCGTGAAGCCGATGATCCAGAACGCCCAGGTCACGTTGCTGAACGCCAGCAGCAGGCTGAGCCCGGGTGAGGCGATCATGAACAGGAGCCTCGGCCGGACGCCGGCCCAGAACATCATCGCGAAGAAAATGCCGATGAAGACGAGGGCGCTGCCAAGGTCCGGCTGCCTCAGCACCAGCAGGAACGGCACGCCCACGATGAGCCCGGGCGCGACCAGGTCCCACAGTGAGCGCGGCGGCTCCCGGCGTCCCGACAGGTAGCGGGCGAGCATCAGCACCGTCGCCACCTTGGCCAGCTCCGCGGGCTGCCCGATGCGCACCCCGCCGATCGCGAGCCAGGAATGGCTGCCCGCGGCGGTCCCTGCGCCGGTGCCCACCGCGAGCACGATCACCAGGAGCACCAGGCTGAAGCCGTAGATCGCGGGCGTCAGCCACTCGAGCAGGCGGGGGGAGGTCTGGAAGGCCGCCCAGCCGGCTGCCAGGCCCACGCCGAACCAGATGAACTGTCGCCGCCAGACCCCCGCCCCGGCGGTCGGCACGTCGGTCTGCCCCGCCGAATAGAGTACGATGAACCCGCACAGCATCAGGGCCAGCGAGACCCACGCGAGCTGGCGGTCGATCGCGGCGAGCCTCATTGCGCGGTGCTGTCTCCCGTCTGGCGAATCGAGTCCGCGACGGCACGCGCCGCCGCGGAGTCGGGATCCAGCTCGATGGTTCTGGGCGCGGTATCGGCGGGGGCGACGATCTTCACCCGCGTGGGCACCTCCGCGGGCGGTTCCGGCCCGAGTATCGCGCGCCGGAGAACCCGCACCACGTACGGCGCCACGGTCGTCCCGTGTTCGGCGAACTCCATGATGGCTCCGACCACCAGCTCGGGCTTTTCCGCGGGAGCGAACCCGATGAACCACCCATGGTCCTTGCCGTGCGCGTTCTGGGCGGTCCCGGTCTTTCCGGCCACCGCGAGATCGCCCCGGCGGGAAGCGGCGGCGGTGCCCCGCTCGACCACCGCGATGAGGGAGTGCCGGAGCCCGTCGAGTTGCGCGTCGGTGAGGCCGAGCGTCCGGGTCGGCCGCGCCCGCGGACGGACGACATGGGGCACGTGCTCCCGGCCATCGCCCGCGAGGGCGGCATAGAACTGGACCATGTTCACCAGCGACTGGGTGTTCTCGCCCTGGCCGATGGAGAAGTTCAGGATCGTCGCCGGCGAACTCCATCGGCGCGGACCGTAGAGCCGGTCGAAATACGCGGTCGACGCCGGGTAGATCGGCGCGATCTCGTTCGGCAGGTCCACGTGCGTGGTGTCGCGGAAGCCCATGAGGACGCCGTCCTCCAGGATCGCGTCGAGGCCCAGGCGCAGTCCGACCTGATAGAAGTAGACGTCGCAGCTCGCCGCCACCGCGCCCACCAGGTTCAGCGACCCGTGGCCTTCCTTCTTCCAGCAGCGAAACACCCGGTTGCCCATCCGCAGGCCGCCCCGGCACGGCACCGGCATGTGGGTATCGAGGTCGATGAGGCTGCGCTTCAGCGCCATCGCGGCGATGGCCAGCTTGAACGGCGAGGCCGGGGGATAGCGCGTTTGAATCGCGCGGTTGAGGAGCGGCCGCGCCGCATCCGTCGTCAGGGCGCGCCAGGTGCGCACATCGATGCCCCCGACGAACGCGTTCGGATCGTACGTCGGGGCCGAGTAGAGCGTGCGCACCGCACCGTCCGGCGTCATCGCGATCAGCGCTCCACGCACGCCGTCGGGCCAGATGCTGTCCACGAACTGCTGAAGATCGATATCGATCGACGTGCTGATCGGCAGTCCGGGCGTGGGCGGCAGCGCGGCAGCGCTGGCTTCCTCGCGCACGAGGCGGCCTCGGGCGTTGACTTCGATGTAACGCACGCCCTCGCCTCCCCGGAGCGTGTCGTCGTATGCCTGCTCCAGCCCCGCCTTGCCGACGATCGAGCCGAGCGTGGCGCCGGGATACCGATTCCTTTCGAGCTCGACGTCGGTCACCTCCCCGACGTACCCGACCAGGTGCGCCACCGCGGGTCCCGCCGGGTACTTCCGCTTGGGCTCCGCCTGGATCACGAGGCCCGGCAGCGCCGCGCGGTGCTCTTCCAGCCGCGAAACGGTCGCGAAGTCGGCATCGCCGAAGACGAGCACCGGCTGATACCGCGCCGACCGGAACCGGCGCAGGATCTCCGACATGTCGGCGGTGTCGAGCGGCACGACCCGCGCCACCCGCTCGAGCACCGGGCGCAACGAGTCGGCCGACGGCGCCAGCAGCTTCACCGAGTATCCCGGCACGTTCTCGGCGATGATCCGCCCGACGTGGTCGAAGATCTGGCCGCGCGGCGGCGTGAGCGGAATCGGACGGAGCCGGTTCGTCTCCGCCTTGAGCTGGAACTTGTCGTGCTGGATGATCTGGGTGCGGAAGAATGCGCCGATGAGCAGGGCGAACGCGCCGATCACGATCCACCGCGCCACGCCGGCGCGCTCGTTGATGCGATAGGAATCGAAGGCGCTCATGCGTCGATCCTGAGATCGAAGAACTGGCGGGCCGCGAACAGCACTCCCGCGCCGGCGGCCGCGGTGATGATCCCCTGCAGCGGCGCGTAGATCGCCAGGGCCGAGCCGAGCTGGCCGCCACCGCTCGCGAGCAGCAGCACGAGGTCTCTCAACCAGAGTCCCACCGCCACGAACGCCGCCGTCACAAGGAGGTTGTCGGCGAAGAACACCGCGCGTCCCCACGCGGCGGCGTAGCCCACGATGGTGTGCGCGAGCGCCGACGCGCCGAAGCGCGCGGGCGACAGCGCATCGTTCACCAGACCCACGATGAAGCCCGCGGCCGCGCCGGCCCCCGGGCCGCTCCGCATGGCGAAGGTCACGAGAGCGAACAGGAGCAGATCCGGGCTCAGCCGGGTGGCGCCCAGCCGTGGCCGCACGTAGAAGTGCAGCACCACCAGCAGCCCCATGATCAGGGTCAGGTGGAGCCGCCCGCCGCGCGTGGTCGTCACCGGGTCGTGTCCCGCGCCGCCCGCGCCCCGGAGTCGCGCGCGATGGATGGCAGCTCCGGCGCCGTGGCCCGGCCGGTGTCGCCGGCGAACGCGTCGCCGAGGGCCGGGGAACGCGGCGCGATGAGGATGAGCACGTGCGCCGCCGTCCCGGGGTTGGCCGCGGCGCGCACCCGATACACCCGTTCCCAGCCGGCCTGCTCCCGCACGACCCCGATGACCCGGCCGATGGGAATGCCCTTGGGGTACACGCCACCCAGCCCCGACGAGAGCACCACCGTGCCCTCCGAAATGGAGTCGCGGTAGGACACGCCGCGAAACTCCAGGAACGGTTCGCTGGCGCCGGCGGCCGGGGACGCCGCGACGATGCCGACCGCCCCCCCGCTCTCGGTGAACGCGCTCACCCGGAACTCCGGATGCGCCCAGGTCATGGCGGTGCTGGCGGTGCGGCCGACGCTGGCGACGACCCCGATCAGCCCCTCCGGCGCCACGACCGGGTCGAACGGCGCGACGCCCGCCGTCGCGCCCGCGCCGAGCAGCAGCATACGGGAATCGGTAGCCTGCGCCTGATGCAAGACCTCGGCCGGGACGTAGGGCGCGCGGAGCCGCCGGCTCAGGCCGAGGAGGCCGCGGAGGCGCTCGTTTTCCGCGGTGAGCGACGGCAGCCCCTGGGCGATATACGCCGCCGAGTCGCGTTCCGCGGTGATAGCCCGGAGCCGGGCGCGGCTCGTCCGGCCCTCCTCGGCGCGCGCCTGAAGCCAGACCAGCGGGTACAGCACCGTCTCGCGGAGCGCTTCCGAGAGCCCGAGGGTGAGCCGCGGCGGCGCGAACAGCGCCGCCAGCGACAGCCCCAGGCAGGTGAAAAACAGGATGGTGTCGCGGCGGCTGAAGGAGCGGTCCGACGGGACGAGCATCGCTAGACGGACAGGACGCTGCGGTATTTCTCGAAGTCGTCGAGGATGTGCCCGGTGCCACGCACGACGCAGGTGAGCGGATCCTCGTCCACGTGCACCGGGAGCCCGGTCTCCTGCGCGAGCAGGATGTCCAGGCCCCGGATCAGCGCGCCGCCGCCGGTCATGACGATGCCCCGGTCGACGATGTCGCTCGCCAGTTCCGGCGGCGTGATCTCCAGCGCTCGACGCGTCGCGTCCACGATCTGCTGGATGGGCTCCTGCACCGCCTCGCGGATCTCGCTCGAGTGGACCCGCACGGTCTTGGGGATCCCGGAGACGAGGTCGCGGCCCTTGACCTCCATCTCGCGCTCATCGCCGACCGGAGCCGCCGACCCGATCTTGATCTTGATCGTCTCCGCGGTCGCCTCGCCCACGAGGAGGTTGTAATTCTTGCGCATGAACTGCACGATGGCCTGGTCGAGCTCGTCGCCGCCGGTGCGGATCGACGTGTCGGCGACGATGCCCGACAGCGCGATCACCGCGATCTCGGTCGTGCCACCGCCGATGTCGAGGACCATGTTGCCGGTCGGTGTCTCCACCGGCAGCCCCACGCCGATCGCCGCGGCCATCGGCTCGGCCACCATCAGCACTTCCTTGGCGCCCGCCGACTGCGCGCTGTCCCGAACCGCTCGCTTCTCCACCTCGGTGATGCCGCTGGGCACGCAGACGATCACCTTGGGCTTCACCTTGAAGACGTGCTTGTCGATGATGGTCTTCAGGAAGTAGCGCAGCATCTTCTCGGTGACGTCGAAATCGGCGATGACGCCGTCCTTCAGCGGGCGTACCGCCACGATGCCATCCGGCGTGCGCCCCAGCATGCGCTTGGCCTCAAGTCCGATGCCTTTGGGCTTGCCCGTGCTCTTCTCGATGGCCACGACGGAGGGCTCGTTCAGCACGATCCCCTCGCCGCGCACGTAGATGAGCGTGTTGGCGGTGCCGAGGTCTACGGCGATTTCGTTGGCAGGGAGAAAGCCCCGCTTGAAGTTCGGCCACCGGAACACAGTGATCGTCGCCAGCGAAAAGGAAAATGGTGGAGGGCGCGAAAACATGCCGAAGGTAACGAAACGCCTAAGCCCAAGCAAGGCTGATGCTTGACGCGTCGTCCACCGGTCCGTAGCCTTCCCGCCATGCTCGCCGCCCGGACGCCCGAAGTCGCCGTGGTCGACCTCACGGTCTGCGACGCCTGCGGCCTCTGCTTGCCGCTCTGCCCGCCGGAAGCCCTCCACCTCTATCGCGAGGGGCTCGAAGTCGACCGCGCGACTTGCACCGGCTGCCGGAAGTGCGTCGCCCCCTGCCCGGTTGGTGCTCTGTCCATGGTTCATGCCTGACGTCGACGTGGTCGTGATCGGCGCCGGCCCCGGCGGATCGGTGACCGCCCGGGAGGCCAAACGCACGGCGCCCGCCCTGGACGTCGTGCTCCTGGAGCGGGACCGCGCGGTGGGCGTCCCGGTCCGCTGCGGCGAAGGCGTGGGTGAAGCGGGGCTCAGAGAGTTCGTTGATCCCGACGGCGCCGACTGGGTGAGCCGCAAGATGCGGCGGGTGATTTTCGTCGCGCCGGACGATACCGAAGTTATCGTGGCCGAACGGAACTTCGGCTACGTGCTCGACCGCACCCGCTTCGATGCCTTCCTCGCCGCCGAAGCCGCCGGCGACGGCGTGGAGCTCTTGTGCGGCACCGAAGCCGTGGGCCTGGAGCGCTCGGCCCGCGGCTGGCGCGTCCGCGTGCGGGGGGTCCGCGGCGACGAGGAGCTCGACGCCCGCGTCGTGATCGGCGCCGATGGCGTGGAGGCCATGGTGGGACGCTGGGCCGGCCTCGACCTGCGCGTCCCGGCGCGCGACATGGAATCGTGCG
>JBOHSY010000167.1:0-4633 GCA_050733355.1 Gemmatimonadales bacterium | reverse complement strand
CGCGCGACAGGTGTCGAGCGAATAGGTGAACCGCCCGCCGCTGTGGGGAAAGATCACCGCGTCGGCACCGTACCAGCGGAAGAGCTTGCCGAGCAGCGCGACTTCCGAGATGCGGAGCGCGCCGCCGAATGCCGGGTGCGCCATGATCGCCATGCCGTCCGCTTCCGCGGCGAGCTGGTGCAGGAGCGGGAGGCCGACGAGCATCGGTGAGACCATGACCGCGCGGACGCCGGCCTCGCGCGCGAAGCGGAGCTGCCGAAACACCCGCGAGGGCGTGCCGATGAGGTTGGGAACGTAGAGCGCGGGCCGGCCGGTGTCGCCGGCCGATGCATCGACCGCCCGCAGGCAGGCCTCGACCCGCCGCTCGAAGGGGCAAAACGGGTGATCGGCAAGACCGTGGTCATCCTTGACCACGTCGAGCCCAGCCCCCGAGAATGTCCGGCAGAGTGCTGCGAGCGCGTCGGGCTCGAGCCCCATCGGCTTCAGCGCGGTCGCGACCAGCGGCCGGTCCACGACACCGGTGAGGACACGCCATCCCTCGAGGCCCAGGCCCGGTCCGGGGAACGCACCGAACGCCTGGTCCGGCAGCTCGACGTCCTCGAGCACCACATCGGGCCGGAGCGACGAGTTTCCGAAGAGCACGTTCAGGAGCTGCGCCGGGTCGAGCCCCGTGGTCGTGAGCGGCTGCGCGATGACGACCCGGTAGCTCCCGAGCTCGTGCGGCTCGATCCGCTCCACTTCGCCCAGCACCCGCTCGCGGACCGCGCGATCGTGCAGGGCGGTGCGGGGAAGCTCCACCGTCTGCTCGAGCAGGAGCGCGTCCGCGCGCGTCTCGATCTCCGCGGCGTCCGCCCGCACTAGATAGGTTGCGCGCACGACCGGCTCCGTTCCACCGGCCGGATCAGCTTTCATTCTCATCATTTCACTCCCGGTGCGCGCCCGTGATCCCCGATCTGCTGCCGCGCCGCGCGTGGCGTTAGCTTCCACCCGCATCCCGCACGAGACCGGAGCTCACCCATGGGGCTGGCCCTGCTCGTCGTTCTCGTTCTGGTCACTCTTGGCGTCATCCTTACCTACAACAGCCTCGCGCGGCTCCGGCTCCTCGCTTCCAACGCCTGGGCCGACATCGACGTCCAGCTCAAGCGCCGGCACGACCTGGTCCCGACGCTCGTAGCCACGGTGAAGGGACACGCCGGCTACGAGAAGGGAACGCTGGAGGCAGTGGTCGAGGCCCGGAATCGCGCCGCCGCCGCCGGTGGACCGGCCGCGGCGGGCGACGCCGAACGCACGCTCGCGGGCTCGGTACGGCAGCTCTTCGCCCTCGCCGAAGCCTATCCCGATCTCCGCGCCGCGGAGAGCTTCCTCTCGCTGCAGCGCGCCCTCACCGAGATCGAGGACCACCTCCAGAACGCGCGGCGCTACTACAACGCCGTGGTCCGCGACTTCAACACGCGGATCGCGCAGTTCCCCTCGAACCTCATCGCGCAGCCGCTCGGCTTCCGCCCCCGCGAGTTCTTCGGCCTGGCCGATGAATCCGAGCAGGCGCCGCCCCAGGTCAACCTCGGAGCCGGCGCGTGACCCGGGCGCTCCTCCTCCTGGCAGTCGCCGCCGCGGCGACCCCCGCCGCCGCCCAGCGCTCCCTTGCGATCAAGCGCTTCGACGCCATGATCGGGGTGAATCGCGCCGGAAGCGTTGACGTTACCGAAACGATCACTGTCGAGTTCACCGGCTCGTGGAACGGGATCTATCGCAGCGTACCGGTCGAGTACCATACCCCCCAGGGCTTCAACTGGACCCTCCGACTCGATCTCCTGGGAGTCACCGATCAGAACGGTGCGGCGCTCGAGGTCGAGAGCGGACGCGAGCGCCACTACATCAAATACAAGATCCGGGTGCCGGCGGCGGAGAACGCGATCCGTACCGTCGTGCTCCGCTACCGGGCGAAGAATGGGCTCCGGTTCTTCGAGGACCACGACGAGCTCTACTGGAACGTCACCGGGGACGAATGGGACGTGCCGATCGAGTCCGCCAGCGCCCGCATCGAGCTGCCGGCCGGGGCCACCGGGATTCGCGCTCTCGCCTTCAACGGTGTCTACGGCTCCACCGCCCGCGACGCCGCGGTCGAGACCGAGGGCACCACCGTCCGCATCGCGATGCCTCACCGGCTCGAGTTCCACGAGGGGCTCACCGCGGTGGTCGGTTGGAACAAGGGTGTCGTCGCCCAGCCGACCCAGGCGGACCGGGTGCTCGGCTTCCTCGCGAGCAACTGGCCCCTCGCGATCCCGATCCCCGTCTTCCTCGGCATGTTCGCGATCTGGCGGCGGGTCGGCCGCGATCCCAAGCGGCTGCCGATCGCCGTGCAATACGAGCCGCCCGAGTCCCTCACACCGGCGGAAGCCGGTACGCTGATGGACTACTCGGCCGACATGCGGGACATCACCGCGACGGTGGTGGACCTCGCCGTGCGCGGGCACCTGAGAATCGAGGAACAGGACGAGCGCGCGCTGTTGGGGCTGGTCAAACGACGGGATTACGTCTTCCGCCGGTTGGAGCCATCTCAAGGAGCGAACGCCCTCCAGCCCCACGAGCGGCGGGTCCTCGACGGGATCTTCGCCGGCGGGACGACCGAGGTCGAGCTCTCCGACCTCGAGAACGAGTTCTATCAGCACCTTCCAGGCGTCAGGGAGAGCATCTTCGAGAGACTCATCGGGCGGGGGCTTTATCGCTCGCGGCCCGACCAGGTCAAGGGTCGCTGGCTCTTCGGCGCCGTGTTGCTGGGCATGGCCATCATGGCGGTGGGCGCCGTACTGGGCGCGAAGCTCAGCCTCACGCCGGTGCCCTTCGTCGTCGCCGCCCTGGCGAGCGGTCTGATAGTGACGGCGTTCGGCCGGGTGATGCCCGCCCGCACCGCAGCCGGCGCCCGAACGCTCGAGCGCGTCCTCGGGTTCGAGGAGTTCCTCGCGCGGGTCGAGAAAGACCGGCTCGACCGCGTGGTGAAGACACCGGAGATGTTCGAGCGCTACCTGCCGTTCGCCATGGCGTTCGGCGTGGAGCGGAAGTGGGCCAAGGCATTCCAGGACATCTACCGGGACCCACCCACCTGGTACGTCGGCACCGACGCGACCGCCTTCGACGTCGGCGGCTTCTCCAGCCGACTGGCCGATCTGTCGAGCCGCGCGGAGAGTGCCATGACCTCCTCACCCCGCAGTTCGAACGGATCGGGTTTCAGCGGCGGCTCGTCCGGGGGCGGATCCGGGGGCGGCGGGGGTGGGGGGTGGTGACGATGCCTCAGAGGAGAACGAAGCGCCCGCCGCCGGTCGTGGCGATCACCAGGTTCATCGCCACCAGGAGGAGGTCGTAGTGCCATCCGTCGCTGCCCTTACCCCAGAATCCGGTACGCCAGACGAAGAGCTTCTTCTGGATGGCGCCGAGCATGATCAGGATGAGGCCAAGCGCAGCGACCTGGGGCAACACGCCGATCGCCACGGCCAAGCCGCCCGCCAGCTCGGCCATGCCCAGCAGGCGGGTGAGCCCGGGACTCATCCCGATGCTCTTGCCTCGTGCGACTGGATCCTTCGCGTGACTCCACCCGCTCCAGATGAAGGTCCAGCCGACGAGGAACCGCATGAGCAAGAGGGCGAGATCGCTGAACTGGAGCAGCCAGGGGAGTCGCATCGTGTCGTCCATTGCGGCTGCCTCGGAAGCGAGGCCCTAGCGCGTCGGCGCACCGAATCGGAGGATCCTGGGCTTCACCAGCCGGGCGAAATCCGCGTAGGCCATCCGCACCAGCTCGGTGTACGAGCCGGCGTTGAACGCGATCTCTTCGTCCTCGGCGAGACTCTCGGCGACGTAGACGTCCATCCCGTACAGGTTGCCGAAGGCCGGCATGGCGCCGAGATCGCAGTCCGGGAAGCGGTCGGCGAACTCCTGCTCTTCGGCGATCTCTGCCCGTTCGGCGAACGCGGCTTCGCCGAGGAGGTCGAGATCGACCAGCTCCGACGCCGGCAGGACGGCCATTACCAGCCGGCCGTCCAGCTTCACGATCACGGTCTTGGCCATCTCCTGGCCGGAGATGTGGGCCGACGCGGCGATCTCGTGAGCGGTGTGCGCGGGCGAGTGCGAGATGACGACGTACTTCACGCGGTTGCGGTCGAGGAACTCCGTCAGCCTCTGGACCGGCATATCCCCTCCTGGGCCGGGGCACCCTCAATCTGCGGAGTTGTTCCGCGGGTCGCCAGCCGTTACCGGTACCCCCAGCCGCCACGGGCGTGGTAGTGGTAGCGCAGCGACATCAGCATAAGACTGCCGCTATCAGTACGACGTGGTCCGCTCCATGAACGCATGCAGGTCCCGCACGAATCTCTCCGGGCGCTCCCAGTGGAGCGCATGCCCGGTCTCCGGATACACCGCGAGCTCGGCGGTCCCGATCATCTTCACCAGGGCGTCCTGCTCCCCGCGCGGGAAGACCGTATCGCGATCGCCCCACAGGATCAGGGTCGGGATCCGGCTCGGGCCGAGGCCGACCGGGGAATCGGCGGCGAGCATGCCGGCGATCAGCCCGCGCCACACGTATGCCGGGAGCTTGAGGCTCTCCCGAACGGCGCGGTCGATGAACCCTGGGGGCAGCGGCTGA
>JBOHSY010000166.1:0-2258 GCA_050733355.1 Gemmatimonadales bacterium | reverse complement strand
GCGCCGCCGAGATCGCGGCCGCCGCGCCGGACCGGGTGCGAAGCGCGGCCGGTGAGGTCGGCCCGCGGGTCGCGGCGGCCATCATCGAGCGGGCTCGTGCGCTCGTCACCAATGATTCCGCCGCGCTCCACCTGGCTACCGCGGTCCGCACGCCGATCGTGGCCCTCTTCGGGCCCACCACGCCGTCGTTCGGCTTTGGTCCGACCGGCGAGCGCGACGTCGTGCTGGGGCTGGGCGAGCTCCTGTGCCGGCCGTGCGCGCAGCCGGGCCCTGCGGCCTGTCCGCTGGAGCACCACCGCTGCCTCGTGGAGCTCGACGTGACGATGGTCGTCGGCGCCCTAGCTCCGCTCACGCAAGGTGAGGAGACGAGACGTGCGGTTCGCGCTGGGGATTGACATCGGAGGCACGAACCTCGTCGCCGGCGCGGTCGCGGAGGACGGATCGGCTCCGCTCGGCCTCCGCACCGAGCCGACCCGCGCGGAGGAGGGCTCGGACGCGGTGCTGCAGCGTCTTCTTGGCATGGCCCGCGCCACGATCGCGCAGCTCCGGTTCGAGCAGCCCGACGCCGAGATCCTGGGCGTCGGCGTCGGCGCCCCGGGACCGCTGGACCGGACCCGTGGCATCGTGCTCCTCACCCCCAACCTCGGCTGGGTGAACCTGCCGCTCCGCGATATCATCCAGCAGGGACTCGGCGTCCCAACGACGCTCGACAACGACGCCAACTGCGCAACGCTCGGCGAGTCGTGGCGCGGGGCCGCGCGGGGCGCCCGCCACGCGATCGGCATCACCATCGGCACCGGCATCGGCGGCGGCATCGTGGTGGATGGCCGGCTCTATCACGGCGCGTCGGACGTGGCGGGCGAGATCGGCCACACCACGATCGAGGTGGACGGCCGGAAGTGCGGCTGCGGCAACTACGGCTGTCTCGAGGCGTACGCCTCCGGCCCGGCGATCGCCCGGCGTGCCGTGGAGGCGGTCGAGTCGGGCGTGCCCAGCCGGCTCGCGGACTACTGTGGCGGCACGCTGGGACGGGTGACTGCGCAGACCGTGTACCAGGCGGCGCAAGACGGCGACGAGCTTGCCGAGGAGGTCGTGCACGACACGGCCAAGTTCCTCGGCGTCGGCGTCGCGAACATGGTCAACATCTTCAATCCCGAAGTGGTGGTCGTGTTCGGCGGCGTCACCCAGGCCGGCGCTACGCTGTTCGTCCCGCTCCGCCGCGAGGTCGCGCGCCGCGCGTTCAAGCCGGCGGTGGCGGTATGCCGGATCGTGCCCGCTGAGCTGACCGGCACTGCGGGCGTCTATGGCGCGGCGAAGGCCTTCCTGGACCAGAAGAGCGGAAGAGCAGAGGAGCAGAAGAGCAGATGAACTGCCTTCATGGCCGGATGCCTGTGAGCGGGCCATCTGCTCCTCTGCTCCTCCGCTCTTCTGCTCTTCTATATGCCTAGGCTTGGTATTCTGGGTTCGCTCGTCTGGGACGAGATCCACGGCCGCGATCCCGCCGCGCCGCCGGTGGAGGAGTGGGGCGGCATCGCCTACGGGCTCGCCGGGCTCGACGCCGCGCTTCCGGCCGGCTGGGAGAGCGTCCCGCTCGTCAAGGTGGGCCGCGACCTCGCCGGGGAAGCGGCGGGCTTCCTCCGGACGCTCGAACGACTCGCGCCCGGCGCGCGCTGCGTCGAGGTGCCGGTGCCGAACAACCGGGTCGTGCTCCGGTACGAGTCGAAGGATCGCCGCTGCGAGCGGATGTCGGGCGGCGTGCCCGGCTGGACCTGGCCCGAGCTGGGGCCGATGGTGCGCGACCTCGATGCGCTCTACGTCAACTTCATCTCGGGCTTCGAGCTGTGCCTGGGTACGGCGCAGGCGCTGCGGGCCGGATTCCGCGGCCGGATCTACGCGGACGTGCACAGCCTGTTCCTCGGCATGCGGCAGGACGGCGTGCGGGTGCTGCGCCCGCTGCCCGACGCGCCGAGCTGGTGCGGCTGCTTCGACGTCGTACAGATGAACGAGGAGGAGATGGGACAGTTGGGCGCCGACCCGCTCATCGTCTCGGCCGACGTGCTGGGCGCCGGGGCGTCGCTGCTGGTCGTGACGCTGGGCGCGCGGGGGGCGGCGTACGTCGCCGGCGCGGGGTTTGACGGATGGGCGGGAGCAGACGGGAGCAGACGGGAGCAGACGGGAGCGGTCGACGCATCGGGACCTCCCGCCCGCTCCCGCCCGCTCCCGCCCGCTCCCGCCCGGACGGCACTGTTCCCCTCCCC
>JBOHSY010000165.1:0-31352 GCA_050733355.1 Gemmatimonadales bacterium | reverse complement strand
CGGCGTACTGGATCGTCCCATCGGGCCGCTGCCGGAACCACTCCGGATGCTCTCGCACCCAGGGGTGGTCGGGAGAGCACTGGAAGGCCAGGTCGAGCGCTACCTCGAGGCCGGCGTCGCGGGCCCGGGCCACCAGCCGGCGGAAATCATCGAGCGTCCCCAGCTCGGGATGCACCGCGGTGTGACCGCCTTGCGCCGCGCCGATGGCCCAGGGGCTCCCGACGTCGCCCGGCCCGGCCGTCACGGCGTTGTTGCGGCCCTTGCGGAACGCGCGGCCGATGGGATGGATGGGCGGCAGGTAGAGGACGTCGAAGCCCATCCCGGCAACGTAGGGCAGCCAGGCCTCGCAGTCGCGGAACGTGCCGTGCCGATTCCGGTCCGGCGCGCACGAGCGCGGAAACAGCTCGTACCAGGTGGAGTACCCGGCCTTCGCCCGATCGACGACGACGACCAGCTCCCGCTCGTAACGGGTAGCGAGCCGGCGATCGGGATACGCGAGCATCAGCTCTGCCAGGGTCTCGTCGAGCGCGAGCGCACCGCGTCCCGCGCCATCGGTCGGCTCCCGAAGGCCGCGAGCCCATGCGCGCAAACGCTCCGCGTCTGTCTCCGGCGCTCGCCCGGCGGCCTCCTCGATGAGCCCGGCACCGATGAGCAGGTCCGGGTGGACGTCCTGCCGGGCGTCGATCCGCTTGACGAGGTCTGCCCGCCAGGTGCGAAACCGGCTGGTCCAGCCCTCGACGGTGTAGCGATAGCGCCCCAACTCTGAAACGCGGAATTCCCCCCGCCAGCGATCGTTGCCGAGCGGGCCCATGGGCACCTCCGTCCAGGCCGGGTCGGGCTCCCGCCGGAAGAGCAGGCGGCATTCGAGTTGATCGTGGCCGTCCGCGAACACGTCCGCCTCGACGACGACGGATTCGCCGGCCACGCGCTTGATGGGAAACCGTCCGTCATCGACCGCCGGGGCGACGCCCTCGACCACCACCCGTCGACGGCCTTCCGTCAAGTCCACAATGCTCCCTCCGTGGCCCGTTCCGGGCCCCTGGGCTGCGACCCCAGCGATAGGATCGCGGCGGACGGGAAAGAGATCAATGGCTGAAGGATCAGGACCGAGGTAGCAGTTGGTCGAGTCAGGGTCGCCACTTGCTAAGCGAGGCGCCACTCGGCGAGCGAGGCGCAGGCCAGCTCGACGGCGAGATCTTCCACCTCGCTCGTCGCACCCGCCGGGCTGAAGTGTATTGCTGGCGCACGAACTCCTGCGGCCCGTCCGCTGGTCGATTCTCCCTCACGCCCTTGACTGTGCGCTTCTGCATCGATGGTCCCCTTCGGGTGCCGCCCGCCTCCCGGGGCTACGTTACCGCGCTGATTGCACGGCCGCCAGACGGGTCGGGCCCGGGGAGGTTTCGGGCTGACGCTCGGCCCCTTGACGGGACGTCAGATCGCAGCAGCTCGACTCAGCGCGCGACGCGCAAACAGCGCGATGGGCACACCGATCAGCAATGCGTGCACCGCGATGCTGAGACCGATCCACAGCGGGTCCTTCGATCCCGGGCCCGCCCGCGACAGCGGCACCACGACGTAATTCATGAGGACGTAGAGCAGGAGGCCGTACGCGGCGCCGGCGAGCACGGGCTGCTGCCGAAGGAGGGACCACCGCTGCGCGACCAGGTAGTACGTGAACGACATCGACGTCGCGATGAAGTAATGCAGCGCGAGGCCGAGCGCCGCGGTCGCCGCCCCGCCCTCGAAGCTGGCCTTGCCGAGCAGGCCGGCTGCGACCGACTGCAGGATGCGCTCGACGGGCACATCGCGCTTGAGTGCCCAGAACCCGCAGGCATAGACGATGTCGAACGTTCCCGCGACGAGCCCGCCGGCCAGTACGAGGGTCGCGGGGTGGGCACGACGAACCGGAAGCGATGAGGCGGCCATGATCTCTCGTGTTCAAGGGACGGGAGAGGGGACGCCGGCCGGCCGCCCGGTCGCACCGCTACGCGGAAGGGCAGGGAATCGCCGGCCTCTGGCGCCGTCACGACTCGAGGAGCCGGATCAGCCTTGTCAGCCGCCGCTGGTAGCTGAAGTGCTCCACCTCGTAACGGTGGCGATCGGTCGGCAAATACCGGATCCCGCCGCCGAGATCGGGGCGGGGGCCCTGCTTCAGGGCGCGGACCTTCCGGAGCCCAGCGGTGTTCGCCCGTCCCGCCTGGATGTATCGCGCCACCGCCCTGGCCTGAAGATCCATGAGCCGCCAGACGCCGCTGTCCGACTGAATCATCCCCACGATGAAGAGATTCTCGTAGGTCGGATGGAAGACGTGGAGATAGAAATCCGGCCGGCCGTCGGCGGAATTCAGGTGCCGAGGCTCGAGAAACGGGAACGACACCTGATAACCGGTGGCGAACACGATCAGGTCGATCTGCTCCGTCGAGCCGTCCTTGAACCGCACCTCGCGGCCGTTCAGCTCCGCCACGTCGGGCTTCGGCTGAATGTCGCCCTGGCCCAGCGCCTGAAGGATCTGGGAGTTCACGATCGGATGGCTCTCGAGCAGCTTGTGGTCGGGCCGGGGCAAGCCGAACTGGTCCGGGCTCCCCACGACGACCTTCAGGAGCAGTTGCTGCAGCGGGGTCCGGATGAAGAGAGGCAGGCGGAGTCTGAGCCCGATCTCGCCCAACTGGTCGGTCGGCCGGCCGAGGGCGTACTTCGGGAGGTAGTGGTAGCCTCGCCGCACGCTAAAGAAGGTCCGCGCGGCGTGTTGCGCGGCGTCCACGACGATATCGCACCCGGAATTCCCCGCGCCGACCACCAGGACCCGCTTGTTCCGGAAGATGTCCGGGGCCTTGTATCCGCAGGAATGCATGCACTCGCCGTCGAACCTTCCAGGCACCTCCGGGAGGTTTGGTATGCAGTGGATTCCGGCTGCCACGACGAGCCCGGAGTAGATCCGGGTCTCGCCGTCGCTGAAGGTCACGCTCCAATCAGCGCCCTCGACGCGCTCGGCCCGTTCCACCGTCCGCCCGAAGCGAATGAACTTGTAGAGCCCGAACGCTTTGGCGTAGGACCGCAGGTACTCAAGCGCCTGGGCGTGATTGGGGTAATCGGGATACTCCGCCGGCATCGGAAAGTCGGGGAACTCGGTCAGGGGCTTGGACGAGATCAGGTGGGCGGAGCGGTAGACCGGGCCGTGGGCCAGGCTCGTATCCCAGATCCCGCCGACATCCCGCTCGCGTTCGACGACCTCGAAGGGGACCGAGCTCGCCTCGAGCTGGCGGGCCGCCGCCAGGCCCGCGGCGCCGGCGCCGATGACGCAGTAAGGCATCGGCGGAGAATCTGTACGGTCGACGGCGGGCGCTCCAGCCGGGCCATCTTGACGCCCGGAGGACCCTCCCTATACTGGGGCCTCTCAGATGCGACGAAGCCCGGCGCAGCGGTTCCGTTGGTCGCCCAGGTGCCGGGTGGAGCGAATGGCGAAACCGGCTGAGCAGCTCGTGCTCTGCCGGATTTTTTGTCGCCACCACTGGCCCGACCGCCCCTGCCGGCCGGCGGAGCCGCGGAGAAAGGAGTGAGCGGCGCGGCTCCCACACGATCACGCGATCGGACGCGATCACTACGAGTTACAAACGGTTTGACGACCGGAGGAAGCATGTACGCGATCATTCGGCGATACACCCCGAAGGCGGGGACAGTCGACAAGAAGAACTTCGACGACCTCAAGCGGCGGATGGAGGATGGATTCATCCCCCTCGTTCAGGACGTCCGGGGCTTCCACTGCTACTACGCGGTCAACGTGGGCAACAAGGAGCTCGTCACGATCGGGCTGTTCGAGGACAAGACCGGAGCGACGGAGTCGACCCGCCGGGCCGCGGAGTTCGTCAAGAAGGACCCGATGAAGGATCAGCTCGGCGCTCCCCAGATCCTCGAGGGCGATCTCCTGGTGCTGAAGGAGGCAGCGGTCGCCGCCCGGTAAGCTGGGCGCTTTCGCCGGAGTGGGAGCTCCTCCCACTCCGGACGGCGCGCGCATGGCTTACACGAGCGCGAAGCGCAGCAGGAAGAGCGCGGCGAGCAGATACACCAGCCAACTCACCTCCCGCGCCCGTCCCGACAGCGCCCTGAGCGCGGCGTAGCTGATGAAGCCGAACGCCAGGCCGTCGGCGATGCTCAACGCGAACCCCATCGTGGCGATCGTGAGAAACGCCGGGATCGCGTCACCCGGGTCCTCCCAGCGCACCAGGGTGACGTTCCGCATCATGAGGCATCCGATCGTGATCAGCGCGGCGGCCGTCACGGGGTAGAGCGTGGCGCCGTCCGGCCCCGGCACGCCGCCGCCTATCAGTCGCGCCAGCGGATAGAAGAACAACGCCGCGAGGAGGAGCGCGCCGGTCATCAGGTTCGCGAGCCCGGTGCGCCCTCCGGCGGCGATGCCCGCCGCGCTTTCGATGTACGCGGTGACCGTGGAGGTGCCGAGCAACGTGCCCACCGTGGTGCCCGTGGCGTCGGCGAGCAGCGCCCGGCCGGCACGGGGCAGCTTGCCATCCCGGATGAACCCCGCCTGCGTGCCCACCCCGATCAACGTCCCGACCGTGTCGAAGACAGCCAGGAACAGGAACACCAGCACGATCTCGATGTACTCGGGCCGGAGCGCGCCGATCACGTCGAGCTTCAGCGCAGTCGGGGCGAGGGACGGCGGCGGGCCGACGACGCCCTGGAATCGGAGCAGGCCGAGCAGCGCTCCCACCACCGTGGTCACGACGATGCCGATCAGGATCGCGCCCCGGACGCGGCGGAGGGAGAGCACCGCGATCAACCCGAAGCCGCCCAGCGCCAGCAGCGTCGCGGGGGCGGTCAGCCGGCCGAGCCGCACCAGGCTGCCCGGGTTGCCCACGACGATCCCGCCCCACTGCATCCCGACGAACGCGATCAGGAGCCCGATGCCCACAGGAATCGCGGCCCTGAGGCAGTCGGGGACGGCGTCGATCACTGCCTCGCGGAATCGGAAGGTGGCCAGGGCGAGGAACAGCACACCGGCCAGGAAATCCGCGCCGAGGGCCACCTGCCATGGTATCCCGAGCTGGGTCACCGCGTACACGAAGAAGAAGTTGTGGCCCATGGCGGGGGCCACGGCGATGGGGTAGTTCGCGACCAGGCCCATGAGAATGGTGGCGAACGCGCTCGCCACGCAGGTGGCCGCCATCACCGCGCCGAAGTCCATCCCGGCGCCGGCGAGCACGGCGGGCTGGACGAAGATGATGTAGGAGAGGGTGGCGAACGTCGTCGCCCCGGCCACGAGCTCGGTGCGGATAGTGGTTCCCGCCTTGGGGTCGTCCACGAGGCGTCTCCGGTCGCGGATCGCTGTAGCCAGAAGGAGCGGTTCTTCCACGTGCTCCCCGGCGCGGACGCGCTCACCGCCAGAACTGGAACGGCTCGCAGCGACGGCCGATTAGCGGTCGCTCCAGCCGATCCCTCTTTTTTCAGGTGATGGCCACGCCATGGATGATCTCAGGATCGCCCTGGCCGACCGCTACAACCTCGAGCGGGAGCTGGGCGCCGGAGGCATGGCCACAGTCTACCTCGCGCACGACGTGCGCCACAATCGCAAAGTCACGATCAAGGTGCTCCGCCCCGAGGTCGCGGCGACCATCGGCGCCGAGCGATTCCTGAAGGAGATCGAACTCCCGCGACGGTGAGCGGTTTCTGATGCTCAAGCTGCCGCCCGAGCGGGAGCGGCCCCGGGTCAACGTCGTGGTGAACTGGTTCGACGAGCTCAAGGCGAAGGTTCCGCGGTAGGCCGGGGGGGCCTAAGCGCACGGCCGGCCGGCGATCCCAGCAGGCGGGGGCTCTGCACGTGGGCCCCCTTCGAAGCGAGTGAACGACCAGGATCAGCTTTCCCCGCCGGGACTCTGCCGGGGCTCGTCGCACTCCGCGCACCCGATGCCTGCCGCGTGCAGGAAGACGAACGGGTCGAGCGCGAGGCGCTCGCGTGCCACGGCGACCGGGTCGCGCGCGCGCATGCGCCGCGCGTGCGCGTACCCGACCCGTCCCTCGCGCTGGAGCCCGCGTTCGCGCAGCCAGTCGTCGGCCAGCACGAAGCGTTGGCGGCAGTGCTCGTTCTCGCCGAAGACGAGCCGAACCGGGCGGCCGTCCCGGCCTAGCCTAGCACGCGATACGGGACGCCGGCCAGCAGCTCCGCGAGGTGCAGCGTCGTGCTCGCGTCGTGCCCGACGCCGAGGAGCAGGACCTGACCGTCCAGCTCGTGCCCGCGCCCGTGCGATGCCCCGCTATGGCCCGCTCGCCGGCGCGCGACGCACGATGATGACGCGCCGGGGGAAGAAGCCGAAGCTCCGGTGACCCCAGAACGGGTCGTAGCCCCACCAGCCCATCCCCGCATAGGGGTAGCCGTAGAACCGGCGAGCATACTGCTCCGACACGACGTAGGTCTCGACGTCGTAGTCGAAATGCTCGCCGGACGGCTTCATCCGCCGGACGAGGTCGATCAGCCCGGCTTCGGGATCATCGCTCACGTCGGCGGCGAGCGCCCGGAGGTTCCAGCGGCCCTCCTGGACGAACTCATCGACCGCAAAGGGCGACTGGGCGATGGCGGCGACGACCGTGCCATGACCGCTGGTGTCGTCCGCGACGAAGGCCTCCCGGCCCGCGCGGCTCTTGAGCTCGTACTTCTTGCCACCGGTGATCCGCTGATCGTCCCGGGGGTCGAGCGGAAACAGCACCCGGACCCGCCCGGCCGCGTCGGCGCGGAACACAACGAGAAATCCGTCCTGTGCGGCCTTGGCGTACACCTTGGCCCGGTCGCCCGGGGCATAGTTGCCGTCGGAATTGAACCACACCCGAACCGGCGGATCCGGATCCGCCGCGGGCGCCACCGCGGGCGCGGCGGCCAGTGCGTGGGAAGCCAGCAGGATGAGCGACATCGACATACACATCCTCCATCGGAACCGCGCACCGGACCCGCGAGGCTCGCGAACTCCCCGGTGCGTTACTGAAACAGGATAGGCCGTCGGCCATTCCCCTCGTATGGGGCAACCCGGAAGGTGCGGGTTGGAGTTCCCGGCCGCGTGGTGTCGGCCGGCGTCCGACCCGGCCGACGGCCGTAGTCGCGAGCGCGCGGCGGCGACCGTCGGGCGTGGTGTCACGTTTCTCCTGGGCGCCGCCCTCCCAGCGCAGCTGACCGGGCCGGCCCCATTTGGTCGGCGCCCCCGAACGCCTTGAGGTTCATCTCCCTGGTCACCACCGCAGGATCGATCGGGAGGGGATCGTCACAATCTCACGCGGACGATGCGGGGGATGCGGCGAGAAGGGTCGCGAGCAGACGGCGCCGTGGGCACCCGACGCGGCGCCCGGTGGCGGCGAGGAATGCGACCACCGCGAAGGAGGCCGCAGCGTTAGGTTTGAACTCGTCGGGGAAGGCTTGCAGGGGTAGCTTGCTCGCGACGGGTGCGATATGGACGCAGCCATCACCGCTCCCCACGGTCCCATCTGGCGCGGGGCCACGGTGCTGGTGGTCGACGACGAACCGCCGATACGCCAGCTCCTCCGCCGCACGCTCGAAGCCGAAGGCTTTCAGGTTGATGAGGCTCCGGACGGCGAGTCCGCGCTGAGGCTCGTTCAAGCCCGCGCCGAGCCGTTCGAATTGGTCCTGACCGACCTCTCGATGCCGGAAATCGATGGCCGTCAGCTCTCGGAAACGCTGAGGCGATATCGGCCGAGCGTCGCCGTCCTCTGCATGTCTGCCGATCCCGACGCGGTGCCGTATATCGAGTCGTCGGATACTCCCGTCCGGGTGATCCGCAAACCATTTACCGCCGACGACCTGTACCACGCGGTGCGCGATGCCATCACCCGCGCCGCCGATCTAACGGCCGTCGCTGAGACACAGATTGTCCAGGCGCACGCTGGATTGAGCCACCTCGCGTTGGCACTGGTAGCGAGCCGTACGCTGCGGGTCCACACACTCGACCTCGTCGTCGCCGCCCGTGAGCTGCGGCGGGCGGCTGCCGGACCAAGCTGATGTCGGTGACGCGCGCGGCTCGATCGTCGCCCTGCTGGGCGCGGCATCGCGCTGACCCGATGCCGACTTGCCCCGACGATGGCTACCCGAAATACTCGAAACGAACAAGAAGCGCGATCTGAGCAACTCAACAGCCGCAACGGCAATGAGTTCCGATGGCTAAGCCCGGGGGGCTCTACCGGGCTGCGTTGCGGTGCGCCGATGGGCGGCCGAGGGGATCTCTGCCCGGTAGGCCGGGGGGGCGAAGCGCACGGCCGGCCGCCCGGCGATCCGACCAGGCCGGGCTCTGCAGGTCGGCTCTCTTCGGCAAAATTCGTCGTTGTACCCAACCAACAGATCGAACACGGGGCAGGAGCTCGGTGCGGCGGAAGCCAGCTCCGCCCGCCCGCTCCGCCGGGGCGCTGAAGAAAGCGATCCTCGGAGCCCGGGGCAAACCGCGCCCCGGTCTCCTCCCCGCGTTCTGACGCGCCCCTCTGGAGCCCTGATCTCGAATGGCCACGCCGGCCCGTCCGTGCTCCCCACGGGCTCCCGCCTGCCCTCGCATGCGCGTGACATGCGCGTGAGATGAACCGACCGCGGCCCCCCGAGCTGGAGCGGATTCTTGGGGCGATGGGACGCCGCTCGTTCCGCTCGCTCGCGGAGGCCCAGGCCTGGCTCGACCGTCGCATGGCGGAGTACAACGCCGCGCCGCAGGCGGAGCTCGGCGGCCTGTCTCCGGTGCAAGTTTCCGAGCTGCTGCTCGGGGACTGGCAGAGCACCGGTGCGCTCCGGCTCGAACCGGGGCTCGCGGGCTCGCAGCTCGACGCGGCCCGGTTCCTCCAAGTCACCCGGCTGCTGCTACAGGTGGCGCGCGACGAGGGTCCGCTGCCCGCCACCGCCGCCGGCAACCTGACCCGCAGATCCGTGTCGCAGCTGGTGGACCGGATCCGCGGCGCCGACGAGGTGCGCGCGGTGCTTCGCGGCCCGGGCGGTGTGCTCAACGAGCCGGACATCCACCTGCTCCATATCCCTCGCCTCGTGCTCGGCCTGGCGGGGTTGCTGGCGCGGCGCAAGGGGTTCCGGATCACGAGCCGGGGCCGCGCTCTGCTGGACGAGCGCCGGACCGGCGAGCTGTTCGCGGAACTGTTCCGGACCTACTTCCGCACTCTCAACCTCGCCTATCTCGACCGCGGGCCGGAGCAGCCGGGCTTCCAGCGCACGGTCGCGTTCTCGATCGTTCAGCTGGGGCGCCACGCGGCCGATTGGACGACCGCCGAGCGACTGGCCGGGGCGGTGTTCCTGCCCGGCGCGCTGGACCCCACCGACGCGCACTACGGGCCGCACACCGCCCCCTGGCTCCTCGCCACCCGGCTGCTCCACCCGCTCCGGGAGTTCGGCCTTCTCGAGCGGCGGCTCAGGGGCGACGGGCCCGAGTGGCAGCGGGTGGCCGAGTTCCGGAAAGTGCCGCTCTTCGATCGGTTCCTGCGGTTCGACTTCGGCGGGCCGGGGGGTGAGGCTGCGGTATTGCGGCCGGCGTGAATCCATATCGCTCTCTGGCTGCGGAGCCGCGTGGCCGGTACCATTCCGGGGTGACAGCGACCGACCTCCCGGGCGGCGATCTCATCGCGACCGGCCTCGACGACCTGCGGTGCGGGCTCGAGACCATTCCGGCGCTGCTCGTTTCGATCGGCGCGCCACGGCTCCGGCGCCTCGGCTACTCCTTCCCGCTCACCATTCCCGACCCCGAGCAGCGGCTGTACGCCCTGCTCGCGCGCGACCATGCCGCCGCCGCGCATTCGCGGTACAACGCGCTGATCCGGCGGCTCGTCAGCTTCGAGCGGGCCGCCGAGTGCGCGCGCTAGCGGATCGCGATCGCATTCACCGGCTGATGGAGGCACTCGGACGCGCAGCGCGAGGGGACGCCCGCGTGTACCTGGTGGGCGGGGCGACGGCAGTGCTCCTCGAATGGCGGGCCACGACGATCGACGTGGACCTCGTCGTGCGGCCGGAAGACGACGCGCTCCTGCGGGCGCTCCCCGCCCTCAAGGACGAGCTCCAGATCAACGTGGAGCTCGCGTCGCCCCTGGATTTCATTCCGATCCCGCCCGGATGGGAGGACCGCGGGCGGTTCATCGCACAGGTCCGCCGGGTGGGGTTCTTCCATTTCGACCTGTACGCACAAGCCCTGGCCAAAGTCGAGCGCGGCCATCGGCAGGACCTTGCCGACGTGCACGAGATGGTCGTCCGAGGACTGGTGGATCGCCGCCGTGCGCTGGAGTACTTCGCCCGCATCGAACCCGACCTCTACCGGTTTCCCGCGATAGACGCACCGACCTTCCGCCGGGCGGTGGAAGAGGCGTTCGGAGACGAGTGATCCAGCCGCCATTCTGCTCACCGACTTCCGCTCGATGACCCTGGGCGTCAACGCGCTGTCTGACTGGACCTGCCGGGCGAGGTGGTCGAGGTCTGGCTCGGGTTCCGCTTCGCGCGCCGATAGGTGCGAAGCACCGCATTGGCGGCCCTGGCACGTGTTCTACGCTTTCATCGATGTTCTCTCAGCGCTGGCGCAGCAGGCTCGGGGCTCAGGTTGGTCTCCGTACCTCCGGAGCTCTCGCCTGCGGGACCTGCTTGAGGCCCGTGCAGTGGCGCTCTCGATGCACGACCTCCTGTTCATCGAGCCCGAGCGGTTCCCCAACGAAGCGCTGCTTGAGGGCGCTCAGATCCAGATACACCAGCTGGTAGCGTGGGCCGAGTCCGCGGCCTAGCAGGCGCCGTGCCGTTCAGTGCAGCGCCGTGACGTCGAGCGTGAGGTCGTAGCGGACGTCGTGGCTCTTGATCTGCACATAGCCCAGATGCTCGACTGCGGCCTGGGTCGCCTCGGGCCGGTCGCCAAACGGCGCGTACGCGTCGAGCTATTGCGCGCGCAGCCAGATGCGTTTGGCCTGGGACTTGGTGAGCACGTGGGGCCGTGGGGTCATGCGGGACAATCAATAACGCGTTGGAAGCGAGACTTAGGCCGCCGCCGCACCCCGCTTGGTAGTGGACAGCAACTCCGGCAGAGGAGAGCCTTGCGCTGCCGGGATCACGCCGCAAGCGGCCGAGCTCCAGGAGGCGATCACAGCCACCTACGCCGGGAAGGTCGCCGCGGGCGAGGTCGGGGCGGGCAGCAGCGCCCGCGCCTGGTTGTATCGCGGAACGTGTTGCGAGAGAATGATCCATGGAGGTCGTACCACCAGACCTCTTACTGGAGCCTTGATGAGACAAAGCGCCTGTCATAGAACGGCTTGCCCTTGACCATACTGGTAAAACGCAGTAAAATTACTCCAGAATAACAGGAGAAAAGAAAATCGGTGTCCAAGGCAATCGTGCCGGCTTACGGGCGTGCTGAACAGCTGGCAGACGACCCTCGGGTGGTCAGAGAGGCGCTGCGGGCGTACTTCGCCGTCGCGAATCGGTGGCAGCTCAAGACCGACGAGGGCCGTCGCCTGCTGGGGGCGCCGTCGGAATCCACGTACTTCACCTGGAAGAAAAAGGGCGTCGATAGCATCAGCCCCGACACGCTCCTCCGCATCTCGTACGTCCTGGGCATCGCCGCTTTCCTGCGGCGGCTCTTCGGCGGCGCTCCCGAACGGGCCGATGAGTGGATGCGCCGGCCCAATTCCGGCCCTCTGACCCGCGGCCGCTCGGCGCTGGAGTTCGTGCTCGACGGCGGGGTCGTCGCCCTCGACGAGCTGCACGGTCTCCTGGAGTCCGACGTTGGCAGCGCTGCTCCAGTCACGATCGAGTCCGCCGTCCGCACATCGGCGCAGGCGTGAGCGAGCCGAGCTCGGCGCCGCTCCCGGCGGAGGCGTTCGCGGATCTCCCCCGCGACGTCCCCGGCGGGGTCCGCGGGCTGGTGCGCATGGTCGCGGCCGCCCTCACAGCGGTGGCCTTCTTCGAGAGTCTGGCGCCCGGCGCTGACGTAGATGCGCTGCTGTCGGTGCTGGCCTTGACCTCGCCCGCGCTTCTGGATCAGGTCGGCGCCCCGACCGGGGTGCCCGTATCGGACCGCTCATACGGCGCAGGATCGGGTTGGGTGATGCCGTCGTTCACTCGGCACGCGAGGCCCAGCCGATTCTCCGATGGACGATTCGGGGTGTTGTACGCCGCTTCCGATGCCGCCACGGCAACCGCCGAGACGCTGTACCATCAAGCCATTCGCCTTCGTGAGACCGCTGAGCCGGCGCAGACGGTCGCTGTGCAGCTCTTGAGTGCCGACGTCGCCGGCTTCGCGGCGGTGCTATCCGGTCTCGGCCCACCGCTTGGCGCTTTGGTCCATCACCCCACCAGCTATCTCGCCAGCCAACTGGTTGGCAAGCATCTCCGCGACCGCGGCAGCGACGCGATCGTCTACCGCAGCGTTCGGCACGAGGGCGGTGCCTGCATCGGCGTGCTCCGTCCTCGCGTGGTCCGCCACTGCCAGCGCACCGGCTTGGTCTCTTATCAATGGGATGGGGAGACTCTCACGGCGTTCAGAGCTTGAAGCAGGGGCTGGTAGCGCGGCGCATGCGCGGCGGCCGGCGCAGCCCGAGGCGCCCCGGCCGGCCGGGTTGGGCGGCCTGACGGGCACGCTCCACCTCCTCGCCGAGTTTCTGCGGCTCGACGCTGACCTGCTCGCCGCCGCTCTGGCCCGCCCGACGGCGGAGTCGCGCACCGCGGGGACCCTGGTCGAGGCGGCGCGCCAGCGTGCGGAAGCAGGCCATGTGCTCCGCTAGACGCAGCCCCGCGCGTGAACGGCGCATCGCCAACGAGATCATCGTCGATGCGTACACGGAGTCCGAGCGAGCGATGGGCTGGTACCACTACTTGGACAACCAGCTCCACTTTCCCTTTCCGGCCCGCTGCATCAGCGTGCGCTCCATCTCTCCGCTCGAGCGGGAGGAGCGGGTACGGGTCGTAGGAATGGCCCCCGAGGAGGAATGCATGCAGGAGGTGTTCGTCCGGATCCGGTGGGGGAAGCGCTCGCTCGCCGTCCCGCTCATCCAGCTCGAGCCGCGGGGGGCGGACCGGGAAACGAGGCAGGCGGTCGAGGACTGGCATTACTGGGTGGGACAGGGGTTCATCTTCTGACCGGCCACCGGCCAACCCGTTCGAACCCGGCCTCTCCGAGTTGTTCAAGCCTCTTCGATCGACGGTTTCCCCTCGAAGCGGCTGTCGCTCGGGCGAGTGGAAGCGGCCTAGGCTCGCGACGAGCGGTGCGAGCGGGGCCTCGGTTCGCGGGCTCGGAGATCGTGGGCTCCCCGTGGCGGCGTGTCAGTTGACTCAGGGCTCCGTCGGCTCGGCGCGCTCCCAGCGTGCGCCGCGGCCCCGGCCGGTTCGCACGATCCGGCCTTCCTTCCGGAGCTGATCCACTACGCGGCGCACCCGATCCGCCGGCACGTCGGCAAGGCGGCTCGACAGATCCCGGAGTGTGAACGAACCGGCATACGCCTCGAGCGCCGTCTCCCGAATCAGCGTGTCGAGCCCCGGCGTCCGGGGCCCCCCGGCGTACCGGTCGGCGATATCGAGCGCGAGCTGCGGCGCGGGAGCCGCGCCGCGCGCGGCGGTGGCGGTGAAGAACCGCTCGGTCCAGGCGTTGGCGAGCTTCCGGTTGCCGGCGTAGACGACCGGCAGGCGCGGGTGCAGCGCCGCGATCTCGCCCAGCACCCGGGCCAGGTGGGCGGCGGGCCAGCGGCCGGCCAGCCGGGCGGGATCGAGGAAGTCACGGTAGTCGGCCTCGATCACGAGTGCTGCGCCCTCGTGGCTCGCCAGGTCGGCGAGCTGCTGGTGGAGCGCCTGCACGGCGCCGATGTCCCCCAGCAGATTGTCGAAGCTCTTCCGCTCGACCAGCGCGGCGATCCGCTGCCCGTCCAGGAGGGCGTAGTCGCCGGCGGGCAGCTTGCGCCGCTCCAGCGTCGCCCCCGGGAAGCGCCAGGGGTACCGCTCGGCGCTGTCTACCACGACGTGGAGCGGTGCGTCGCCGGTCGCGAGCTCGACCCGGGAGCGGGAGCGATGGGCCCGGATGCCCGATTCGGTGCGGAAGAACACCTGCTCGTATGGCCCGGCGCCGTCTTTCCGCGACTTCTGAATCGTGAGGAACTCGCAACGCTTCCGGTTGGGCCGGTCCAGCACGATGGTGAGCTTCCGTCCCACCCGGCCCAGGTGTGCCACGGGGACGCGTTCCACCGGCTCCAGCGGCTCGGCCGGGTCCAGCTCGCGCTCGCGCAGGCAGAAGATCTGCTGGCCGGGTCCCGGCCATCGCGCCTGCGCGCGGAACGCGGCAACCAGGCGTCCACCCTGTTCGATCGCTACCCGGTACGGGAAGCGCGGGCTCCGGGTCCGCTCGACGATCCAGGTCGCGGTCATGACGGCATCCGAGTGGGCATCGGAATGTGACGCACGCCGGCGCTCCCGTCGAGCGGTGCCGGAGACCGCGCGTGGTCGCGGACGTTCCGGTGGCAATAGCGTCCGCGCCGCAAGCCTGCGCCGCCGCAACCTGCATCGCGTCCTCGACGTCGCGGGGACCGAGACCGGCTGCCGCCCGGGGCTTTGCATGTTCGTGGGGCCTTCGCGACGTTCTCCGGCACAAAGGAGCGTGGGGCAAGGATGTACGGCAGCATGGGGGCGCGGTAGGCCGGAAAGAGCACCCTGGTCCGCCGCCTATGCCGTCGGCGATGGGATCGTCGCGGCTCCCTGGTGGCGCGTGATCCAGGCCGCCTCCCCATGGCATCTCCTCCGACGTCTGAGCGGCTACTTCAAGCTCGGCGGCGCCATCAACGATCGGGTGCTGCTGGGGGTCGAGAGCAACGGCTGGTACAGGTCGGAGGAGGGCACGCGGCATGACATTCGGGGGCTCACCGGGACGGTGTACGTCTACCCGCGGCCACGGCGAACTTCTCCTGCGCGGCGAGACCGGGCTGGCCACGTTCGAGGCCGGACGAGCGCTACCGCCGAGCCTTCGACGCGGCCCGGCGGCGGCGCTCCGGCGGACGGCTCGATGCCCGGATCAGCCGGTCCACGCCGGGCGGAAGGGTCAGGATGCGGAAATACTCGGACGGGAAGAGGTAGTTCTCGCCGCTCTCGTCCACGACCCGGAGCCATCCGTGCGATTCGGCATCGGCATCGGGCCAGACCTCGTACACCTTGCGAGGAACCAGGTCCACATCCTCGTGCTCGCCGGCATCGACACACACGGCGTATCGACGCGCGCTCAGCGGAGGTGCCTTCATCACCAGTGATCGAGAGAACGTTTGACCTTCACATTGCGCCTTCCGACGCCCGTCGCCTCGTACCAATGTAGTTCGGCGAAGCGCATGGAACCATCGGCGAGGCGGACCCATGCCTGCCCGGTCATCTTCCGCTGAACGCGACGCGAGCCGTAATCGCACGTGCACACCTGCGCGCACTCGGGGTTGGTGGATCATCTCGGAGGCGATCCACGAGCGAAGGCTCACGAGCGTGGCGAAACACTCGAAACACAGGAAGCCCGATCTGAGCGACGTAATAGCCGCTGCCCCGATACTCGCCAAGAGCGCGGGAGATGCGGGGCGTTAGGAGCCGCGAGCTGGAATCGCGACTCGAGGTCTGCAGTTCAAAGGGGTGACGGCGGGAGCCAGGAGCCCGAGGATGGCCAGATTGCCAATCGACGTTCCCAAGAGATTGGTGCGCATCGGGTTGAAGGTAGCTTCTCGACCGTAACAGGCGATGGGTCGGGCGCGGTAGCAAGCAGCGCCAGCACGCAGCCGCGAGGCCGGCTCCGCGAGTTCAACTACCGGATCGTGCTCCGAACGCTGCCGGCCGGAATGGACGGCAGCTCCGACTACGAAGAGCTGTACGGCACGCGGTATCAGAACGAATCCACGCCCAAAACGGCGGGCACGGCACCGTTCAGCGAGCTGATCTGCGACTACAGCGGAGGCGTGGTGGGCGAGAAGGTGCTGGCCACGGGCAAGACGCCGGCTCAGCCCGTCACCCTGGAAGGCACGGCGACGCTGGCCGCCGATACCTTCGATTGGTGGGTTCCGGTGCCGGACAGCGCCCAGGCATCGGGCGGCCCGGCTGGGTATCTGTCGGAGCTGCGTGCGCTGGGGTGGGCCAGTCGCTTCGAGCACATCCAGCCGGCTCAGACGGGCGGTGCCGCCCCGGCCGGCGGGGGCACGCCTCCGCCGTCATCTCCGACCTTGGTGGAAGGGGTGTACGACAGCGTCGCCGGGCTATACGGTAGCCACCTGATACGCGGACCCACGCCGCAGCCGGTGGGCCAGCGGCGTGAGGTGGAGCGCCGTACGATCGAGGTGACGTACACGCTCAACTGGGACGGCATCGACCTGCGGGTGACGCTCGAAACCTGGCCGCAGGACCGCAATGTGGACCTCTATCTCGTCGTCGAGGAGACCATCGCCAAGGGGCAGGTGCTGCACACGGTGTTCGCAGTGCCGATGACCGGCCAGATCACCTACGTCCCGGAGAAGTTCTTCAAGGGTGAGGCGGAGGTCATCGAGGCGGCCAACGCCTTCTGGCGGGATCTCGTCGACAAGTACTCGGAACAGGTGGAGATCTCGCCGCTCGACCCCATCGCCCGGCTTTCCCGGCGCGAGCTGAGCTCGGTCGATGGGCTCGAGCGCGTCGCGGAGCTGATGCGAACGGAACAGCCGGAGTTCTTGCAAGCCTTCATCCGGGAGCGGCCGATGACGCAAGCGTCGGCGGGGAGCCCCAGATTCGTGCTGACCCGGCCGGAGTCGGGCCGGGTGGGCGCTACGCGGGGGCGGGGGCGGCGGCGCGAATGACAGACGATTCTCTAGACCGCCGCCCCCCCCGGGGGGCGGCGGTCTGCAGGCGCTTCCTGGTCAGCCGATGGCGGAGTGGTGGGCCCGCGCTTTGAGCGCTACGGCCAGATGTACTTCTTGAACTGCACCCGCACCCGCCGCTCCGAATCCGACTCGGTCTTGTCCGGCGTCCTGGCGTCCTGCTCGCCATGGGGCCGGACCTGGATGTTAGGTGTGCCGGGCACGAGCACGTCGCGCAGAACCTTCTCCACCGCCTGGGCGCGCTTGCGGGACAGCTCCCAATTGGAGGTGTACTCCCCAGTGGTACTGGCGAAGCCGTGCACCTCGAGCAGAAGACGTCCGCCCTTCAGGCCCGCGAGGTCGTCGGCCGGAAGGCGGTCCAGCCAGGCGAGCAGCTCCTTGTGCTCCTTCTCCACCAGCTTGTGTGAGCCCGACGGGGAGAACTTGAAATCCCAGAACGGTGCAATGACTGTCGGAACCGGGAGCGCCTCGCTCCGCACGTTGTTCAGCCCACCATTGGTCGGTATCCAGACGGTGCCGCCATCGGCATGCGTAATCACAGCGGTGATCATGCCACCGGCGCGGAGAACCACCTCGCCCTTGAACGAGTGGTCTCCACCCAGCTTCGGATCCCACCGGCCGCTGATGGCGTAGCGGATGCGCGCTTCGGGCGCTCGCTCGTCGCTCGCTGCCGCCGGCGAGAAGTCTACGTGGAAGGTGGATGAGAAGAGGCTGGCAGACTTCCCGCGCACGGGGTCGATGCGACAGTTCTTCAGGTCGTAGCCGTTGTGGTCGAACTGAACTTCAAACCAGAAGTGCTGCACCGGGTAGACCTTCGCGTCGGCCTTGAACACCAGCCAGACCTTGGTCCGTGTCGTGGGCGTTTCGGGGGGTGTCGCCGGGTTCTTGTGCACATACTCGGTGACCGCCGCGCTGTAGGAAAAATCGCCTCCGCTGACCAGCGGCTGAATGACCGAAAATGCGGCGGCGCCGAGCTCAATCGCAGCCACCGGATTGAGCTGGCGGCTGCGTGGTTCCGGGACCGCCGCTCCGCGCACGGCGTGGCGCTCGAATCCCACCGCGACTCGCCGCGAGGGACGCAGGCTCGCCATCGCGCTTCGGCCGTCGCCCCCCACCGCTTCCGCGAGCCACACGTCCGGCGTTTCACCCGACGGTCCGAACCGGGCCACCAGCTGCTGCCGGTTCATCCGGGCCGACGCGAACTCCGGCTGCGCCGCGAAGTCGATCCGCGCGGCCAGCCCGAACAGCTCGCTTTCGGGAATGTCGGCGTGCGTGTGCTGCTGCAGCGACTTGCTCTGGGGCCGGGGGATCGGGCCGAGCCATGCGAACTTCGCGAGATCGGCGGCGGCACTCCGCTCCGAGCCGGTGCCGGCCTGAGCCGGCGCCTTCTCCCAGCGGGTGATGCACTCGTCGATCCACCCGTGCAGCTTCCAGAAGATCGGATTGACCTGCGATGAGAACGTCGAGCCGAGATAATCGTTCGACGGATCGGCGCTCCCGGCATCGCGGTCGGACGGGGGCGCGCTCGCCCAGTGCATGTGCATCCAGTTGTGAATCCCCTCCTCGAGCGTGGTCCCGAGCCGATCCAGCGAGACCCCGGAGAGCCACTTGGGGTTCTCCAGGTTATCCCGGACCTGCCCCCGCCAGAAGACCGTAACCTCCGGCTCCTTGAACCCCGGCACGCCTTCCGATGCCGGCCAGGCAGGCACGGGCCATACCGGATCCGTATGACTCCAGGGAATCGGGCTCCAGCCCGTCGGGCGGTAGTCGAGCTTCAGCTGGGCGGCGAGGGTGCGGGTGGCCTGCACCATCTGGCGGTGCATGCTGAGGAAATCCACTCCCGCTCCCGCAGCGGCCGCGCGGACCAGATTTCCATTGCGGTCGAACTGGGCCGCCAACCTGGGGGGCGGGGTGAATCCCATCCGCCGGAACGCGTCCCTTACGGCGGCCTGGGGATGAGGGTGCTGAATCCGCACCGCGTGCCAGATATAGTGGTGCATGCGCGAGGCGATGTCCGCCCAGAACCGCCGAATCTCGATCGGGAACTTCCCCACCTGGTCCCACGCGGGAACGTCGGCCTGTCGCGCCACTTCGCGGACGGCACGCCACAGGCTGGCCGCGGACGCATTCGGCGCAGGCGCATTTGCCTCCGGCGACGGCGCCTGCTCCGGAGTCGGGGCCGCCGGTGCGGTAGGACGCACCCCGCGCCCCAGTCCCGCGTCCGCGTGCCAGTGGACCACCCGGACCGGTCCGGCGAACGCCGAGAGCGGTTCGGTGACGTTGCTCCCCGTGCTCGTGTCCACGACGCCGAGCCGGGTGTTCTCCGGCGTGCCGTCGCCCGAGATCGAGACGACGATGCGGCCGCGCGCCGGGAAGCTCGCGTCGTCGCCACCGGGCAGCACGCAAAGCGGCCCGTAGGTGCGCAACAGGGACTCCCACTCCTCGGCGCTGGGACTTTGCGCCGGTCCCACGCACAGTCCGCCGGTGGCGCACAGAAGCGCGGTGTCATCCTTCGAGAGCGAGCTGCCGCTCTTCCATAGCTCCACCCAGCGCTCGCCCAGCCGGGCGAGGGCCTGTTCCACCGTGTAGGGCTGATCGTCGCGCCACGCGATGAGCACCGCGAGCTGGGCGGCCCACGCGGTAGCCGGCTGATCCTGCTTGAGCGCGGGAACCGACCCGGGGATGGCGTACTGCACCGGGTGACACAGGCTGCGCGAGTGCCGGGGGATGGCGCTCGTCGCCGTCACCAGCGTGCCCAGCCCGCCCGGGAGACGCGAGCGCCCGATGCGACTCAGGCGCTTCCGCGAAAGGGTATGCGATTTCGGCATCGTCGGACTCCGTCGGGCGCTCGGCCCGGTTGCGCTCAGGTCACGCTGGGAACCGCCGGCTCGACCGCTGCCGGCTCGACCGCTGCCGGCTCGGCTGCTGCCGGCTCGGCCGCTGCAGGCGCAACGGTCGGGGGTGCGGCTCCCGTGGGCGGACACGGCTCCTGCGTTGGTGGGGTTGGTGCCGCGGCCGGCGGTGCGGCCGGCGGTGCGGCCGGCGGCCCCAGTCGGTCGAGCAGGGCGGCGAGATCGCCGAGCAGTGCCTGGTCGTCCACTGGAAGGGTCCCGGGCTCCGGCGGAGCCGCGGCGGCGGACGGAGCCGGCGCGGCGGCGATCCCCTCCTCGTGATCGAGCACCTCATTCATCTGCGCGAACCGCCGGGCGAGGCGGACATCGCCGGCATCGAACGTCGTAGCATACGCGAACTCGGATGCCATGGCGTCGTCGAAGAAGCGGTGGCCGTCGCGAACGTCCCCGACCTCCGCCGGCGCCGGCGCCCGAGCCTCCGGCGGCATCACCGGCTGCCCCGCCGCGCGACGGATCGCACGCACGGCGCGCCGCTCGTCCGGCATGGCGGCGGAGAATGCGCGGGCCGAGGCGATCTGATCCTCCATCGCCCACTGCGCCCGGATCTGATCCTCTACAGTCGGGGTTGAGCCGGGTGGCGCTGCCGGAGGCACTGCGGCCGGCGGTGCCGCCGCGGCGGGCCCCGCCGCCACGGGCTGCTCGGCAAGGGGCTGCTCGGCTACTGGCTCCGAGCTCGGGGCGGCGGACCCACCTGCCGCCGGCGGCTCCGGATGATCGACACAGAAATCGGTCGCGAACGCCTCCACCTCGTAGGGCGCGAGCGACGCTCCCGCCACGACCTCTCGCACATACGCGGCGAACGAGCTGAATCCGCGCGGGAGGTCGGGCGTGACCGGCTCGTCCGACGCCACTGAGCTCATCCGCACCAGCGTCCGCGTCTCGCGGACCGGCGCGTACCGTGCGGCGACCCGTCCGCCGGTGTCGAAGCTCCGGGCCAGCACACGGGGCGGGGACTTGGCGCCGCCGACCACCGGCAGTCGCGGAAACAAGGGCAGGGAAGGCATGAGCGTCGCTCGGCTAGGGCTTGAGGTTCATCCCGAGGAGCAGGTACGGGTCAAGGGCGATCTGGAGCCGGTTGCCGTCGGGCGACAGCCTGGCCTCGTCCACTCGGATCTGCAGCCGCGCGGCCGACGCGCTCCGCACCGGGACCTCGTCGCCGTCGAGGAACGCGCGGGGGTAGCGGGTCTCCCGGCCGGCGGCGGCGGAGACGGGGAAGACCGGGGCGAACCGTTCGCCTTCGATCACGATCAAAGTCTCCCCATTGTCCTGCACCAGACTGGCCGAGTGTACCTGGGGCGGGCGGAGCGAGCGCCGCCGTGCGCGGTGCACCATGTTGGCGAGCTTCCGGTAGTCGATCGGCTCGTCGGCCACCTTGTCCAGATCGATGTTCTGCCGCTCCACCCGCTCGAGATCCTTCATCGAGGTGACTCCAATTCGCTGGAGCATCTTTCGGGTCTTCTCGTCGATCCCCTCGACGACGTCGATCGAGACGTCGTCTTTGGTGAGCGGGTCGGACGTCGATTCCCGGATCTGCCGGTCGGTGATCGAGCCGAGCTGGAAGCTGATCCGGGCCGCGCCGGTCTCGCCGGGCCGCGCGGTGCTGAAACGGAGCTCGTCACCGTCGAACTCGGGAAAGAGCTGGAGATCGAGCGCCAGGTCCTTCACCGTGTAGGTGAGCCGGCGGTTCACGCCCTTCACCGCGAGAGCGTCCTGGAGCCGGTCGAGCTCGACGGTGAGCGAGTCGATGAAGCTCTTGAGACTCCAGCTCCGATGAGCGCTGTCGGGCGGCACGGCTCAATCGTCCTCCAGCGCGATCCGAACGATGAGGTGGTGGAAGACGGGCATCACCGTGGTCTCGATCCACTGGGTCGGGGGCCCGGCCCCGAGCACCGGATCACCGCCGGGGCCCACACGTAAGTCCAGCTCGACCGGTGAATCGAAGGTGAAGTCGCTCACCACCAGCGTCTCGCCGGTGCGCCGGCCGGCGGCATCGAGCGCGAGCATCCCGCTCAGGAAACCGGACAGCGGCGGCAGCTCCACCGCGGAGCGACTCGGCACGTCACCCGCGCCGCTTGGAGTCTTCGGGCGTCGATCCCGGCAGCTCGAGCAACGTCACCGGGAACAGCGTCACCCGCTTGTCTTCGATCACTTCCATTCCATCGATCTCGACCGGCTCGCCGCTCAGGGCATCCGACCGGCGGGCGGGAGACCGCATGGTTCGCGTCGGCATGCTCAGCGCTCCGTACGAGTGGCGATGAAGTGGGCGAGCGACGGCACCGGGAAAACGACCGGCACCTCGGCGAACTCGGTGATCTGCCCCGACTCGGCCACGACGGCGGCCCGCTTGAGGATCACCCGCTGCAGCTTGACCTCGGGGTACACCCAGAGCGCCGCTCGTTCGCCGGCCCGGCCGCGCAGGGTGATCCGCGCCAGCGCGGCCTGCGCGACCCGGCGGCGGAAGTCGGCCGAGCCGATCGCCGCGAGGCGCTCGGCGTCGAGCACCCGAAACTCCGACACCGCCGGCAGCAGCGCGTTCAACGCACCCGGGCTCAGCAGCAGCCCGGTCTTGAGCCGGAGCACCGACTCGTCCCGCTCGCCCTTGACCCGCCGCTCGATGGTCTGCATCCGGGCGACGCCGGGGCGGTCCTCCAGCGCGTAGTAGTACTTGCACTCGATCCGGCGGGTGCGGGCGTCGTCGGTGAAGCTCCCCTCCCAGACCTTGTGCCAGAAGTCGCGATGACCCTGGACGTCGCTGAGCGCCACGGGCTCCAACGGCGGGGCCACCGCTCCCTCGTCCGCCGCCTCGCTCTCGTCCGGCCCGGCGTCTTCGGCGCGGTCGAACAGGTACTCGCCGGCCCAGGTGAACACGACCGAGCTGCGCGCGCCGATCCGATCCCGGCGCTTGTTCTTCCAGACCAGAGCGACGCCGAGGATGTAGTCCTCGGGCACCGGCAGCGCCGCCAGCGCCGCCGCCGGGATCGTGAGCTCCGGCAGCCGGCCCGATTCGGCCCGCCCGTGCCGCACCACTCCGTGCGCCAGCGATTCGAGCGTGATGGGATGCTTCACCTGCCAGTGCAGCTCGGCTCCGCTGATCGGCTTCGGCGCCATGAGCGACAGCGTGAGCGTGATGTCGTGTCCCGCGCGAAACGGCACTCGCGAGGTTCCGTTTACCGTCTCCGAGCTCAGGTCCTCGAACGCCAGCGATACCGAGTTCACCAGCCGGTACGGCGGCACCGGCGAGCGCGAGGGCCGGCCGCCAAGCTGGAGCAGGAGTTGAGGGAGCACGTTGCCGCCGACATGCGGCGTGTGCTGCCAGAGCCGCTCGAACTGCCGCCGGTTCGGGTCCATCAGGATGTCCGTCAGGCCACCGATGGTCCGCTCGGGAGAAAGACCGGTGAGCAGGGTGTTCATCATTTGCGGGTTGGCGAACTGCTGGAGCAGCGGCATGAGCGCGGGCAACGCGCTGGTAAGCAGCCCTGCCAAGGCCGGTCCGGTGAGCACACCGCCGTCCACGAACTGCGCCCGCGCCAGCGAGCTTCCGGTGGCCACCGGCTCCGCCGGCTTCGGCTCGGCGCCGTTGGTGGTCGCGCCCTTGATGAGGGTGGCGATCACCTCCTTCGCTTCGGGCTTCTGTACCAGTTCGATGATCTGCTGCAGGAAGTCGGGGACCGGTGGCGCACCGCCGGCCGCCTGGCCCCCCTCCTGGCTCCCGCCCTTGCTCCCGCCGAACAGACCCTTGAACAGGTTGCCGAGCAGCGGCGCGACCATCGGGATGACGGTGGGGAGCAGGCCGAGGAGGGCCTGCCAGAAGAAGGCAGTGCTGTAGAGCGGCCGGCTCTTGGCCTCCACCAGCGTGAAGGGCACCGTGCCGCGGCCGGGCCTGCCCCCGGGTGCGCGCCGGATCGACGCCGCGGCCGAGCGCGCCGGTCCGAGCCGGTGCCCGCCGGGGTGGAAAGACACCACCTCGGAGACGGCCGGCCCGCGGCGCTCCGCGGTGCTGAAGCTCATGACCTGCATGAAACGCTTCTCCCTGTCGAAGGCCGCCACGGGAACCTCGAGCGTCGTCCGCCCCCGCGCTTCCGGCGGAATCGGGCCGAGGAGCTCGGAGGTCGTACTGGGGTCGGCCAGCAGCTCGATGCCGTGCACCCGCTCCGTCGTCCCGTCACCGATGGCATAGACGAACCAGCGGTTCCTTCCCAGATCCACGTCGAACAGCGCCCGGTCTCCGGCGACCTCCTCGAAGCGCAGGATGGCGAGCGCCACTGCGAGTCACCGAGCGCTCACCCGCCTGCACCCGCGGCACCCGCACCCGCCGCACCGCCCGCGCCTCCGGCGCCGGCCCCGCGATTGGGCAGCATGCCGAGCAGGGCGGGCGAGCCCGGGATCTGTCCCAGGGCCGCCCCGCCGTCGCCGCCGCCCTCGTAGAGCTTCGCGAAGTTCTCCAGCTTGAAGTAGTCGGAGATGAACTGGATCTTCACGTTGCCCTTGATCTGCGCGGCCAGGCGGCTGTCGGCGACCGCCTTCACCGACGAGACGGTGATCTGCGCGTGCCGGGTCTCGGTTGTGGTCTCGTCGCCGCCACCGGTCAGCCAGCCCAGGACGCCGCTGCCGCCGCTCTCGGTCGCGGTGGTCTTCTCCCACTGGTTTCCCGATTTCCCCTGGCGGTCGATCTTCTCGGTGGCGTTGACGTCGAATAGCACCGACGCCTCGACCACACCTTTCTCGACCACCAGCCGGGTAATGCCCATGAGGATGGTCTCCCGGATCATGGCGCGATGCTCCTTGGCCATGGCGATCTTCGCGTCCATGACCCGCGCCTTGAGCTCGTTATCGCCGAGGTCGAGCTTCTCACCCTGCTTGTTGGTGAGCACGGTCTGCGGCTTGCCCTCGGCGTCCTTCTCCTCCTCGTCCACGCCGAGCGAGAACTGCTCCGGGCTCTTGTCCACCAGATAGGCGAACGCCGCCGCGTCGTCGATCTTGTTGACGTACTTCGCCAGCGAATCCATCGCGGTCTTGAGCAGCTTCTGGTACATCTCGGTCTGCTTCATCATGACCTTGATGTTGCTCTTGAACACCCCTTCCAGCAGGTCGGAGACGAACTGGGGGAAGTCGATCTCGTTGATGAAGTCGGCGCCTTGCTGGGCGAGGGTGTCGAGGCGGGTGTTGGTCACATCCGCCTTGGTAAGCCCGCCCATCGTCGGAGGCGGCGGGGCGTCCTCGAGGCCGCGAGCCAGGCTGCCGTTCCGCCGCGGTGGCGCGGCGCCCTTGGCCAGCTCGTCCTTGACCAGCGTCCGGTACAGCGAGAGCTGATCCACCAGACTCATCTTCCCGAACGACGGGACCTGCTGGAGGATCTGCTGCGCCTGCCCCCGCGCGCGGGAAACCGCGTCGGCCGTATGCGTCAACATGCTGCTGCTCTCCGGGTGAAGGTCGGGCTCAGTCCCAATCGTCGTCGGCCGCGGCGCTCTCATCCGGCTCGGCGGATTCGTCGTCTATCGCGTGCGGCTCGTGGTCCGCGGGCGCTTCGTCCTCCTCGCCGGTCCGGCCGCCGAGGGCGTCCTCGGCCAGGATCCAGGCTTCGGCCGCCTCGAGCACGCCCTCGAACTCCTCCTCCGGCGTGGACGGCCCGTAGTCGGCGATGAAGCCGAAGATCCGGTTCCCTTCCTCGGCGAGGGTGCGGACGGCGAGGACGTTCACCGCCTTTCCGCTGACCTCCTTCTGCAGCGCCTGCATCACCCGCCAGACGCTCTTCCGGCGACCCATGGAGAGCTGTTCCACGATCTCGGGCGCGCTGAGGATGTCCATCGCGTCCTCGAGCTGGGCGTTGAGCTTCTGGGTGGCGCGTCCGGTCCCGCCCCCGGCGAACTCGCTGAGGTTGTACTGGAGGTCGCGGATGGCGTGCACGATGGGCCGGCGCGATACGTGCTCGCTGTCGTGCTCCTGGCGCCGCTCGATGAACTTCACCGCCTCGACCATCAGCCGGTGCCAGAGCCGGGGGAACTCCTCGTTCACGACGATCCCGCTGGTGACGGTAGCGGACCCGCGATTGAAGACCCGCTTGTAGAGCAGCGCGCGCCGCTCCGGCGTCCCCCGGGCCGCGGCGTTCTCACTGTAGTTGAACAGGCGGTCGACGGTTGCCTGCTCCTCCACGTCCAGCGCGCCCGCGTCCCACATCCGCACGACGTGGTCGGCCAGCTCGAAGGCCCCGAGCACGTCGCCGATGTGGAAGGCGTAGTCGATCGCGCCCGCGACCCGGATGTAGTCGGGCACGATGGCGGCGGTCTCGACGTCGTCGTAGAACCGGACCCGGAAGTCCCAGGGCTCGGTGCCGGCCTTCATCCGCGCCGCGACGATCGGATCCGCGACTCCGCCCGCGTTCCGGACGGCCTGGGTGTACGCGATGGCCAGGTACTCGTCGTAGCCCCCGTCCGCGAATCGCGCGTCGTCGTCGAGCTGGACGCCGAGCTCCAGGAGGTACTGGACCATGGTCTCCTTCACCCGCTCGGTCATCCGCCGGCTGTCGATCTCCTGAAGCTGGGCGTACTCCTCGACCCGGCTTCGAATCAGCCCGGTGGCACGGATGTCGGCGAGCTCCCCCACCACCGCGTCCACCGGCCGTCCTTTGCCGAGCGGGAGGTCGCTGCCCGCCACGCGCTCCAGCAGCAGCCGGTAGGCGCTGGAAGTCCGCGGGGGCACGACGAGTCCCCGCTCCTGCAGCGCGGCCGCGATCAGCGCCTCCGCGAACTCGGTGCGCACGGTGGAATCCACCTCGTGGAGCACGAAGCGCTCCAGCGCGAGGCTGTCGATCCCGGTGTCGTGATTGCGCATGGTGCCCTCAGCCCGTGGTGTAGGTATCGGCGTGAGCCGTCTCGCCGCCGACCGCTTCGATCGCCCTGATCAGGAGCTGTTCGTACACCCCATCGACGGCGAGCAGGGCGCGGGTGAGCTCCGGCAGGGCCTTCTTGTTGAGGCGAGCCGTGACCGCCTCCGCCTCCTCGAGGTACCGGTCCGCGAGCAGGCTCCGCAGCTCCTCGGCCTTGCCGGAGTACTTCTCCTCGACTCGCTCCAGCGCCCGCTGGACCACGGGGTCGAGCGATTCCCGCTTCGGTCCCTTGACCGCGGTCAGGCGGCGCCGGTTCGCGCGTCTGCCGCCCGCGAGGCGCTGGATGACGGACTCGGGGATGTCGAAGTCCAGCGGCTTGCGCGTGCCCACGCTCGCGGGCGGGCGCTTCCGCTGGGAACTCGAGTAGGCCGGCGGGTCCGAGTGACCGCCCGAGCCGGGCTCTGGGTGCATGGTGGCCTCCGATGCGGGTTGACTGGGCGGTTGCTCGCCGGCGGGCGGAGGGGCCACGGCCGCGGCCGCCGCGCCGGACCGGCTTACGCGGTTCTTCGGGTTCGCCATGGTTCGGTCCTGCCGCTCAGGCGGAAATCGAGCAGGCGAAGGGCGTCGGCCAGGTTGAGCTTGCCGTACCCCGCCTTTCGATGCTTGAAGCGCGCGTCCACCTTGTCGGACGTGTGCTTCAGGATGTGCTTGACCTGGGAATCGGACAGCGGGGCGCCCGCCGTCGCGCGGGCCGCGCTCTTGAGGAGCGCCACGGCTCCGGCGACGAACGGAGCCGCCTGCGAGGTCCCGGAGGCGAAGGCGTAGTCGTTCTGGAGGTGGGAGCTGAAGATGTTCTCCCCGGGAGCGATCACGCTTACCTGGTTGCCGTAGGTGGAGAAGGGCGCCACCTCGCCGTCCTCGCCGAAAGCGCCGACCGCGACGACGTGGGGCAGGGCTCCCGGATAGTAGAGCTCGTCGCGCCCGTCGTTGCCCGCGGCCGCCACCACGGTCACTCCCTTCCTCCGCGCGTACTCCACCACCTCCGCATGGGGGAGTCCGCCGCCGGTGCGGCGGATGCCGAGACTCATGTTGATGACCTGGGCCCCGTGGTCCACCGCCCACTTGATCGCATTGTTGATGTTGTCCACCAGCCCCGCGCCGACCCGGAGCGGGCCCTGGCGCATCGCGCCGAGAACCCGGACCGGCAGGATGCGGCAGCGGGGGACAACGCCGGCCGGCATGCCGGCGCCTCGCCCCGCGATGATGCCGGCGACGTGGGTTCCGTGTCCGACCTCGTCGTCGGGGTCGGCGTCGGCGCCGATGAAGTCGCCCACGAAGTCGTCGTGGCCGTCGATGATGTCCACGAAGTCGAAGCCGGGGAGGACGACGCCGGCGAGCTCGGGATGGGTCCGGGAGATGCCGGTGTCGAGCACGGCGACCGTCACCGACGGATCACCCCGGCTCACCCGGTGCGCCTCGGCGAGATAGATCGCCTCGCGCGACGCCTGATCGGTGAGCGTTGACATCTGCGCCGCCACCGGCCGGGGCAGGGGCGCGCCCTGGACCGCACCGGGCCGAACCTGCTCCACCGTGGGCACCAGGCAGATGTCGCGAATCAGCTCGTCGGGGATGCCGGCGTCGCGCTGGAGGATCAGGCGGTAGATGCGGTTCAACCCCGCGGCGATCTCCGAGGGGGACCAGGCCTCGCCCGCGGGCCGGAACTCCCCCGCGACCCAGACCGGACAGCGCCAGCGGCGCAGCACCGCGTCCACGGCGGGGTCGAGCCGCTCACCGGCGACGGTCTTGTCGGCGATGATGTCGGACCAGTGCGGCAGGACTGGAGCGGGAGTTCCCGGACGCAGGGTCACGATGAGGTGAGGCTTCATCGACTCCTCGGCTCCGGGCGGGGGCGGGGGCGGGGTGCGGTCAAACGACGGGCGCTGGAGACCTCGACGCGTTCGATGGTACGGCGCGCGGTGGCGCGCCGGCAAGCGCAGAACGTCCCGTCTCCGCCCAGTTCGTCTCACCGGCGCCGACCAGCGGGGTAGCGAACGCGGCGACGAAGCGCTGGGCGACAGCGAGCTCGCCCTGGTCGGCGAGAGCCGAGAGGTTGACGCCGACGAGCCGCATGGCGAGCCGGGCGAGGGTGTGCTCGTGGACCCCGAGCTGCTGCGCGATACTCGCCCACGACGCACGCGGGGTCTTGAGCGTGAGCGCCCGCACCAGCACCAACCAGCCGAGCACGTCCTCCAGCCGCCATCCGACGGTGCGGCCGAGAGTGTCGGCCCAGAGCCGCCACATGGTGCGGCGGTCGCGGCCGACGGTGGCCCCCAGGCGCGCGACCGACATGATGGGGGGATCGGCACGGCAGGCGTGCGCGAGCGCGCGCTGGAGGAGCGTGGGGAGCGCGCGAGTGGTCTCGATGGCGCGGGCCAGCCGTTCGAGCACGCCGCGGGATTGGGCGCGGTGCGCGGCCCGGACCAGGTCGCGCTCGAGGTCCTGGAGCCACACCACTTCGTCTACGCGAATGTCCTTGATGGCGCGGGCGTTGTCGGCGTCACGGGCGGTCACCAGCACCAGTGGGGGGGCGAGGCTCGGGGGGTCGAGCGCCGATGCACCGAGGGAGAACCAGTCGTGGAGCCAGCGGAGACCGACGATGAGACAGGAGGCGTGCGCGGCGCTCCGCTCGAAGGCCAACCAGCGGTCGGTCACAACCACGTCGCGATCCGCCGGCATTGCAGCGCGAAGCCGGTGAAGCAGCATCGGATCGGGACTGAACAGCGCGTACATGCGTCGCACCGGGCGGTCGCGCGCGTCGCCCACGAGCGGCTCGAGCGTACGACGATCGTTGTCGCGTTACGTTCTCAACGCGGCGGGGTGCCCACGCTATTGACGCACGTGAGGCGTGTCAAGAGAGGTGAACGCGGGCGGCGACGGCTCGGCCGCGCGCCAGCGAAAGGGAAGCGTCGCATTCGCGGCGCCGGCACACGCCAAACGCGTCACGGTGGGGCGCAAGCGTGTCGCGTGTGGGGGGAATTGTGAGAAGATGCGACACGGTACGGTGGCGAGACCACTGACTTTTCAGGGCCGCACTTACGGCCCCGATCGACCGCGGAAGTCGAGGATGGCGTCGCCGGCCTTAGCGTGCGACACGGGGACGGCCCGCCGGCGGAAGCCGTTTATCACGGGGCGTCTACCCGAACATCTCACGCAGCCGAGCGACGGACTGCACGAGCCCGAGGTCGCGGAGCGTGTCAAGCAACTCGGGAACGGTGCGCCGCGGGCTCTTGAGCGACGCGCTCTGTTCCGTGAGCACCTGAGCGATGATGCCGGGGCCGAGGTCGATATTGTCGTAGAGGAAGTCGTCCGGGTGTCGCGGTTCGACGTTGTACCGGGCGAGCGCTTCGGGAGGGAAGTCCTTCAAGTTGAAGGTGACGATGGCCTGAGCTCCGCACCGGACGGCCGCGGCGGCGACGTGCCGGTCCTTCGGATCCGGAAGGCTGATGCCGTCGATGAGCTACTCGTACCCGGTCACGAGGCAATCCGCTACCGCCTCTCCCATAAGCCGGCGAGTTCTGGCAAGGGCGTCCGGCTTGAGGTCAGCACGCTGGGCAACGATGCTGTCGAAGCATTCGTCCAGAATCCGCTCCGTCCAGCGAGCCCGAACGATGCCGGTGTTGGCGATCCTGATGAGGAGGTCTCGAAGCGGGGCTGGGTAGAGGACGCAAGCATCGTAGACGACCGTGAACGCCATGCGACTCAATACCCCAGCCCGTGCTTCTGCGCTTCGGCGGCCAGCTCGTCCATCACGGCGCGCCGATGGGCGTCATCCTTTCGCTTGTAGTCCATGAGGTCAGCGAACCGGACGCGCCGGTGGCTCCCCACCCGCCGATACGGGATAGCTCCCGATTCGAGCAGCTGCACCAGGTAGGGCCGCGACACGTTGAGCATGTCCGCGGCCTGCTGGGTCGTGAGCTCGGCATGAACCGGGACGATGGTCACCGCGTTGCCGTTGGCCATCTGGCCCAGGATCTCGAGCAGCAGGTCGAAGGCGGTACCGGGGATGGTGACGGTGGTCTCGGCGCCGCTGTCCGGCCGGACGCGGATAGTCGGATTCCGCCGCGTCCCGCGAAGCGCGGCGAGCCCGCGGATCGCGACCCGGGCCTCCTCAGCGACCTGCGGGGTCGGCTCGGCCATGGCTGGAGCGGTCATGTCTGTTTCCTGTCGATCAGGGTCGCCTGAAGCTAGCGCCCAACCGCAGTAAAGGCAATAATCGAAACAATCGAAAAAAGAGGCGGAGCTCCACAAAGAACGCAATGGCTGCAACGGCAATAACTTCCGGGCTGGCTCGAGCGGCCTATGGTGCGCTGCTCGCCGATGGGGGTGGCGGGTTGTAGAATCGCGCCGTGGCTCTTGGCCTGGTCGAGGTTGTCGCGCTCCTGCCAGAGGGCCCCGGTGCCGGCAGTCTGGTCCACGGAGTAGAGGCGATGAGCGAAGCGCCGGGGTGCGTTACTCTATCCAACAAATAGCTCGAACCCGGGGCAGAAAGCTCGGTGCGCCACCTCGCGCGCCGGGGCAGCTGCGATCGTGGTAGTCGTATAATGCGGGGGTCCGTCGTCTGGTCAGCATCGAAGAGCACGGGCCGTCTCATTTATGCCCCCGTGCCTTGCATGAAAGGTAGAGCACCATGGCGCTTCCCAAGATTGTGTCGCCCGCCGAGTGGCAGGCGGCTCGCGACGAACTACTGGTGAAAGAAAAGGCGGCTACCCGCGCCCGGGACGCTCTGGCCGCGGAGCGTC
>JBOHSY010000164.1:0-2733 GCA_050733355.1 Gemmatimonadales bacterium | reverse complement strand
GTGCGAGCATGCCTGGATTCCTCCGTGCAAGGGCGCTGGAACGACAGCGACGGTGCGGCGGGGATCAGGTGATGGGAGGGGGATCCTGGGGTTCGGGAGTGGCTTGCGGAGAAACGCGGCGCGAATCGACAGCGGACGCCATGCGATGCCCGGGCTCCATCTGCGGCTGACGGGGCAACGATCGACTCGGTGAGGTCGGGCCGTGGCAGCGGCAGGCGTGGCAGAGAACCGAGCACCCGTGCTCTTCCTGCGGCACCGCGGGCGGCGTGTGGCGCGCGTCGGTCGCGTGGACGAAGTCGCCCTCACGGACGAAATGCACGAGCGACTCCACCAGTTCGGGTCCGGCCGGCGTGAGGCCCACGAGGAGAGACCACAGCAAGAGGCGACGCAGCATGGGGCGGAGTCTACCCCGTGCCACCACGCGGGTCAACGCGTGCCGGTGACCGTAGGGCCTTCGTTGGAGCGAGCGCGGCCCTGGCGGAACCGAACCCCCAGAACGAGCGTTAGTGCTGAGCGACTCCGGCCGGGTGCCTGCACTCCCTGCCGAGCGTCCAAAGCCTCGGCGACAGGCCTCAGCGATGCGACTCCAGAGCTCTTCCGACCATGACGAGTGCGCCGATCTCGGCGAATCGCTGAGCGCGCCGCCGTCCGCCCGTCCCCCCGTCCGCCGCCACCACTGGGTGGTGCGCGCGACGCACTGGCTCAGCGCGGTGCTGCTGGTGGGGATGGTCGCGAGCGGCCTCCAGATTTACGCCGCATTTCCGCACTTCGGCCAGAAGAGCAACGTCTATCCCGTTCCCAATCCGTTCGACTCCGACCGGTTCGGCGCGATGCCGGAATGGGCTCGCCTCGGCGGGTGGCTCGCCGGCGGCATCAACTGGCACTTTGCGCTCGCGTGGCCGTTCGTGCTTACCGGGCTCGTCTACCTCGGCTACCTGGCGATTTCCGGCCAGTGGCGTGCGCTGGTGTTCCGCCCGCGGGACGTGCCACGCGCCTGGGAGATGCAGCTCTACTACCTGGGCGTCAGGAAGGAGCATCCGCCCCAGGGCAAGCACAACGCGCTCCAGAAGGCGGCTTACACACTCATCGTGGTCCTCGGCGCTCTATCGGTGCTCACCGGTTTCGCGATCTACAAACCGGTCCAGCTCGCCTGGCTTACGTGGCTTTTCGGCGGCTTCGAATTGGCCCGCTACTGGCACTTCCTGACCGTCTGGGCCTTCGTCGCCTTCACCGTCCTCCACGTCGCGCTGGTGTTTCTGGTCGATCCCGCGTCGCTCCGGGCGATGATCACCGGCTGGTATCGCGGACGGTTTCCCAGCCATGACTGAGCGTGTCCGCGGACTGACGAGGCGTGACCTTCTGCGCGTCGCAGCGGCGACCGGGCCGGCGGCGCTCGCCGCGTGCGGGTGGGACGGCGGGCCGCTGATCCGTCCCAAGCTGCTCTCCGTGTCGCGCCTGAACGACTGGGTGGGCGAGCACGTCCTGTTCTCCGGCGACCGTCTCGCGCCGACCTACCGTCCCGATGAACGGAGCGGCCGGATGCCGAGCTATTTCATCACGCGCGGAGGCCCACCCCTATGGACCGGGAACGGCGAGTGGGCGCTGGCCGTGGGCGGCTTGGTCGGGAAACCCATGCGGCTCACGCGTCCGATGCTGGAAGCGCTTCCCCGGACCACGTACACCGTCAAGCACCACTGCGTGGAGGGCTGGACGGCCATCGCCACCTGGACCGGTGTGCCGGTCCGGGCCATCGCCGAGCTGGTCGAGCCCACGCCGGACGCGCGGTACGTGCGCTTCGATTCTTTCGACAACGGGTTCTTCAACGGGTGGGACTTGGCGAGCGCGATGCACCCGCAGACCATCCTCGCGTACGGCTTCAACGACCGGCCGCTGGCCTCCGACCACGGCGCGCCGCTCCGCCTCTACTCGCCCATCAAGCTGGGCTACAAGCTGACCAAGTACCTGACGGGCATGACGTTTGCGCGGGAGCGGCCCGGGGGGTACTGGGAGGACCAGGGGTACCCCTGGTTTGCCGGCATCTGATCCGGAACCCTCGTCGGCGCGGCGGCGTTGAGACCCCAGAGCTTGTTCCGACGGCTCCCAGCCACTAGGGTACGTTCATGCGTCTGGTCGTTGCCCTCGTCCTTCTTCTGGTTCAGCTCCGGCCTCTGGCCGGCGCGGCCGTCTGCCTCGAGCAGACCATGTCCAGCCAGGAGTGCGCGATGCCGGAGCACGGCCCGGCATTGACCGAGCCCACGGACGAGGCGCCGTCCGGCCCGGCGGGCTGCCAGACAACCGCGTTGTGCAGCCCCGCCGGTGTCGCCGTACGGCAGAGCGCCATCGCCTTCGGGCTGGTGCAGGCGCCGATCGCTTTCGACGTGGGCTTGGAGCCTACGCACCTGAGCGGCCCGGCTCTCGTCCCACCGTTCCACCCCCCCAGAGTCTAGCCCCGACCTACATCGGCTAGCGGGCCGGCGCGCGTGCGCCTGCCCGGCAACTGTGCTCGCCGTCGTGCGACTCCCGCACTGGAATCTTCCGGGCGGAGCGGACGTTGGGTCCGGCACATACTCTCGGGAGGCTGCACCCATGTACCACAACCTTGGCCTTGCCCTGTCGGCAGCCGTCTTTCTTCTGACGGCTCCCAACGCGGGCGCGCAGGAACCTGCGCCGTCGAGTCCGCCTGGATTGTCGGCCGCCGCAATCCCGGCGCGAATCCGCGCCGCCCGCGGCGAC
>JBOHSY010000163.1:0-3464 GCA_050733355.1 Gemmatimonadales bacterium | reverse complement strand
CGGCCGCGCGAGCACGGGCAGCCGGTGGATGTCCGCCGCGCGCGCGGCGCGGAGGGCGGCGAGCAGGCGCTCGCCGAAGCGCTCCAGCGCCGAGTCGCTTCGCTCCTCCTCCTTCGGCACCAGATCGACCGCGCCGAGCTCCAGCGCGCGAATGGCCCCGGCGGTCCCCGGACCGGCGTAGGCGCTGACGACCACGATCGGACGCGGCGACTCGGACATGATGTACCCGATGGCGCTGAGCCCGTCGAGCTCCGGCATTTCGAGATCCATGAGGACGAGGTCGGGCGGTCGCTCGTGCACCTTCCGGAGCGCGTCCATCCCGTTGCGCGCGGTGGCAACCACCCGGAACTCGCCGCTCGCGGCCAGGACGTCGCTGATCAGCCGGCGAAAGAACGGGCTGTCGTCCACCACGAGCACGCCGGGCGCGTCAGAGAGTGCGGAGCCCATGCATCACCGAGCTGATCTCCATCCGCCCGTCGGCCACGCGAAACCGTACCGTCCGCCCGTAATCGGCGCCGACGTCCTCGCCCACGAGCGGCAGGCCGATCTCCCGCAGCGTCTCCCGCGCCGCCACCACGTTCCGTTCCCCCATCTGCACCGTGCCCGGCGGCGTGAGCCCTGCGAACATGCTGGCGCCGCCCGCGATGCGGGCCGTGATGCGGCGCGGACTCGCCCCCCGCTGCGCCATGCGCTCGAGCAGGGCCGGCACCGCGGTCTGGGGACACTTGGCCGGGTTGTCCTGCCGCGAGAGCGCGGGCGACGGCAGCAGCACGTGCGCCATGCCGCCCACCCGCACGACGGCGTCGTGGAGCACGATGGCCACGCAGCTTCCCAGCCCCACCGTGACGAGCGCGTCGCCCTCGCCGCCCACGTTGAGGTCGGCCACCCGCACCAGCAGGTCGCGGCCGTTCACGCCGGCCGCCGGTAGATGCGCTCACGCGGATCGGCGAGCTGGAGCCTTTCGCGGGCGGGTCCGAAGAGGGTCTCCACCTTCCCCAGCACCAGCAGTCCATCGGGCAGGAGCGCCTCCACGAAGGCCTCGAAGACCCGCTCCTGGGTCGGTCGCTCGAAGTAGATCACCACGTTGCGGCACACGATCAGATGGAAGGTGCCCGGCGGCGCCTCGCGTCCGAGGTCGTGCCGGCGGACCCGGACGCGCCGCCGCACCCCGGCGGCCACGCGCCAGCCGTCCGCATCGGGCTCGAAGTAGCGCGCCAGCACGTCCGCCGGCGTCTCGGCGAGCGCCTCGGCCCGGTAGCGCGCCTCCGCGGCGCGTTCCAGGCTTCGCTTATCGATATCGGTCGCCTCGACCTGCACCCGCTCCGGCCCGCGCGGGTCGCCCGCCGCCGCCGCGGCGGCGGCCACGAGAATGGCGATCCCGTACGCCTCCTCGCCCGAGGAGCATCCGGCGCTCCACACCCGGATGACACCGGGCACCCGCGCGAGCAGTCCCGGCAGGTAGTCGGCCGCGAGGCGCTCCCAGGTCTCGGCGTTCCGGAAGAACCGCGTGACGTTGATCGTGAGCGCGTCCTTCAGGTGCTCGTACTCGCCCGGCGTACGCGCGAGCACGGCCTGGTACTCGGCGTAGGTGTGGACGCCGCAGGCGCGCATGCGGACAGCGATCCGGCGGCGCAGGCACTTGTCCTTGTAGGCGTCGAGCGACAGGCCCGCCGTGCGGGAGATCTCCCGGGTGAGCGCGTCGAAACCGGGCCGGTCGGCGCTCATGAGCCGCGGCCCAGCGTGTCGAGGTTGGCGCGCGCGAGCTGGTGGCCGGGATTGAGCGCGGTGGCCCGCTCCCAGCTCGCGCGCGCGCGGCCGTGGTCGCCGCGCTTGAACGCGAGGTTGCCGAGCTTGAAGTAGAGATCGTCGCCGAGCTCGGGATCGAGCTTCGCGGCGCGCTCGTACGCCTCGAACGCGTCATCGTACCGGCCCGCTCGATAGAAGAGGTCGGCGAGATTCTTCGAGATCTGAGGCAGTGAGGGATCCTCGACGAGCCCCGCACGCAGCTCCGCTTCGGCGCCGGCCAGGTCGCCGCTCGACTCGAGCAGCACGGCCAGGTTGTTCCGGAGGACCGCGCTCGCGGGATGGGCCGCCACGCCCGCGCGCGCCGCCTCGAGCGCGGCGTCGCCATCCGCGGCGACGGCGTAGGTGAGCGCGGCGGCCCAGAACCATATCGGCGGCGGGGTTTTCGGGCCGAGCAGCTCGCGGGCGCGGGCAAGGCGCCCGAGCGCCACGCCGTGATCGCCCCGCTTGAGCGCGGCGATCCCCCAGCCGATCAGCACGCGCACGTCGTCCCGGGCCCGGCCGGCCGCGTCGCCATATGCCGCCTCCGCGTCCTCCAGACGACCCTGCTGCTCCAGCGCGAGGCCGAGGTCGTGGAGCGCTGCGGGGCGGGGACCGCCCTTCTCCGCGGCCAGCCGGAGCGACTGCTCCGCCTCGGCCCAGCGGCCCTGCCGGAGCGCGATCAAGCCGAGGTAGAACGGCGCGCTGCCCTCGGACGGGCGCAGGTCGGCGACGCGCCGGAACTCGCGCTGGGCCTCGTCGAGCATCCCCGTCTTGTAGAACGCGATCCCGAGATTGCGGTGCTCCTCGATGCGGGTCTCGTGGACCCGCGGCGTCGTGGTCGCCGAGGTGCCGGTGCGACGCGCGAACCCGGCGGCGATGAGGCCGTAGATCGCCTGACCGACGTCGAACTCCACCAGCCCGGCGTCCTCGACCACCTGCTGCACGTCGCGCGTGCCGTCGAGTAGCGGCAGGATCTGCTGCTGCGCGGGGGACAGGGTCACGTCCGACTGGCCGACGTGCGCGAGGTCCACGGTGAAGACCAGGTCGAAGCTGGGGATCTTCTTCTGGATGACGCTCCATTCGTCGACCCGGCGCGCCCCCTCGAGCAGCAGATATTCCGGATTGATGCGGACGCCGGACTCCCCGCCCTCGGGGAGGACACCCGCCTCGAAGTTGAAGGTTCCCGAGGTCCAGGTGAACAGAAAGTAGACCGCTTCCTCCACCTGGAGCCGCACGTAGTCGGCCAGCTCGTCGGGCGTGATGGCGCCCTGTTCCACCAGGATCACGCCGAGGCGCCGCTCGCGGGCCTGCCCCTGCGCATCCACCGCGCGCCGGAGCTGGTCGGCCGTGATCCGGTTGCTGCGCACGAGCATGTCGCCGAGCCGGTCGCGGCGATTGACGATCGAGGCGGAGACGATCTGCCCATCGTGGAAGTAGATCGTCCCGAAGCTCTGGCCGTCGGCCACCGCGAGACACCCGGTGCGCCGGCCGAGGAACAGGAGCTGGATGACGTCGGGGAGACTCGCCTCCTTCAGGCTGCCCTTGATCGCCATCAGCGCCACTCCTCGTGCAGGCGCTCGGCGATGCTCGGCCACTCCCAGACCATCTTCTCCCGGCTGCGCAGGCCGCCGGCGCCGGGGGCGACGAGGCCCGAGCCGCGCGGCCCGGAGGTCCGGCGC
>JBOHSY010000162.1:0-7875 GCA_050733355.1 Gemmatimonadales bacterium | reverse complement strand
CCGCCCGGCCGGATACGACGCCGGCGACCCGGCGGGACACGGCCACGCGGACCACGAAGCCTGAGACGACGGCTCAGGCCCCACCGCGGGACACCGTGGGCGGCCCGGCGAAGACCGGAGCCACGGGCGGAGCAGGGGCCGGCACGCCCGGCAAATTCGTCACGCAGGTGGAGTACACCGGCTGGAAGCAGTACGAGGTCAATTGTGCCCGCTGCCATGGCGAGTACGGTCTGGGATCGACGATCGCACCGTCGCTGTACCACAGCTTCCAGACCGGCGCGGTGGACAGCGCGGAGTACCAGCGCGTGGTGCATGGGAGCCGCACGCCGAAGGGCATGCCCGACTGGACGGGCATGCTCTCGGAAGAGTACCTGCACGCGATCTACAAGTATCTCTCCGGCCGGGGCGCCGGGCGGATCGCCGCGGGACGGCCGACACCCCAGGGATAGCGGGCGCGACGGCTACATCGGCGCGCCGATCTCCACGCGCGCCGCGCCCAGGGCGAGCGGCCACCGCAGGGTGACCGACTCGCCCTGCAGCGTGCGGTCGAGCCCGCGCTCCGATTTCGCGACCGTCTCGACCGGAAACCTCCAGACCTCCGCTTCGGGATCGCAGACGATCTCGAGTGCGCGGAACAGCGAAAGCTCCGGCGCGAACCGGTCCCCGCCTGGGGCCAGGGCAGGATCCCACCGGTAGCTCACCGCCGCGCGGCCCTCACGGGTGAAGCGCAGCGTTTTTTCGAGCGAGCCCGCGCCACCGCTCACCGGCAGCCTGCAGCGCAGTTCGACCGCCTTGCGGCTCCGCTCGATCTCGCAGGACGCGGGGACCCGCGCCCACGACCGCACCGGCTGGTAGTCGCCGCGCGCATACGCCTCGAGCGACACGCCGTCGGCCAGCACCCGATCCACGAACAGCGCGCGGTCGTCGGGGTCCACCGGGGGCCGCTCGTCGAGCCGGATGCCTTCCTCGATGTCGTGGATGCTCGGCGCGCCGCCGCCCTGGATCGCCGCCTCGTGCCGCTCTACCGCCGTGACGTGATACGCCTCCAGCCGCCGGGTGAGGGCGGCTGCGTAGTTGATCCCGGTGCCGAACACGGTGTACTCCTCGAGGCTCGCGCCGCGCCACGGGCTCACGAGCGCCGAGAACCGATCCGAGTGGACCCACACCTCCTCGTGGCCGTCGCCGTCGAAGTCGGCGACGTCCCACGCGAGCTCTTCGCCGTGGCGCAGCCTCCCTTCCGCTTCGGAGAGATTCCGCCAGACCGCCTCGCGCAGATGGGGGAGATAGAGTCCGCCGAACACGCCGTGCCAGTAGGCGTCGTTGCATTGCGCCCGCCCGATCGCGCGGCGGGCTTCCGGCGGATTGCCCGCGCGGCGGCACAGCGCCGACAGCGCCAGCATCTTCTTGTGCATCCGGTTCGACTCGGAATACTTCACCAGGAAGTTGCGCCAGTGTGCCCCGCGCACCAGTGCCCCGTCGGGCCCGGCCATGCGCTCCTCGCCGACTTCGCGCTCGAGCCGCGCGAGCCGGAGGGCCGCGTCCGGCGGGAGCGACCAGCTTTCCATCTCGCGGTACGACGCGGTGGGAAGATACGCGAGGCCGGCGCTGGGCACCTCGCGAAGCGCCTCCGCAAACGTGCTGAGCCGCACCTCGCCGCGTTCCACGAGCGCCCGGATCGCCGCCATGAACTGGTCCAGCCATCCGCGCTGGTACACCCAATCCTTGGTGCCCGGCCAGCCGCCGAACTTCTCCCCGTCGTCGGCCAACACCGCGAGCCGATGGCCGCGGGCCCGGAGCTCCTGGAGATAGGCGGCGGTCTCCTCGGGCGGGCGGAACGGAATGAGGTAGCGGAGCCGCTCGTCGATCGGGAAAAGGGCCACGCGCTTGCCGCCCGAATCGGTCCAGTAGGGCGCGTGGAGCTGCTCGCTGGCGAAGCCGGTCACCAGGAAGTGCCGGTCGTCCACCAGCACGTAGCGAACCCCCGCGTCGGCCAGGTCCGCCGCGAGCTCCGGCTCCCACACCCGTTCGGTCAGCCAGAGGCCGCTTGCCTCCACGCCGAGTCTCCGGCGCAGCGCGTCGCGGAGCCACGCGATCTGCTCCACGCGATCCTCGCGGGGGAGGGAGGCCAGCACCGGCTCGTAGAAGCCGGCGAGCAGCAGCTCGAGCCGGCCGTCCCTGGCGAGGCGCGCGAGCTGGTCGAGGTACGCGGGGGCGTGCCGGTCGAGCCACTCGAGCAGCGGACCCGAGATGTGGAGCACGGCGGGGAGCAGACCGCCGCGCTCGAGGTGATCGAGCAGCGGGCGATACACGTCGTCGAGATGCTGCTGGAAGACGTGGTCGAAGTTGCCGACGGGCTGGTGGAGATGCAGCCCGAAGACGAACCGGATGGGTTGCATCGGATCAGAGGATCGCGATCGAGCGCGAGCCGTTCAGCGCCGCCGAGATCGCGGGAAGGACGTCGGGAAACACCTGGTCGCGCTGGTCGAGCGTCTCGGCGAGGCGCTGGCCCGTCTCGAGCGAGGGGTCGCCATCGCGCGCGAGGGCGGCCAGCAGGCTCTCCGCGTCCTCGCAGTGGCCGATGAGCCGGCGCACCGCGTAATCGGAGACGTGGCCGGTCGAGATGATGAACTGCCAGTCCGACGCCTGGGCGAGCAGGAGCTGCCGTGCGGCCGCCGCGAGCACCGGGCGGGCGGACGGATCGGCAACGGCGTCGGGGGCGAGATCCCAGAAACGCTCCTCGAGCGGCCAGAGCCGCTCCCAGGTCCACGCGACGAGCTGGCTCAGCCACATCGTGTAGTCACCGTTCGCGCCCCAGGTACCGGTCGGAAGCCGGATGGCGGTGCGTGCCGGATAGTCCTCGAGATGCCGCGATCCGGTGACCGGCCGCACCTCGCGCTGGCCGGCCAGTTCCCGGTAGACGGCGCCGAGGAAGTCCGGGCCCTCGAACCACCAGTGGCCGAAGAGCTCGGTGTCGAACGGCGCCACGATGACGCCGTCCGGCCCGGGGCTGCGGGTGGCCGCGATGCGCCGGAGCAGCCCCCCGAAATGGGACGCGTGACTCGCCGCGGCGTCCCGCGCGCGCGAGGGGTCGTACGGCTGCTTGCCGCCGAGATCGACATCGTCGCCGGTCACCCGCCAGAGCTTGAGCCCGCCCGGCCACCGGATCTTGTGGAACTCGAGGTAGCGGCCCTCGCCGGGATACCCTTCCTGCCGGCTCCAGACCTGCATCGAGGCCCGTGGGTCGCGCACGTAGGCGGCCACCCCGTCGGCGCCCCGCGCGGGCGACACCCGATACGCGCGGTACGGCGTCCGGAGCGTCGGCGCGTGCTCGTCCACCCGCTCGTGCGACTCGCGCGGACCCGTGATCGGATCGCCGTACACACCGAGCGGCTTGCCGGCAGCGGCGAGATGGGCGTCCACGAAGCAGAACCGGAACCCGGCGTCGGCAAGGTGCTCTTCGATCCCGCGGCGGATCCCGGCCTGGGGCGCCGTGGGCCACGGATGCCACGGCCCGCGGGGCCGGTACGCGCACTCGGGCAGCCAGCATCCCTTCGGCGCGCGGCCGAAGAGCCGCCGGTGCTCGGCCACGCCCACGGCGAGCTGGAGCCGGATGCTCTCGTCGCGCGCGAGCAGCGGGAGGAAGCCATGCGTGGCCGCGGAACCCACGATCTCGAGCCGGCCGGCGGCCTCGAGCGCGCGGAACGCCGACACGAGATTGCCGCCGACGCTCCGGAACAGGTCGCGGAATCGCAGGAGCCGATCGCGCCAGAATCCCACGAGAGGCAGCAGATGGCCGTCGCCGGCGGCGGGAAGCTGGCCCTCGGCTTCGTCGCAGGCCTCGAGCCGCTGGGCCAGGAAGGCCTCGAGCTCCGCCGCGAAGAGTGGATTGGCCAGTTGGTTGGCGAGCACCGGCGTGAAGCCGATGGTGACCGGCGCGGGCACGCCGTCGGCGTCCAGCCCGCGCAGCACCTCGAGCAGCGGGAGGTAGGTGTCGATCGCCGCCTCGCTGATCCAGTCGCTTCCGTGCGGCCACCGCCCGTGGTTGAGCACGTACGGCAGGTGGCTGTGGAGCATGAAGACGAAGTCCATGCGTGGCTCAGGCGCGAGGGGCGTTGGCGACGACTCGGCGATAGACCTCGGCATAGGCAGCGACCGACCGCTCCCAGCTGAAATCCCGCGCCATGGCCTCCCGCATCATGCCGGTCCATTGCCGCGGGCGGAGAAACTGTCCCAGCGCCCGGAACGCAGCCTTCTCGAGCGCGATGGGATCGTACGGCTCGAACAGGAACCCGGTCACGCCATCCTCGATCGTATCCGCGAGCCCGCCCACGCGGCGCGCGATGGGGAGCGAGCCGTAGCGCTGCGCCCGCATCTGGGTGAGTCCGCACGGCTCGTAGAGTGACGGCATGAGGAACATGTCCGTGCCGGCCATCAGCCGGTGCTCGAGCTTGTCGGTGAAGTCGAGCTGCACGCCGATCCGGTCGGGCGCGGCCCGGGCCAGCTCGACCAGGGCCTGTTCGTAGCGCGGCTCACCGCTGCCGAGGAAGACGAACTGCGCCTCGTACCCGAGCAGGCCCCAGCTGTTCAGGATGAGATCCAGCCCCTTCTGGGTCACCAGCCGCCCGGTCATCCCGATCAGCGGGATCTTTTTCCGCTGAGGGAGGCCGAACGAGCGCTGCAGCGCCGCCTTGCAGCGCTGCTTGCCCTCGAGCTGCTCGGACGAGTACCGCGCGGTGATCTGCCGGTCCTGCGACGGATCCCACACCTGCTGGTCGATGCCGTTGAGGATGCCGACCAGGCGATCGTCCAGCTCGATGAACATGTCGTGCAGCCCGAAGCCGCCGCCCGGCGTCCGCAGCTCGGCCGCCTGCGTGGGACTCACCGTCACCGCGGCATCGGTGAACGCGAGTCCGCCCTTGAGGAAGTTCACCTTGCCGTACCACTCGAGCTGGTGCCAGTTGTACAGCTCGATCGGCAGGCCGAGATCGAACATGGCCTGCGGACCGAAGTGGCCCTGGTAGCCCGGATTGTGGATCGACACCACGGTGTGGGCGTCCTCCGCCCAGGGCTCGGCGCTGAGCACGGTGCGGAGATAGATCGGCGCGAGCGCGGTGTGCCAGTCGTGCGCGTGCAGGATGCAGGGCCCCTGCACCACGCGGGGAAGCGCCAGGCACGCGGCGAGCGCGAGGAAGGCGAACCGGCGCGCGTTGTCGGAGTAGTCCGCGCCACTCTCACCGTAGATGCCCGTCCGATTGAAGTAGTCGAGGTGTTCGAGGAAATACACCGGGGGACCCTTGGTACGGCCCGCGACGCGGAAGAGCCGCACCTCCTCGGGCGCGCCGCCGAGCGGCACCCGGAACGGATGGCCCACCGGCTGGAGATCCGGCGCTTCGTCGCGCACGGTGCGGTACAGCGGCATCAGCACTGCCGTCTGGTGGCCGGCGGCGTGCTGGAAGCTCGCCAGACCGGCCACGGCCTCGGCGAGGCCGCCGGTCCGCGCGTAGGGGGAGTATTCGGCCGTGAGGTGGACGATCGTGACGGGCTCGCCGCGCTGATTCAGCAGCGGCGGAATCGCCGACGCATCGGAGCGGGCCACGTCGGCGGTCGGCTCAGGTCGTGGGCGGATCGTCGGCGAGCGCGTCGCCGCGGATCGCGGGTGCGTAGTACTCCTGGACATAATCCTGCATCATCCGGCGGGCGCTGAAGCGCGGCCCCGCGAGTCGAATCGCGTGGCGCATCTTCTCCACCCAGCCCAGGGGGACTCCGTGGGAGTCCCGCGTGTAATAAAGGGGAACCACCTGCTCCTCGAGCAGGCGATAGAACTGATCGGCATCGTGTTCGTCGGCGTCGGCGTGCTCGGGCGCGGCCGGAATCGCCCAGCCCCCGAGGCCATCGTAGCCTTCCTTCCACCACCCGTCCAGCGTGCCGAGCTGGGGGACGCCGTTCAGCGCGGCCTTCATCCCGCTCGTGCCTGACGCCTCCAGCGGCACGCGGGGGAGGTTGAGCCAGACATCGGTGCCCTGAACCAGCAGATGCGCGAGGTGCATGTCGTAGTCCTCCAGGAACGCCACGCGGCCCTCGAACGCCGGGTCGCGGGTGAACTGATAGACGCTCTGGAGAACCTCCTTCCCCGGGTTGTCGGCCGGGTGCGCCTTGCCCGCGAACACGATCTGCACCGGCCGACGGGCGCTGGTCAGCAGCCGCCGGAGGCGGTCGAGATCGCGGAAGATGAGGTTCGCGCGTTTGTACGTGGCGAAGCGGCGCGCGAACCCGATGGTCAGCGCGGCGGGGTCGAGCAGCGTGCCCGCGCCGACCACCTGCGCCGCCTCGCGGTGCTGGCCGGCGAACCGGTGGCGGGCCTCCTCGCGAACGTGATCGAGGAGGACCGCCTTGAGGCGCGCGTGGGCATCCCAGAGGCGCTGACCGTCGAGGCTGGCCACCGCGTCCCAGACCGACGGGTCGTCCGTCCGCTCCACCCAGCCCGGGCTTAGATGCTCGTCGAGCAGGGCCGTGATCGTGCTCGCCATCCAGGTGCGCAGGTGCACGCCGTTGGTCACGTGCCCGATCGGGACGGCTTCCGACGGCCGGCCGGGCCAGAGCTCGCGCCAGATGTGGCGTGACACCAGCCCGTGCTGGCGCGAGACGCCGTTCACCCGCGCGGAGCAGCGGATCGCGGTGACCGTCATGTGGAACTGGTCCGGCATCGCCGGGTGCCGCCCCAGGTCGAAGAAGCCCTGTCGGTCGGTGCCCAGCGACTCCCAGACCGGGCCGGTGCACTCCTCGAGCAGCTCGACGGAGAAGGCGTCGTGTCCCGCGGGTACCGGCGTATGGGTGGTGAACACGCTCGTGGCGCGGACCTGCCGCAGCGCGTCGGCGAACGCGGCGCCGCCTGCGACGAACTCCCGCAGCCGCTCGACCATCATGAACGCGGCGTGGCCCTCGTTGGCGTGCCACACGGCCGGACCGATGCCCATGGCCCGGAGCACCCGCACGCCGCCCACACCCAGGATCCACTCCTGCCGCAGGCGGAGCTCGGGCCCCCCGGCGTACAGCTTGTTCATGAGCCCGCGATCCTCCGGGTGGTTGACCTCGAGGTTGGTATCGAGCAGATAGATCGGCACCCGGCCTACCGTGATCCGCCAGGCACGCACGTGGACTGGCCGCCCTGCGGTGTCCACCACCGTGACGAACGGCTCGCGGTGCCGCCCCTGGACCGGTTCGAGCGGGGTCAGCGTGATGTCGTACTCCTCGTCGCTGTCCTGCTGCCAGCCGTCCAGCCGCAGACGCTGGTCGAAGTATCCCTTCATGTAGAACAGGCCCACGCCGACGAGCGGCACGCCCAGGTCCGAGGCCGCCTTGCAGTGGTCGCCCGCCAGCACGCCGAGGCCGCCGGAATAGATCGGCACCGACGCGTGCAGCCCGAACTCCGCGCAGAAGTACGCGACCGGCCGTCCGTCCAGGTCGGGATGCCGGCCGCGGAACCAGGTGTCCTTGGTCGTGAGCTCGTGCTGCATGCGCAGCATGACCTCGTCGTAGCGGCGGAGGAAGTCGCGGTCGCTCGCGCACGCCGCCACCCTGGCAGGGTCCACCTGGCAGAGAAAGTCGAGCGGGTTGTGGCGCACCCGGTGCCAGAGCGCGCGGTCCACGGAGCGAAAGAGGCCGCGGGCCTCGCGGTTCCAGCTCCACCACAGATTCATCGCGATCGACGCGAGGCCCTCGATGCGGGCCGGGAGATACGGGATGCGGATGCGGTGCGTCAGCATGCGGCAAACTAAACCGAGTCCGGGATGATTCGGAAATCAGCTATCCGCTATCCGCTATCCGCTATCCGCTATCCGCGCGCTCGACTGCCACTCGGCTCGCCGCGCGAAGCAC
>JBOHSY010000161.1:0-1760 GCA_050733355.1 Gemmatimonadales bacterium | reverse complement strand
GGTACGTCACGCCCGTGGTGACGAGCAGCACGCGGCAGGATACCTCGGTGCCGTCGGTCAGGCTGAGCACGCGGTAGGGACCGTCGGCGCGGACGCCGGTCGCCTCCTGCGGCGTGAGGATCTCCACCCCGAACTTCCGCGCCTGCGCCACCGCGCGCCGCGCGAGGTCGGCGCCGGTGAGACCGACGGGAAAGCCGAGGTAGTTCTCGATGTTCGAGCTGGTGCCCGCCTGACCGCCCGGCGCCTGCCGCTCGATGAGCAGCGTGCGGAGCCCCTCGGACGCGCCGTACACGCTTGCCGCGAGTCCCGCGGGTCCGCCGCCCACGACCACCAGGTCGTAGAACGGCTTCTCGGCCCGGGTCCGGAGCCCGATCCGCTCCCCCAGCGCGCGGAGCTCCGGGTCGCTGAGGTGCTCGCCGTCCGGGAAGAGCACGACCGGGAGGCTTGCGCCATCCGGTCCGCCGAGCGCCGCCAGCAGATCCGCGGCCTCGGACGAGCTCTCGATGTCGAGCCACCGGAACGGCACCAGGTTCCGGCCGAGAAAATCGCGGACGGCGTGCGTCCGGGGCGACCACCGGTTGCCGATCACACGGATGCCGTCTGCGCTGGGACGCCAGACGCCGCGCCAGTCCTCCAGCAGATCGTCGACGTAGGGATAGAGGTGCTGCTCGGGCGGGTCCCACGGCTTCATCAGGTAATAGTGGATCCGCACCTGGTTGATGGCGCGGATCGCGGCGTCCGTGTCCGCGTAGGCCGTGAGCAGCACGCGGCGCGCGTCCGGCGCATGCACGCGGGCCTTCTCGAGGAATTCGACGCCCGTCATCTCCGGCATGCGCTGGTCGGAGAGCAGCAGCGCCACCGGCTCGCCGCGGAGCCTGAGGCGCTCGAGCAGCTCCAGCGCCGCAGTGCCCGACTCGGACCGGAGCACCCGGTACTCCCGGCCGTACCGGCGGCGCAGGTCGCGCTCCACCGCGCGCACCACTTCCGGGTCGTCATCCACGCTCAGCAGGACGGGCTTGGCGGGCGCGGTCGCGCCGCCTGGCGCCGGCGCGCTCATGTGACGTGCGCGACCAGTCCGCCCACCGGCAGCCGTACAGTGAAGCAGGTATTCCCGGGCTCGCTCTCGAGCGAAATCTCCCCCCCGTGCTCCTCCACCACGATGCGCCGCGCGATGTCGAGACCGAGGCCCGTGTGCCGGCCGGGCCGGGTGGTGAAGAACGGCTCCCAGATACGGTCGTGCAGCTCGGGCGGGACGCCGTGACCGTTGTCCGCCACCTCCACGATCACCGTGTCGAGCTCGCCGCGGGTCCGCACGGTGATGCTGCCCTGGCCGGACTCGACGGCCTCCATCGCGTTCGCGAGGAGCTGGGCCCACACCTCGTTCAAGCTCGCCGGATAGCCGCGCACCGCCGGGAGCACGTCCGCAAACGACCGGGACACCGTCAGCCGCTTGTCCGCCACGCGGCCGGTGTAGAGGGCGAGCGCGGAATCGATCCCGACGCGCACGTCCACCGGCACGAGTTCCTGCGCCCGGTCCATCTGGGTGTGTTCCTTGGCCGCATCCACCAGCGCCGCGATGCGGGCGGTGGCGTGCTGCGCGCCGCCGAGGGCGGCGGCCGCGGCGAGATGGGCCTCGAGATACTCGACCGCGAGCGGCCGCGCTTCGGGTGACAACCGCGTCAGCAGCGGCTCGAGGTCCGCCGGCCCGAGCCCCGCGTCTGCCAGCGTTCCAGCGGCCACCCACGGCTCGCCCAGGCCGA
>JBOHSY010000160.1:0-4565 GCA_050733355.1 Gemmatimonadales bacterium | reverse complement strand
CCGCTCCGGCCACCGCGGGCGATTGGTATCTCCAGGCCGGCAGCGCGTCGCCGCTCGACGGCGCGTTCGCCGGCGCACCGCTCGACTCGTTCGCCCCCGCCGTGCAGCTCGTCGCCCGGCGAGCGGCGGACAACGAATGGGTGGCGCTGGCGGCGCGGAACGGGCGCCGGGGTCCCGAGTGGCCGGCGATCACGGGACGCGACGCCGGGCGGGTCCGGGAGGTCACCGTGCTGGCCGATGGGCTGTGGCGCTGGGCGTTTCGCGGCGGCGCGAGCGAGCAGACGTATCGCGCGTGGGTCGCGGGCACGGTCAGCTGGCTGTTGGCGGGCAGCGACTCGGCCGCGGGTGTCGCCCGTCCGGTGCGCGCCGTCGTGCAGAATGGGCGCCCGGTGGTCTTCGAGTGGGTCGCCGGCGGGAGCCCCAAGGCCACCGCGGTCCAGTGGACCGGCGCTCCGGCCGGCGCGGCCGATACGCTGCGGTTCGACGGCTCCGGCCGGGCGCAGGTGCGGCTCCCACCGGGGATCTACCGGTACCGGCTCGGGCTCGGCGGCCGCGGCACCGTCGCCGTCGAGTCGTTCTCCGAGGAGCTCCTGCCGCGCACGCCGACGCTCGGCGCGCGGGAGGTGCGCCCGGCGGGCACCCGCTCGGAGCGCTCATCGCGGGATCTCCCGTGGCTTTTTCTTGCCGCGGTGCTCGGACTGAGCGGCGAGTGGGTGGCGCGGAGGCGGATGGGGCTACGTTAGGGTGCTAGTGCTAGTGCTGGTGCTGCCGTCACTATCTTCCGTGCCACGAACATGCTGGCGCCGACACCAGCACCAGCACTAGCACTAGCACCGGCACTTGCACTGGCACTAGTAATGGAACGCCTCCAGGGCACGAAACTCAGCGTCTGGGCCCGGCTCAAGCGGCTCGCGTTCACCGACGTGAACGCCATTATCCGCGGGCTCAACGCGTCCGACCTCGAGACGATGGAGCGCACGCTCATCGAGGCGGACTTCGGTGTGCCCGCGACCGTGGATCTCACCGCGGCGCTCGAGGACGAGGTGAGGAAGGGCGCGCTCAAGACCGAGGCCGACCTGCGCCAGGCGCTCAAGCGGCGGGTCGCGGGGATGTTCGACGGCACGACCCGCGACGGCGCCGTGGCCCGCGCCGACGGCGAGGGCCCTACGGTCGTGCTCATGGTCGGCGTCAACGGCACCGGCAAGACCACCACCGCGGCCAAGCTGGCGCGCCGGCTCCAGCGCGAAGGGCGGAAGCCGCTGCTCGTCGCGGCCGACACCTACCGCGCGGGCGCCATCCAGCAGCTCCAGATCTGGGCCGAGCGGATCGGCGCGCCCTTCGTGGTCGGCGCACCCGGCGGCGACCCGGCGGCGGTCGCGTTCGATGCCATCGACGCCGCGCGCTCGCGCGGCGCCGACACCGTCATCGTGGACACGGCGGGGCGGCTCCACACCCAGGAGGGGCTCATGGAAGAGCTCCGGAAGGTCGTGCGGGTGGTCGCGCGGCGGGTGCCCGGCGCGCCGCACGAGACGCTGCTCGTGCTCGACGGCACCGTGGGGCAGAACGCCGTGCAGCAGGGGTGGCTCTTCAACGAGGCGGTGCAGCCCACCGGGATCGTCGTCACCAAGCTCGACGGCAGCGCGCGGGGCGGCGCCGTCGTGGCCCTCCGCCGGGAGCTCGACCTGCCGATCCGCTTCGTCGGCCTCGGCGAGACGATCGACGATCTCGAGCCGTTCGACCCGGAGCGCTTCGCGGCGAATCTCGTGGGCGAGGGGTGAGCGCGCTCCGCCTCGACACGCCCGTCAAGTTCCTCAAGGGCATCGGCGAGCGGCGAGCCGAGGCGCTCGCCCGGCTCGGCATCCGCACCGCCCGCGATCTCCTCTGGCATCTCCCGCACCGCTACGTCGACGCGTCCACCGTGACGCCGCTCGCCCGCGTCAAGGTGGGCGACGAGGTCGCCTGCGTCGGGCGCGTGGTCACCAAGGGCATCGTACCCACCCGCAAAGGGCTCCGCATCTTCCACGCGGTGCTCCGGGACGACAGCGGTCTCCTCGAGTGCGCCTGGCCCGGCCAGCCGTTCCTCGACCGCACCATCGTGGTCGGCCAGACCCTCCTCGTTTCCGGACCGATCCGCTTCTACCATGGCCGCCAGATGGCGCCGCGGGAGTATCTCATCCTCACGGAGGCCGACGGCGACGCCGATCCGCTCGCCGCGGGCAAGGTGCTGCCGGTGTATCCCGCCACCGAGGGCCTGAGCCACCGCGTGATCCGCGGGCTGGTGGACCGGCACCTGGATGCGCTGATCGCGCTGTCGCGCGACCTGCTGCCCGCCAAGCTGCGCGCGTCGCTGGAGCTGCCCGAGCTGGCCGACGCCCTCCGCGCCGTGCATCGGCCGGCGTCGGTCGCGCAGGCGGAACGGGGGCGGCGACGTCTGGCGGTCGACGAGCTGCTCGATCTTCAGCTCATGCTGCTCCGCGCCCGCTCGCTGGCCAAACGCCAGCGAAGCGGGGTGGCGTTCGTGGTGAAGCGCGAGCTCACGAAGCGACTGCACGATTCGCTGCCCTGGTCGCTCACCGGCGACCAGCAGCGAGCCCTCCGCGAGATCACCGCCGACATGATCGCACCCGAGCGCATGCACCGACTGCTCATGGGCGACGTCGGCACCGGCAAGACGATCGTCGCGCTGTTCGCGATGCTGCTCGCGGCGGAGAACGACTTCCAGGCGGCGCTCATGGCGCCCACCGAGCTCCTGGCCGAGCAGCACGCCGCGACGCTCACGGGACTCCTCGAGCCGGTGGGCCTGAGACCCGAGCTCCTGCTGGGCCGCCTCACCGCCGCGGAGAAGGCCGCGGTGCGCCAACGGCTGGCGTCGGGCCAGGCGCGGATCGCCGTGGGCACCCACGCCCTTCTGCAGGAGACCACCGCGTTCCACCGGCTCGGTCTGGTGGCGATCGACGAGCAGCACCGGTTCGGTGTGGAGCAGCGGGCCGCGCTGATTGGCAAGGGCGCCGCGCCCGACGTCCTGCTGCTCACGGCCACGCCGATTCCGCGCTCGCTCGCCCTCACGCTCTATGGCGACCTCGACGTGTCGACTCTCCGGGAGAAGCCGCCGGGGCGGGGCAGCGTGCGCACGGCGGTGCGCACCGCCGGGCAGCGGGGCAAGGTGTTCGACTTCGTCGCGAAGGAGTGTGCCGCCGGTCGCCAGGCGTACGTCGTCCTGCCGGTGATCGAGGAATCGGAGAAGGCCGATCTCCGCGCCGCCAGCACCATGGCGGAGCTCCTGGCGGCGCGCTGGCCCGAGCTCGACGTGGGGTTGGTGCACGGCCGGCTGAAGGCGGAGGAGCGGGACGACGTGATGCGGCGGTTCCGCGCGGGCGAGGTCCACGCGCTCGTCGCTACGACGGTGATCGAGGTGGGCATCGACGTCCCCAATGCCACAGTCATGCTGATCGAGCACCCCGACCGGTTCGGACTGGCGCAGCTCCACCAGCTCCGCGGCCGGGTGGGGCGGGGCGCCGGTGTTGGGAACAGCTACTGCATCCTGATGGCGGACGACTATGTGCCGCCCCGCCTCAAGGAGTTTGCCGCCACCGAGGACGGGTTTCGGATCGCCGAGCTGGATCTCCGGGAGCGGGGCATGGGAGATCTGATCGGCGCGCGGCAGAGCGGCGGGATGGAGGTGCGCCATGCCCGGCTCCCCGACGACGCTGATCTGCTGGGCAAGGCGCGCGAGCTGGCCGCGGAAATCATCGGCGTCGACCCCGCGCTCCAGCGGGCGGAACACCAGCCGCTGCGGGAGCGGGCGGTGGCGCGCTATCCGCGAGCGACGGAGCTGTTCCGGGTCGGTTAGCGCCCCTCTGCCGCCTGCTCCCGCCCGGATATAGACTCCCCCGCCTATGCCCTACGCCCGCATCTCCGAGCTCGAGCACCACGTCGGTCAGACCGTCACCCTGCGCGGGTGGGTGTGTACCACCCGCTCGAGCGGCAAGATCGTGTTCCTCGTCCTTCGCGACGGCAGCGGCGTCGTGCAGTGCGTGCTGTCGAAGAAGGAAGTGACGGACGACGTCTGGAACGGCTTTCAGGTGCTGACCCAGGAGACCAGCGTGGCGGTGACGGGCACGGTGCGGGCGGAGCCGCGCTCACCGGGCGGGTACGAGCTCGGCGCGAGCCACCTCGCGGTGCTCGGGCCGTCGCCCGACTTTCCGATCACGCCCAAGGAGCACGGCACCCAATACCTCTTCGAGTACCGGCACCTCTGGCTCCGGAGCCGGCGCCAGGTGGCGATCGCCCGGGTGCGGCACGAGATCGTGCAGGCGATCCGCGACTTCTTCTACCAGCGCGACTTCATGCTGGTGGACACGCCCATTCTCACCGGCGCCATCGGAGAGGAAGCGGGAAATCTCTTCTCGACCGACTACTTCGATCTGGGGAAGGCGTTTCTGGCGCAGACCGGCCAGCTCTACGTCGAGGCCGGGGCGGCCGCGCACGGCAAGGTGTACTGCTTCGGGCCGACGTTCCGGGCGGAGAAGTCGAAGACGCGGCGTCATCTCACCGAATTCTGGATG
>JBOHSY010000159.1:0-3575 GCA_050733355.1 Gemmatimonadales bacterium | reverse complement strand
GGATTCCTGGCGCTGATGGAGGGGGACCTCGTCGGCGCAGTCGAGCCGTTCCGGCGGTCGGCGCAGATGGATCCGGGCAATCCGATCGTGCGGCTCACCTACGGGCAGATCATGGCGATGAACGGGCGCAACGAGCGGGCGTACGAGATCTTCGATGGTCTCGCGCACGACATGCCGGACACGCTTTTCGCGCAGCTCGGCATCTTCTACAAGCTGGCGCTCATGGGCCGGCGGGAGGCGCGAGCGCTGCTATCCGAGGAGGTCAGGGCGGCCGCCTGGGAGGACATGGAGTACTCCTGGTGCGTAGCGCAATGCCACGCGATCTTGGGCGACACGGACGAGGCGCTGCGCTGGCTCAAGAACGCGGCGGTAGACCAGAACTTCTCGAACTATCCGCTCCTGGCTGAGCGCGATCCGCTGCTGGCTTCGCTACGGGACGGAGCCGGGTTTGCAGAACTCATGTCTCAGGTGCGACGGAAGTGGGAGGCTGTGCGGGTTGAGGATGTGGGCAGTCTGAGCCCACCTACGGAGGCATCGTATGGTCGCTGACCCAAGAACGAAGGTCGAGATACTGGAAGAGGGAGGCGTGCTGGACCCTATATCGCTGACTCGGGAGGAGATGCAGCGCCTGAATGACCTAACCGATGGCGAGGTCGAGACACTCTTGACGCTACGACGAAAGTTGGGAACCCGATTCCGTCTGCTCTGCACGGCTCATAGAGGCCAGTTCTAGGCCGAGGGTGGGCGCGACGCTGAAAGCGGCCCCCGTCGAGGAGTGATCGCAACCCGGGTACTCTCCAACCCGCCGCCCAGCCCGATCTGTTCCAGCATCGAAACAAACCGTGGCGCCCGCCGGAGCGGGTCGTACACCGGGTGCACCCCCAGCCAAACCGTCTCGGCAGCGCGGCATTCCAGGCCGCGTGCGAGCCAGTCCAGCGCCTTCCCTTCGTCGCCCAGGCCGAGATGGATCTGGGCCAGGCGGACCGGAGAGACATAGGCCCGTTCCGCTCGCCTCACGAGCTGCTCGAGTGCGGCTCGCGCTTCCCCCTCCCGGCCGGTCACGGCATCGGCGTACGCCAGGCCCGCGACGGTCTCGACACTTTCCCCGGACAACATCACGGCACGGGCGAGCGAGCTGCGGGCTGCGTCCGACTCGGAGCGCCGGAGGCGCGTCTGCCCGAGGAAGAAGTGCGCGGCCGCGAACCCGGCGTCGAGCTCGAGGACCTCCGCGAGCTCGGCGATCGCGCGGTCATGGTCTCCCTGGAAGAAGGAGAGCACGCCCACGCTGGTGAGGATCGCCGGCGAGAGCGGGTCGAGCTCGCGCGCGCGCTCGAGCTCACGCCGCGCCTCGTCGAAGCGCGCCAGCGGCGCGAGCAGGTGCATCGCGCACCACTGGTGTCCCGTCGCGTAAGCCGGGTCCAGCTCGGTCGCGAGCCGGAAGTGGTGCTCCGCCCCGGGCCAGTCCCGCTCGTACAGCGCGCACACCGTGGCCAGCGCCGCGTGCGCCTCGGCCGCCCGGCCGTACAACACCAGCGCCTCCTCGGCGGCCGCCTTCGCTTTCGGCATCACCTGGTCGGCTGGTGCGAGCCCATAGATGCCCAGCATCAGGTGAGCATTGGCGAGGGCCGCGTGAAACGCGGGGTCGTCAGGGCACCGGGCGATCGCCTGGTCGAACCACTGGATGCTCCGGGCGATCCCCGCCTCGGTGCGCTTGTTCCAGTGGTGCCGCCCCTTGAGGTATGCCTCGTGCGCCTGCGCGTCGCGCCTGGGCACCACGGGTGACGCCGGAGGGGTGGGCGCGGGGTCGGGCTGCCCGGCCAACCGATGCTTCAGCACTTCGGCGATGGTCCGCGCGATCTCGTCCTCCAGCGCGAAGCTGTTGCCGGTGCGGCGTTCGTACTGGGCGGACCAGAGCTGGTACCCTTCGGCGGCATCGATCAGCTGGGTCGAGACCTTGATCCGGTCGCCCGCAACGCGGACGCTCCCGTCGAGCACCGTGTCCACCCTGAGCCGGTGGCCGATCTCGCGGACGTCCTCGCGCTTTCCCTTCAGCGCGAAGGCCGTGGTCCGCGCCACGACCTGCAGGCCCGGGAGCTGGGACAGCGCCTGGATCAGCTCCTCGCTGATCCCATCGCTCAGGTACTCGCTTTCGGGGTCCCCGCTCAGGTTGGCAAACGGCAGCACGACGATCGCGGCGGTCGGCGGACGCTGGGCAGGTGAGAAGACACCGCTCGGCGAATCGAGCGCGTTGAGGAGGTCGGCCGCGGTAGGAAACCGCTTCTCGGCGAGCTTTGCCATCGCGCGTTCGATCGCGGCCTCGACCCCGAGGGGCACGTCGGAACGGAAGCGGCGGAGCGCCGGGGGCCGGGCATTCGTGTGCTGGGCCATCAGCGCGAGCGCGTTAGCGCCGCGGAAGGGCGGCTCGCCCGCGAGCATCTCGAACAGCATGCAGCCGAGGGAGTAGATGTCCGATCGGGCGTCGAGATCGTCGGCGGCGGAGCACTGCTCCGGGCTCATGTAGGATGGCGTGCCGATGACGAGCCCGGGCTGGGTGGAAGTATCGTCCGCCGCGAGGGAGAGGGCGCGGGCGATCCCGAAGTCGCACACGAGCACGTGCCCGTCGGCCAGCAGGATGTTCTCCGGCTTGATGTCCCGATGGACGACACCCTGGGCGTGCGCGTGGCGGAGCCCTTCGGCCACCTCCCGGGCGAGTCGTAACGCTTCGGCTACAGGAAGGGGACCTTCACGGGCGAGGCGGGCCCGCAGCGACTCCCCCGTGATGTACGGCATGACGTAGTAGAGGGTGCCGTCCGCCTCGCCCGAGTCGTAGAGCGGGACGATGTGGGGGTGCTGGAGCCGGGAGGCGATCTGGATCTCGCGGAGGAACCGCCCGCCCCAGACGGCCTCGGCCAGCTCGGGCTTCAGCACCTTGATGGCGACCGGACGATCGTGCTTGAGGTCGTGCGCCTGGAAGACGACTGCCATCCCACCGGCGCCGACGGTGCCGGCGATGCGATAGCGGCCGGCGAGGGCGGCGGCGAGGCGCTCCTGAAGCTCCGACACGGTGCCTGTTCTTGGGTTCGAGGAAGTATAGTCACCCGCGCCACTTCCACCCGCGTGCTCGCCGGAACCCTCCGGCGGGCACGAGTGTTTGCCAGATCGACCGGCCGGTCAAGCGCAGCACTGTTGTCCTAGTCGATCGAGATGTCACAACCTCAAGGTCTGCACAAAGGAACGACGATGTCTCCCAGTTCGATCTCCAAGGCAGGGCTGATCTTCGCCCTTCTCGCACCGGTTGCCGTTTCGGCCCAGTCCACCCCCACCACCATCCCGGAGCCCCGTTCCCCATTCAGCGATCGTCCGACCGTCGTCTTCTTCGCCAACGGCGGCGGCAACTCGTCACTCACCGATCTCAACGACGCGGGAACGGCATCGCTCAGCACCGGCTGGACCGCCGGCGGCGGCGTGGGACTTCAGCTCAACCGATTCGTGGGGGCGCGGGGGACGTTCGACTTTGCCCGGACCGAGGGCGAAGGCGCGGTGGGTGCGCTCGACGGCCGGCGGCTGGCAAGCGC
>JBOHSY010000158.1:0-7206 GCA_050733355.1 Gemmatimonadales bacterium | reverse complement strand
GTGTTGTTGCCGCTCCCGCCCGCTCCCGCCCGCTCCCGCCCGCTCCCGCCTTCGAGATCCTTACTGCGGGCTCCGGTGAAGGCACGCTGGAGCAGCTCGTCCAGGCGCACCTTGGCCGGGCCGGGTTCGAGGTTCGCATCCGCCAGCTCGAGCTGTCCACGTTTCTCGCGCGCCTGTACGGGCCGCAGCGCGACTTCGACGCGGCCATTCTCGGCATTCCGGGCGACTTGGGGCTCGGCTATCTTCGCCCGCTCGCCGAGCTGGCGGGCGCCCAGGCGGGCCCCGACGTCGCGGCCACGCTCCGCACGCTGGCCGATTCCGCGCCGGTGGTGTTTCTCTACCACGCGCGCGGTGTGCAGGGCGCCAACCGGCGGGTGCAGGGGGTGCGCATGGATCTGCGCGGTGAGCTCGTGACGGTGCAGGACTGGGAGGTGGCGCCCTGATGCGCCCGGCCGCCGCGGTCGCGCCGGTGCGACTGGATTTTGCCGGCGGGTGGACCGACGTGCCGCCGTTCTCCGAGCGCGAGGGCGGCGCCGTGGTCAACGCGGCGATCGGCCTGTTCGTGCGCGCGGAGGTCCGGCCGGAAGGCAGCGGGTTCCATCTGGTGGCCGACGACATCGGACAGCGGGTCGACCTCCCGTCCGCGGCCGTCCTCGCGATCGACGGCCGGCTCGATCTGCACAAGGCCGTGCTCCGCATGCTCGGCGCCGTGCCACCGGTGACGCTCACCACACGCTCCGACGCGCCGAAGGGCTCGGGGCTCGGTGGTTCGGGCGCATTGGACGTTGCGCTCGTGGCCGCGGTCTCCGCCGCGCTCGCGCCGGAGGACGCGCGGCCGGCGTCGCCGCGCCAGCTGGCCGAGGCCGGCTGGCGACTCGAGGCAGTGGAGGTCGGCGTGCCCGGCGGCCGCCAGGACCAGTGGGCCGCGGCGCTGGGCGGCTTCAACCTGCTGCGATTCCGCGATCCCCGGGTTACGGTCGAGCCGCTCCAGCTCGACCCTCGTTTCGCGGATGAGCTCGCCCGCCGAACGGTGCTCTGCTATACCGGCGCCTCGCGGGTCTCGGGCGACACGATCGCCCGGGTGATGGGCGCCTACGAGCGAGGTGAGCCCGGCGTCGTCGCGGCGCTCCGGGGCCTCTGCGAGGTGGCCGAGTGCATGGCCGAGGCGCTCCGCGCGGCCGATCTTTCGCGGGTGGGTTCCTTGCTGTCCGACAACTGGCGGCTGCAGCGGGCTCTCGACGGGCGCATGAGCACGCCGGGGATGACGCAGCTCGAGCACGCCCTGCGCGACGCCGGTGCGCTCGGAGGCAAGGCCGCCGGCTCGGGAGCCGGCGGGTGCATGTTCTTCCTGGCCGGCGACGACGTCGCCGCAGCGCGATCGGCGGCCGTCGCCGGCGGCGCCGAGCTGCTGCCGGTGAGCTGGGAGGCGGGCGGAGTGCGCCGGTGCTGACCGGCAAGGGGGTCGCCGCGCGTCGCGACGAGGTGCGCCGCTCGCCCGATCTTTCCCGGCTCCTCGCGCGGCTCGTCGAGCGCGCCCGGCCCGTCCTCGAGCACGACCCGCCCGTCCCCGCGGCGAAAGCCCTGCTGTCGGTGGACGGCGGCATGTGTCCTCGCGACGGGGCGGCGCTGCTGTTCGATCCCTGGAGCCCGGACGCGCACCGGTGCTCGCGATGCGGCGAGCGCGCGGGCGGCGAGCGGCAGCACCGCTGGTGGGCGCGGTTCCAGCACCTCTGGCTGGCCGAGCGCGCGGCGCATCTCGCGGCGGTGGCGGCGTTCGGGGGCGGCGCGATGGCCGCCGACCGGGCCGCGGCGATTCTCCGCGCGTACGGCGAGCGCTACCTCGACTATCCCAACAGCGACAACGTCCTGGGTCCCAGCCGCCCGTTCTTCTCCACCTATCTCGAGTCGATCTGGATCACCAATCTGGTGGCGGCAGCCGCGCTGTTGCGCGAAACCAACGCGCTCGATCCAGCCGCCGGCCGCGCGATGGACCTGATCGGCGAGGAAGCCGCGGGGCTGATCGGCGAATTCAACGAGGGATTCTCCAACCGTCAGACCTGGCACAACGCGGCGCTGGCCGCGCTCGCGGTCTGGTTCGAGGACGAGGAGCTGCTCGGGGGTGCCCTCGGCGGTCCCTCGGGCCTGCTCGCCCATGCGCTTCAGGGGTTCGGCGCCGACGGCATGTGGTACGAGGGCGAGAACTATCATCTCTTCGCGCTGCGCGGACTGCTCGTCGGGCTCGACTGGGTCCGGGCCGCGGACCTCGACCCGCGGGGCGAGGCCGAGGTTGCGGATCGGGTGCGCGCCGCGCTGCTGGCGCCCGCGCTGACGGCCCTCCCCGATGCGACGTTTCCCGCGCGCAAGGATGCCCGTTCCGGTGTGTCGCTCGCGCAACCGATGTACCTCGAGCTCTGGGAGGCGGGCCGGCGGGCCGGCGGGCCGGCGGACAGTGAACTCGACGACTGGCTGGCGCGGCTCTACGCCGAGCCGCCACCCCCCGCGGGAACATTCGACTCGTACCTGCACGAGGCGGGCGAGCCCGTGCCGGTCCGCCGCGGTCGCGAGGACCTCTCGTCGTGGATGCTGCTCTCGATGCCTCCCACGACGGCGGGTGACGCGACCCGGTGGCGGCCCCGGAGCGTGCTGCTCGAGTCGCAGGGGCTCGCCGTGCTCCGGAGCGGCGAGCGGTACGCGAGCCTCGAGTGCGGCCCGTACGGAGGCGGCCACGGTCACCCCGACCGCCTGCACCTCACCCTGCATGAGCGCGGCGTGCATTGGCTTCCGGATCCGGGGACCGGCAGCTACGTGGCGGGCGACCTCTTCTGGTATCGGTCGACGCTCGCACACAATGCACCGCGGCTCGACGGCACGTCGCAGCCGGCCGGCGACGCCACGTGCGAGTTCTTCGAGACCGATGGCGACTGGAGCTGGGTCCAGGGCAGTTACGGTGCGCTCCGCCGGACGTTGGTGTCGCATCAGGAGTACCTGCTCGACGTCGTCGAGCTCGCGGGAGATGGGGAGCCCACGCTCGAGCTGCCGTGGCACCTGGCGGGCGAGATCACCGTGCACTCGGGCGGACGCTGGGAGCCCGCCCGGCTCGACGACGAGTTCACCAGCGCCGTCGAGCGATTCGTTCCCGACGCGGATGATGCGATCGCCGTGCACGCGACGGCGGCGCATCGTCGCCTCGTGGTCGCGTTCGCCGGCCCGGGCGAGTTGCTGCGCGCCACCGCCCCGGGTACGCCCGGCTCGCCGGCTGCGCGATTCCTCGTACGCCGCGCGCACGCCGCGCCGGTCCGGCTCGTGGCGCTCCTGTCGATGCGCGATCCGGCACCAGCGCTCACCCTTGCCGCCGAGACGATCGAGGTGGCGACGGCGGCCGGTCGGGAACGGCATCGGCAGGTGGTGGACGGCTGGCAGATCGAGCGGCCGGACGGCGTTGTGCGGCTCGGCGGGCGGCGGGAACTGCCGGTGGCGTTCGAGCCGCTGGTCACCCGGGTCCGGCCCCTCGGAGAGCAGGGCAGGGCGCCGTGGGTGGACGTCCCGCCGGCCCTGGACGGCACGCTGGACGGGTTCGACCTCTCGCACCCGCTGAACCTCGACCACGACGATCAGTACCGGCGGAGCGAAGAGCCGTACGCCGGCCCCGACGAACTCGCGGCCACGGCCTGGGCCAACTGGGACGACGAGGCGCTCTACCTCGCGGTCGAGGTCACCAAGCCCGATCTCGTGCTCCGCCCGGCCGACGCGCCTCCGCTCCGCCTCGACAACGAGCCGGACGACATCCACTCGGACGGCGTGCAGGTGTACCTCGCGGCCGACGCCGGGAGCCCGGCGCTCGGCGCGCTCGTCGTTCCGGAGGAGGGCGACCGGCGGCTCCGCGTGCGGCCGGCCGGTGCCGAGGGCGCGGCGGGTCTCGACGTCCACGGCGACTGGTCGCCCACCGACACCGGGTATCTCGTGACGCTCGCGATCCGCCCTCCCGACTGGGCAGCGCGCCGCGGCGGCGAGCGGGTGGCCTTCGACCTGATCGTGAATGAGATGCGCCCCGGGCGCGAGCGGCGCGCCGGTCAGCTCGTGTGGAGCGGGCGGGGCGGCTGGGTCTGGCTCCGCGGAGACCGGCAGCCGCGGGCGAGCTTCGGGGAGCTCGAGCTCGCGTGAGCGACTGGCCCGTTGCCGGGTTCACATCCACCGGCAGCAAACGCCCGGAGGCGCTGTTCGGCCCGCCCGAGCCGGGGGAGTGGCAGCCGCCGGCGCGCATGGTGAGCGCGAGCGGCTGCCGGGTACGAGACGAGGCCGGGCGGGAGTATGTGGACTACGTGATGGCGCTGGGCGCGGTCGCGCTCGGCTATGCCCATCCGGAGGTCACGCGGGCGGCGGTTGCGGCGGTCGAAGAAGGCGTCGTCGGCCCGCTGCCGCCCGTGCTCGAGGAGCAGGTGGCGTCGGAGCTCCGGCGGCTGATGCCGTGCCTCGAGCAGCTCCGCTTTCTCAAGACCGGTGCGGAGGCCTGTGCCGCAGCCGTCCGACTGGCCCGCGCGGCCACCGGTCGCGATCTCGTGATCGGGTGCGGCTACCATGGATGGCTCGACTGGTGCCAGGGCGGCGGCGGGGCCGGTATTCCAGGCGCCACGCGCGAGCTGTACTCGGAGCTGCCGTTCAACGACGTGGACGGAAGCCGGCGGCTCATTCGCGCCGCCGGCGACCGCCTCGCGTGCGTCGTGACCGAGCCGGTGGTCGTTGCCGAGCCCACGCCGGAATGGCTGACGGCCGTCCGTACGGAGACCGAGCGGGCGGGCGCGCTGCTCGTGCTCGACGAGGTGAAGACGGCCGGCAGGCTCGCGCTGGGGGGCGGCACCGAGCGCTACGGCCTCCGGCCCGACCTCGCGGTGCTCGGCAAGGCCATTGCCAACGGCTTTCCGCTGGCAGTGGTGGGCGGCCGGCGCGAGGTGATGAGTGCGGTGGCGCACACCTGGATCTCGTCGACGCTCTCGACCGAGTTCGTGTCGCTCGCCGCGGCGCGCGCCACGCTCGCGGTGCTCGAGCGTGAGCGCGTGCCGGCGCAGCTCGGCAGGCTCGGCGCCCGGCTGCTCGCCGGACTCGAGGCCCTGGCCGCACGCCACGGGGAGGTGGTCGCGGGAGTCGCCGGCGTGCCGCAGATGTGCTTCTGGCAATTCCGGGAAGAGCGGCACGCCCGGGCCCTGGCCCGGGCGGCGGCGCGCCGAGGGGTGCTGTTCAAGCGCTCGGCGTACGACTTCGTCTCGCTCGCGCACGACGAGCCGACCATCGACGCGACCCTGGCCCTCCTGGACGACGCCCTGCACGAAGTCGCCCGGCAGTAGCCCCTACAATCGCGCCGCGCGGCGTCGTACAATTTCGGGCGTGCTGATCGACGTCCACGCGCACTTTCTGACGGAGCGGGCGCCTCGGCCCGACTGGCAGGAGCGGAACGCGAGCCGCCTGCGCGCGGGCGAGCGGATCGGCATCACCATCCACGTTGCCTCGATCCTCGGCACGTGGGGCGGGACCTCGCCGACCTACTTCCCCTCGCCGGCCGATCTGGAGCACGCCAACGACGCGATGCGGGCGCTCCAGCGCGCGCACCCCCACCGGATCCGCGGGTATGTCGCGGTCAACCCGAACTACACCGCTCACGCGGAACGCGAGATTCGCCGGGGACTCGGCGCCGGCCTGATCGGCGTGAAGCTCGCGGCCAGCCGCCGGGCGGACGATCCGCTGCTGGATCCGATCGTCCGGCTCGCGGGCGAGCTCGGCGCGCCCGTGCTGCACCACGTCTGGCAGCACCGGCGCCGCGACTGGCCCGGGCAGGAGGCCTCGGACGCGATCGAGCTCGGCGCGCTCGCACGGCGGCACCCCGGCGTCCGGTTCATCCTCGCCCACATCGGTGGCGGCGGGGACTGGCTGCATACGCTCCGCGCGGTCCGGGACGTGCCCAACGTGGTGGTCGACCTCTCCGGCAGCGGCGTGGACGGCGGGATGCTCGAGGCGTGCGTGGCGGCGGTCGGCGTCGAGCGGCTGATCTGGGGCTGCGACCTCACGATCGAGACCGGCTGGGCCAAGCTCCGCTACCTCGAGCACCTGCTGCCGCCCGCGGAGCTCGAGCTGGTCGCCTGGCGGAACGCCGTCCGCGTCTTCCCTCCGCACGCCTTCCCGGCCGTTGATGCGGATTGACGTCAATCTGTTTCTCGGCGCCTATCCCTGGCGGCGCGTGCCGGGGACCTCGGCCGACGCGGTCCTGCGTGCCATGGATCGCACGGGCATCGAGCGGGCCTGGGCCACGCACCTGCCGGGGCTCTTCTGGCGCGACCCGGCCGAAGGGAATGCATGGCTCTACGAGGTAGCCGCGCGCGAGGCGAGGCTCCGTCCCGTGCCCGCCGTGCACCCGGCGCTGCCGCATTGGGAGTCGGACCTCGCGGCGGCGCGCGACGCGCGTGCGCCCGCGGTACGGTGCGACCCCACGCTGTTCGCGATCGATCCTGCCGGCCCCGAGATGCGTGCGCTCGTGGCGGCGTGCGGCGACGCCGGCATGCCGATTCTCATGGCCGTCCGGCTGGAGGACGGGCGCCAGCGTCACCCGCACGACCGTGCGCCCGAGCTGCCCGCCGCGGCCGTTCGCACGCTGGTCCGATCGCACCCGGGGGCTCGGTTCGTCGTCACGCACGCGGACCGCGGCTTCGTGCAGGAGGTGCACTTCGGCTCGACGCCCGAGGAGGCGGCCCGGATCTGGTGGGACATCTGCTGGCTCTGGGGTCCGCCGGAAGACCACCTCGAGATGCTGCTGGCCACGGTCGGCGCCGAGCGGTTCGTGTTCGGCACCGGCCTGCCGCTCCGGCTTCCCGAGAACGCGCTGGCCAAGCTCGACCTGCTCGAGCTTGACCCGGGCGTCCGGGCCGCGATCGAGCATGGGAACGCCGAGCGGGCCGTCGCCGGATGAGCGACGCCGCCGCGGCCGAGCGGGTGCGCGCGCGACTCGAGCGCGGCCTGGTTCCGGCGGTGCCGGTCCCGTTTCGCGGCCGCACGCCGGCCGGGGACGCCCTGACGGCCTACGCCCGATGGATGGCGGCCCGGCCGGTGGCCGGCGTCGCGGTGAACGTCCACACCGGGCGGGGGCGCCACCTGCCGGAACGGGTGCGGCGCCAGGTGCTCGCCGCGTGGCGCGCGGCGCTGCCCGACCGCGTGGTCGTGGCC